>JBCCAQ010000254.1:0-7752 GCA_039814735.1 Cyanobacteria bacterium P01_A01_bin.15
GATTGCAACTGCTCCCCCCAAACAACTTCAACTAGTCGAAGATGAAACCCAAAGCCTGCTGATGTGGGCCGAAAGCATCCAGCGATCGGAAGCAACCTTCTTTGAAAAGGCTCAGAAAATTGCCCGACGCCTGGGAGCCCATTACCGGGCCGATCGTCTCACCGAGGTAGGCTTTTGGACCCCCGATCTCACGGGTGACATTATTCAATCCGAAAACCGGATCTTGCTGGAGGTTTATACGCCAACAGAAAATATTGACTTTCGTGTGCCCGAACAAACCGTTACCTTTAAACATGTGCAAATTCCCTTGGTGAAACAGGGGGAGTTTGTCTGGGGAGTAATTGAGGGTATGCGCCCCGGTCGGCGTCAGCGGGCGGGCTGTTTTTACTGGCTGCGCTATACCGATCGAGATGGCCGTGTTCATATCATTCGGGATCCCCTGGCCTATTCCTTGCCCTACGGCATCTTTGCACCAGCAGAGCTATACGATATGCGCCTGCTGCAGCGTCAGCGGGCAGACCGTAGCTATTTTCGTCGTACTGGCAGTAGCTACAGCGACACCACCATTCCCCGTGTAGGCTCACCGACGAATATTCTGCAGATGCATGTTAAAACGGCATCTCCCCAGGGGACTTTTGAAGGCCTTACCGCGATTTATCAGCGGATCTCCGACAAGCTGGCCGTGGGTGAAGAGCTGACGGCTGAGGAAGCTGTCTACGCTGGCTACGATGCCATTCAACTGCTGCCGGTGGTGCCTACTATTGAGTATCGCCGTGAGGATTCCCCCGCGGACTATGAGTTTTTTGTCACGCTGTCGCAGCCTGATGAGTCAGCCCAGCCCTCCTCTACAGACAATCACTCGACCGATACCCCCCCAGAAACCATTCAGGCAACCCTGAGAAAGAGTAACACGCAAAACTGGGGGTATGACGTGCCGATCCTTGGGTCGGGGACCACCAATCCGGCTGTGTTGGGCAGTTTACGCCCCGATGAGGTAATTGACTTTATTGCTACGCTTCACAATTTTTCGGAAGGGCCGATCCAACTCATTTACGATCTGGTCTATGGCCATGCCGATAACCAGGCCCTAGAGGTGTTGACTCACCAATTTTTTAAGGGTCCCAATATGTATGGTCAAGACTTAAACCACCAGCTGCCGCAGGTACGGGCGATTTTGCTGGAGATGCAGCGGCGTAAGATCAATACAGGGGCCGATGGTGTCCGCGTAGATGGTGGTCAGGACTTTCGTTTTTTTAACCCCCTGACGGACCGCGTTGAGCAAGACGATGCCTATCTGCTAGCCATGAGCGATGTAGTACAGGATATCAATGGCTATCGGCGGCTGATGTTTACTATTTTTGAGGATGGTCGCCCCTGGCCCCAGGAAGGGTGGGAGTCCATTTCCCGGTACCGAGAGCTGATCGAACAAAAGCCTGATTCATTTCAGTGGGGGCCGCTGATTTTTGCCCATAATACGCCATCTCTCCAAGGGTTTTGGGACCGCAAATGGCGTCGGGTGTGGGAGGTTATCTTTCAGGGCAATCGCTGGATTACCGGCTGTGGCAACCATGACACGGTGCGTCGGGGTACCCAGGTGCAGACCAATCAGCCGATCAATTGGAACTTGGGTAAAACCCTGCCGGAGGTTTTGCATAAAGCCTATAACAATCCAGCTACCCAGCTCTGGGTCTGTGGCTTTAGCCCAGGACTGCCCATGGACTTTATCAATGCCAATGTGGGGGCTCCCTGGGGATTTTTTAGAAATACGGACGATCAGTATGGCGTCAAGGTGGTCTCAGAGGAAATTAGTTTTCTCGACTGGCAGATTGAACCGGAGATGTATGCGTTGAAGGAGGTTTTCCCCCAGCTCAAGCAGATGGGATTCCATAATTTTCATCAGCTGCAGGAATTTTCTCAAACCTTGCAGGATGCCATGGTGGCAACGGACTATAACCTGCAGGAGGTCGCCGCTATTTGCAGCCGGTGTTTGGGTCCCGACACTGATAATTGTGAACTACCGGCCCTGAGTGAGCTAAACGAGTCTTCTTTGTCGGGGTTTTTGGCGAATTTGGATGTGCCTAAGCTCAAGAAGTTCGCCATGGCCTTTATGGAAGATGGCCACGATTTGTGTAACGTCTCTTACTCGTATGGGCGAATTGATCAATCTATTGCCACCTTTCACCTGGCTCTGAGACAGTATCGCCGCAGCCGGCCTTGGTTACAGGACAATATGACCGGATACGACCGGTTTAATCGCATTAGTGACGATCGGCGGACTGTTTTTTACGGTCTGCGTAGCAACCCCAACAAATCAGACGGATCTTCAATTTTGATGGTGGCCCACATGGGGGGAGAACCGCTGGAAATTCAGCTGGAGGAATGGCTGGGGCTGCCTATGGATGACTGGGAGATTGCGATCGCAACCCCCGATCTTGCCTTTGACACCGCCCCCAAAGATTTCAAACGCTTCACCCTCAAAGACAGTCAGGGGATACTCTTCGAAAGGAAAAAATAGTCCTACGGCGGCACCTAAGGCTAAAGCTTAAAACGGCTGTCTGACATTGCCCACCAGGCCGCCGTTTTTCTCCGACATTTTTCTCTGGCAACAATCAGATCAATTATTTTTCTCGAAGAGAATTTTGAATATTATAGAACATTTATCTTTTTGCCTACATACAACTTTTCAAAGTGCTAAGATTATAAAATCAATCTTAAGAAAAGACAGCATTATCTCTTGTAGACCTGTGCAGTGTCTGGGGAATGTTCATATGGAAAAGAAGCTCAAAGAACTTGTCGGTAAAGGTAGCGTGTGGCTGTATGTAAAAAGCAGCAATGGCTGGTTTAAAAACGTGGAAATCTTGGAGGTGACCGCTACCACCATTACATTCCGTTACGAGTCTGAGTCCGACGTTGAACGCAAACTGTGGGAAAAAACCACCCGCATCGACAATATTGCCGAGGTTGAGGTGCGTCTGCTCACCGTTCCAAAAGTCGACAAAAAACTCGATGCTATTCGTGGGCAGCTGTCCCGACTACTAGAGCAAGACGATTAGAAATGGTTTAAGCCGCAGAACATGGCCGCCAAACCTGACCCGGTTAGAAACTCTCGGTGCCGATCTATTAAGCCGTGCTGGTAGCCAAAAGAAACGATACTTTAAAAGTTTTACTAGGGAGGAGTGTGATTACACATCCTCTTTTTTTTGCCTATTAGTAGAGAACTGAGTTGGCAGTAGGTGCGAGCCTATCCGCCCTGCCCTTTTTTTGCCTGCCATTCTCCAACTTTTATTAATTTCCCCTAAGACTTTTGCAAATTTCCTCCACCCAAGAGACCGCGCGACACAATAGGTGGAGTTCTTTCAGTAGATCGATTTTTTCATGGATGTCAAAGCTGCGTCTACGCGCTTACTGGTGTCAGATATCACCAACTGCTGCAGGTTTTATCGCGATCTCCTGGGTCTCACGGTCATCGTAGAAAGTCCCAGCTACGCCGAATTTGAGGCGGCAGGCCAGACCATTTCCCTATTTCATCAAAAGGAAATGGCCTCCATCATCCACACTAGCGATAAACCTGCTATCGTCGATGGCCAAGACAAAACTGTTCTTATTTTCACCATCACCGATCTCGACAGCACCTACTCTCAGTTAAAGCACTCAGGCGTTCACTTTGATGAGCCCCCCACCCAAAATAGCGACTTCAACCTCAAAATTGCCTACTGCCGCGACCCCGAGGGTAATCTGATCGGTCTGTTTGAAAACCTAATGTAATCGAGTAATGGGTGGGCTGCCCCCATCCTTAAACGCTACCCATCATTCACTGCTTCCCTATTTCCAACGAGGAATCGTCAATGTCAAAGTACGTCATGGCCCTGGACTTGGGCACCACCGGCAACCGCGCCATCCTGTTTAACAAAGCAGGCGATATTGTGGGTCAAGCCTACAGAGAGCTAACCCAGTACTATCCTCAGCCAGGCTGGGTAGAACATGATGCCACAGAAATTTGGGAGCAGGTTCAATGGGCGATGAAAACAGCCATGGGCGAAGCAAATATCAGCGCTAGCGATATTGCTGCCATCGGTCTGACGGTACAGCGTGAAACCTGTTTACTGTGGGATAAAACAACGGGTAAACCCTTACATAGAGCCATTGTTTGGCAGGACCGGCGAACGGCGGATATGTGTGCCAAGCTGGCAGACCACAAGGCGGATATTTATGAGCGCAGTGGTCTATTTCTCGATGCGTATTTTTCAGGTACAAAACTGCGGTGGCTGCTGGATCAGGTTCAGCCCCAGCTATCAGGCAAGGGGTTGGACAATGTCCTGGCTGGTACCATTGACACTTGGGCGTTGTGGAATTTAACAGACGGCAAGGTACACGCAACGGACCACAGCAACGCCAGTCGCACCTTACTGATGAACCTGGCGACGCAGCAGTGGGACAAGACGCTACTAGATCTGTTTGGTGTCCCCCAGTCAGTACTGGCGGAAATCAAGCCCAGCCAAGGGATCTTTGGTTACACCGATCCAAGTTTGCTAGGGGTAGAGATTCCGATTGCGGCCATTCTAGGCGACCAGCAGGCGGCGTTATTTGCCCATGGTTGCGATCGCCCCGGTTTACTAAAGTGTACCTACGGCACCGGGGCATTTTTAGTCGCCCATAGCGGCAAGGAAATTGTGCGGTCCCATAACCAGCTGCTCTCCACCATCAGCTGGACTACGGCCAAAAAAGACGACGGTTATGACCTGGGCTATGGTCTAGAGGGCAGTATGTTTACCGCCGGGGCCTGTATTCAGTGGTTGCGAGATGGCCTACAAATTATTGACAGCGCCGCAGACAGTGAACCCTTGGCGGCCTCCGTTGAAGATAATGGCGGTGTTTATTTTGTCCCGGCACTGAGCGGTTTGGGGGCTCCCCATTGGGATATGGGCGCTCGCGGTGCGTTTTTGGGCATTACCCGAGGGGCCACTAAGGCTCACATGGTGCGCTCAGTATTAGAGGCGATTGCCAATCAGGCCCGCGAGGTCGTAATGGCCATCAATGATGACAGCGGTACGCCGATTACTACCCTCAAAGTAGATGGCGGTGCCTGTCAGAATGACTTCTTGATGCAGTATCAGGCGGATGTATTGGGCATTCCCGTAGAGCGGCCTGCCGTATTGGATGCCACGGCTCAAGGGTCAGCCTTTGCCGCAGGTCTAGCGGTTGGCTTTTGGGATGACTACACGGCCCTGGTCAATAGCCGCAAGATTGATAAAACCTTTGAACCTGGCAAGGGACAAAAAGCAGCGCAGGAAAATTTTGAGATATGGCAGCGAGCAGTAGGGCGCGCTAAAGAATGGATTGTTTGAAGGCTTAGGAATAAGGATTTTATAAGATCCAAAAATTAATGTTGGAGAGATGTTCCATGGAACGTCTGTACATCCAATAGTGGAACCTAATTAATTTTGTTTCCTTAGAAGATTTCTGTGAGTCAGTGGGCGGCCCTTGAGCAGAGTCGAAAGGGTCGCTGGGTAGAGATTATAATCAAGCTCGAAATGAGCCAATGAGGTATTCCTGCACCTTGTCCTGGGGTGTTTTGAGGAGTTGCTGTGCGATCGCAACTCGATTGTAAGATTGACGGTTTTGAGATCGAGACGCCTAAAGCCAACATAAAAACTCTCTCCATATCAGGCTGACAACATCGCAGCTGCTGTCAGTGTCCACTTTGAAAAGGTCCGAGATAAGACTATCCCGTCACCAGTAAAAACTGTTTCTTGATAAGCGATTTCTTCTTTAAATTAACAGCATCAGTCACATCAGCAGGGTTCCATCCCCACTACTCACCCCCACTACTCACTCCCACTACTCACCGTAGAAGGCGGGATAAACAAATGCAAAAGCTGTTGAACTGGGAATCACAGTCCCATCAAGCTCTTCAACTATAACAGTCTCAAAACTTTCATCCCACCGCGCCCGCACCGTACGCCCCGCTAACTCAGCCTCCTGACTGCCCTGCTGCTGTAGCTCAGCATGCACAAACTGTAGGCTGTCGCCTGAAAATCTGTTGTGGGGAATCTGTCCATCGGGCTCCCAGACATAGCTAACAATCGCCTTGGGATGTAGCTCTCGCTGATCTTGATTCCGCACGTCGAACACAATGCGCTCATCTGTGTAATAGGTTCCGTAGGGATAGCCCTCATAGTTGCGATCATACCCAGTACGCGTCGACAAAATTTGACTATCAGGATACTGCTCTAACCACTGCCCCAGGGTTGTCTTTACCGTAGGCAGCATATCCACCTGCTGGTTCACATTGGGGCCAACGATTCCAGTGCCCCAAGGCTGTGCATAGAGCGTGTCGTCTGCCCGGTCATACATCACTAAGCAGCTCTGATAGAGCTTGCCTGATACTCCAAATGTAGTATCTCCTCGGTCAAAGGCCACAATTGTGTCACACAGCGGGCAGTAGCTCACCGTTACATTGACACCACCAATTTGGTCGTTAACAATCTCGTGCCAGTTCAGCACATTGTAAGGGTAGGCTTTGGCCTCGCCATTGACTACCATACCGATCACAATGTCATCCGTTGCAAACGGTGTGGACTCTGCTGTATCAAATTCTGGCGCGTCAATGCTGGGGATACCGTCCTTGGGCGGACCGCCGTTAAATAGTTGCTCTAGTTCAATACGGGTATACTCTCCGGGGCTGATATTTTGCTTTTGCAGATCGCCCAGCTCACGACTTTGGTCATGAAATACCTGGGTCAAGGCATAGGCCCGTAGCTTGAGATTAGCCCATCCACCTGCTTGTACCAGCGCTGCCGCGCCGATGGCTACCGTCATGGCTAGGGTGCCGGTGGCAACTTTTACAATGCGTTTCATTTGCCCTCACTGTCGTTAATGCCTGGTCTTAGCTTCGACACTCGTGCGCTCAGGTTTAGCCTGACTGAGCCGGTTATAAAACAGATTAAAACCACCAGAGAGATATGAGAACTAGACCAGGTCTATCGTCATTGACATTGCTTGCAAACGTCTTATGATGGGTCGTCTCGATCCCCATGGCCTGTAGATTCATGTTATGAAACGGGAATCTTTAAATTTTGTAGAAATACATGTAAAGTTACAGCAATTTTTCCTAAGCCTGGGCATCCTTAAGATAGTCAGTGACGTATCTGTGTGATGCGGCGGCCTATGAAAAACTTGCTTAATATCTCATCAAAAAAGGGCACCCAGCTTTGTAGCCTTTGTCAAGACACACTCCTGCGTCACATCAGGCAAAGTAAAGTATTTTGGTATTGTCCAAGCTGTCGTCAAGAAATGGTGGGAGAAGAGCAAGAAGGGCTACCCAAGCCAGCAGTAACGCCTCATCCTGAATCAGACGCTCAGTCTTCTACGCTACCTGTGGTTCCTGTGGTAGTAAATGAATCTGTATTTGAGTCAGCTAACTCCTAGATTTGTCCCTACTGTTACATCCAGGCTTGCAACAGTAGGGACATGAAAAGCTTTACATCAAGCACTTTCTAAAATCCACTGCACCAAAGTGCGTACACCATACCCCGTTGCACCAGGGTTGTTGTAGGCATTATCCTTTTCGCTCCATACCGGCCCGGCAATATCTAGATGTGCCCATGCGGTGTCTTTAACAAACTGCTTGAGAAATAGAGCGGCTGTAATGGAGCCTCCCGGCCGGGGACCCGTATTTTTCATATCTGCCACAATCGATTTCAGCCCGTCGAAGTACTTCTCCTCCATGGGCATACGCCAGAGTTTTTCACC
>JBCCAQ010000250.1:0-7956 GCA_039814735.1 Cyanobacteria bacterium P01_A01_bin.15
CGGCATGCGCTGGAGTGAGCCCGGTCTCAAGCATCTCTTGATTCTCAGAGTCGCCTGGGTGAATCAACGCTTTGATGGATTGTTTCCTGCAGTCCCTAAAAGCTCTTTGAAACACCCATCCCACAACACTTAATTACGCCCTACACCAAGGCCCTGTTTACGGACCAGCGCCCCGTTTTTAGAATTAAATAGGCATAGGATAGCGTAGGAATTATTCTGCAGCAGGGGTTTTCATATCTGCTGATTTAGTCGAGCAATCATGTAACGAGTATCAAGCCCTATCCCTGAACATCTCCATCAAGTTCATACCCATACCAAATCCCGAAAATACCTACTAACCCTCGGAAATTTACTAGATAGTACGCATTTTATGCACGCAAATTTCATTATCAAAGTGGTGCCTGCTGTTAAATTCCATATTTTTGAATTGAAGATTCAGTATTTCTAAACTGGAGATATTTTATACACAGTCTTAATTGGCTTAATAGGTCGTCGAATCCCTTCTTAACAGGGAATGTATGCAATTTATATTAGACAGAATCAGTGTCTGGATTAGCCCTTAGTTTTTGAGATTTTTATAGGCGAATATTCGTCAAACATACACAATGGCTTTGCTGCTATTTTACAAATCAAAAACTATAGTAGTTAATATATGACGTATCCAAACGTCAATAATTTATTGACAGACATAGAACTTCTAGACTCATACCTAGAAAAGGTTTAGTAGATTTTAGTCACTTAAATAATATTAATTTAAGTGATTGGACATTCTTCATTATCAGAATTCATGTCAAACCTTTCGAAGGCTTATTCTAAAGCTTTCAGCTTTTTAGCTAAAAGTAAACTCCTTTTATTTGAAGATCCAAATTTTTTTTGGATGCAGTATTTAGCAAGATTTGAATTTGTACGAGAATGGAGAACCCGCCAGAATTTTTTGAACTCTAAAGACATTGATAAATCTACGGCTTCTTCTAATAGAATTTCCTTAAGTGATAACCTTGATAAAATTCACAAAACTCTTAGAAAAGATGGCTATTACCAGGGCCTTACACTGAAACCGGATACGTTAAAGTCCTTGCTGAATTTTGCATACAAAAATCCATGCTATGGCGATCGAGATTCGTCAATAGAGTTTAAGTTCGATGAAAGAGAGCAGGTTGAATTAGCTTTAGGCCGTTCTATCAAACTGGCTAGCTACTTTGATACCCATGAATCGTGTGAAGTTTTCCAAGACCTGAAACACGATTCGCTGATTAGGGAAATTGCGGCAAAGTATCTAGGACATGAGCCAAGATATCATCGAGGTGAGCTTATGTGGAGTTTTCCTCGTATAGCAACACATAAAGAGAAAATAAGCCTTGCCCAGGTCCTACATTGCGATATTAACGACTATAAAACGCTCAAGTTCTTCTTTTATCTTACCGATGTAGATTTGGAAAGTGGTCCCCATGTGTATATGAGAGGTTCACATCGCAATCGTAGTTTGTGGCATCAGGCAATTGGTCAAAGCATTGCTAGTATTTCAGATCAAGCTTTGATAAAACGGTATGGGACAAATAACGTTGTTACATCTTTAGGGCAGGCTGGGTTTGGCCTTGTGGGAGATCCGTATGTGCTACATCGCGGGACAACACCAAGTCGATGCCCACGCTTGTTGCTTCAGTTAGAATTTGGTATAAATACTTACAAAACATGGTATTTCAGTACACCGAGCTGAGCTGGTTTCATAACGTTTCTTAGCTGTCCTGACCATGATGAAACGGCGATGTCGCTTTTCGTGTCAAATAGTTTCGCGAGCAATAAAGAGGGATTAGGGGTCGGTCGACCTTGGCAGCACCCGAATGACTACAGTGGTGATATCGGTAAAGACTTTTTAGATAAACGCATCGGTCGGTAATCTAACTCAACAGATTTGATGGAGACATTGTTGATTCGCACTTACTTCAAGTCGTGGCATTGATAATTTGTATGCTCCCGCGCTATTAACAAAAGTTAATATGGTTAGTATGTAGGGGTAAACTGCCCGGCATAGCGATGACCCTTTGGCGTACAGGACTTCGGCCAAGCATTCAGCACAGCATTAAATTAATAACGGGTCTGGGGGTATTGCTCCTGCTGCCTAGCTGTGGTTTCTTATCCTCCGATGAGGGGGCAGGGGGCCGCCCCGACATATCGGACCAGCCGCCAGCCGTAGAAGCCGTCCTGGCCAAAGCCGACAGTCTGGCACCAGCCCTAGAATATACGGGCACCACTCAACCACAGCAGCAGATTGCCCTGCGAGCCCAGACTGCCGGTGAGGTAATCGCAGTCAGGGTGGATGTGGGCGATCAGGTGCAACCAGGTGACCTATTGGCTCAGATCGATGGCGGCTTGCTAAGCGCTCGGGTGAATGAAGCCCAGGCGGAACTGTCGGCGCGGCGCTCGGAGGTGGCGGAAAATCAGGTTTCTATTAGCGACGCTCAGGCCGCCGCTGCCCAGGCCCAGGCTACACGGGACCAGGCCAAAATTGATGCGGATCGGCTGCGACAGCTGGCCGATCAGGGGGCGATTTCGCAACAGGCGGCGGAGGCGGCAGAACTGGCCCTGACCAATGCCCAACAGGCGGTCACTTCGGCCCAGGCGCAGATTGCAGCACGACAGCAGGCCATAGCAGCGGCAACAGGACGGGTGGATGCCCAGCGGGCGGTGGTGGCGGAGGCGCAAGAACAGCTGGAGTGGGTGGAGCTGCGATCGCAACTCCCCAACGGCACCTCCCAGCTGCCCACCACTGTCCTGACCCGGCTGGTCGACCCCGGTGACTACGTCCAACCCGGTGCCACTCTACTGGAGCTAGGCGACCTCAGTGTCCTCACGGTCACCATCCAAGTTTCCGAGCTAGATCTCGGGCGGCTGACCATCGGCCAACCCACCCAGATTCGCCTGGATGCCTTTCCCGACCTGGGACCGATTGCCGGTCGCATCACCCGGATTTCCCCCGTTGCCGATACCGCCTCGCGGCTAGTGCCGGTCGAAGTCACCATGGCCAATCCCAACGGGCGCATTGGCAGCGGATTGCTAGCTCGGGTCACCTTTACACCACCGGGCGACCAACGCGTTATCGTCCCCACCAGTGCCCTGGCCACCGGAGCAACAGACAGCACCATTTTTGTCATTACCCAGGACACTGACCAACCGACCGTGGTCGCCCGCCCGGTCACCGTGGGAGAGCAGCGCAAAGGCCAGGTAGAAATTCTCTCCGGACTAGAACCCAACGAGTCATTTGTCGTAGATAGCGATCGTCCCCTAGAGTCAGGGCAACCCGTACGCCTGAGTATTCTGTCTGAGGCTACAGCACAATGAAAACCAGCCTAAGCCGTCTCGCCATTCGACGCCACATTGCCACCCTGATGCTGTCGGTGGCAGTGATTATCCTGGGTATCTTTTTTACCGCCCAGCTGCCAGTAGATCTGTTACCCTCAATCACTTACCCCCGCATTGGTGTGCGGGTTGATGCCCCAGGGGTATCCCCTGAGGTGGCCATCGACGAAGTCACCCGCCCCCTAGAACAGACCCTTGCCGCCACCGAAGGCGTCGTCCAAATTTTCTCCCAAACGCGGGAAGGTCGGATTAGCGTCGACCTCTATTTTGAACCGGGGGGCGACATTGACCAGGCCCTCAATGACGCCACAGCCACCCTCAACCGTGCCCGCAATCGTCTGCCCGATACGGTTGACGAACCGCGACTGTTTAAGTTTGACCCGTCCCAGCTGCCAGTGTACGAAATCGCCCTCACCTCACCGTCCTTGCAGGACATGGAGCTGCGGGTATTTGCTGACGAAGAACTGGCACGGGAGCTAACCACCGTACCCGGTGTGGCCAGCGTCGACGTATCCGGAGGCGTGCAAGAAGAGATTCAGATAAACCTTGACCCGGCTCGCATGCAGGCCCTTGGCCTCGGCATCACCGATGTGCTCGATGCCCTAGAAGAGCGCAATCTCGATACCTCCGGAGGTCGTATCCAAGGCCCCACCAGCGAACCCCTGACGCGCGTAGCCGGACAGTTTGATAATGCCGCCGAGATTCGTAACCTGATCTTTGAGATAAATAACCAGCAGGTCTATTTACGAGACTTTGCCGACGTGGTAGATGGCATTGAAGACCAGAGAATTTTTGTCAATCTCAACGGTCAAACCGCAGTAAAAATTAGCATTCAAAAACAGCCAACCGCTAACACCATTGCGGTAGTCGACGGCATCAAACAGCGACTAGAACAGCTAAAAGCCTCAAATCTAGTCCCTGACGATATGCTCCTAAACGTCACCCTAGATGAATCTATTTTTATTCAAAATTCTATCCGCAATGTTGTCATCGCCGGTCTGACTGGCACCGCGTTAGCAGCCGTTGCAGTACTCATGTTTCTCGGTTCCCTACGACAAACATTTATCATCGTGTTGGCCATTCCCCTGGCTACCCTGGTTACCCTACTACTCTCAGGACTATTTGGCCTATCGCTCAATGTATTTAGCCTGGGAGGGCTGGCCCTGGGGGTGGGCATCGTAGTAGACAATGCCATTGTCATGCTAGAGAACATTGCCGAGGGGGTATCCCGCAGCCACCAGCCCGTAGCCCGCCAGGCCGAAGCCAGCAGCCAGGAGCTGGAGTCGGCGCTGGTGGCATCAACCACCACCAACCTAGTGGCGGTGCTGCCCTTTTTGCTCATGGGCGGTTTTATCTCGCTATTGTTTAGCGAGCTGGTGATTACCATTAGTCTGGCGGTGGCGGCGTCGCTGGTGGTGGCGCTAACGGTGGTACCGGCCCTAGCCGCACGACTACTGGCAATAAACGCATCCAGCGGCATCAGCAAACTGGGGCCGATTCGATGGTTTGATCGGCGGCTCCAGGGGCTGAATTTGCGCTATGGCAAAGCGCTGGTATGGGTGCTCCGGCACAGACTGATAGTGGTGGCGGCGGCCCTACTTATTTTTGGCGGTGGTAGCTGGGCCATGGTGCAACAGATTCCCCAGGAGATTTTACCCAGCATCAGCAACGGCCAGGCAAATGTGCGGGTGCAGTTTCCCCCCGGTACCACGCTGGATGAAAACCGAACGGTGATGACCGCCGTTGACGAGCTGTTGTTAGCCCAGCCAGAAACCGAGTATGTGTTTGGCACCTCCGGTGGATTTCTGTTTGGTAGCACCAGCATTGCCAATGCCCTACGCGGGTCTAGCACCCTGACCCTGACACCAGGTACCGACGTGGCTGCCTTTACGGACCGGATGAACCAGTCCCTACGGCAGCTAAACCTGGTCAAAACCCGGCTGCGGGTGTCGCCCGGTTCAGTGCGCGGTCTAATTTTGAGCAACTCTCCCGTGCGTAGCGATGTGGATATTATTTTACAAAGCAGCGATACGGATCTGCTTAACCAGGCGGGGCAGCAGGTGCTCGATGTCCTGGGCGACCAGGCGACCCTAGCCAGCTATCTTCCCGACGCCGACCCGCCACAGCCAGAAATCCAGATTCGCCCCGACTGGGAGCGGGCCGCTGATGTCAATATCTCGGCAGAGGAGATTGGCCGTACGGTGGAAACTATCTTGACAGGAACGGTACCCACCCATCTCCAGCGGGGCGATCGCCTGATAGATGTGCGGGTGCAAACCCCCAATAGCCTGGTGCAAAATCCGGCTCAGCTGGTTCAGCTGCCGCTGCTGGGTGCCCAGGTGCGTCTAGGCGATGTGACCACCATTGCCGATGGCCAGTCCCCCGGCGAAATTCAGCGCATCGGTCAGCGCCAGGTATTTATTATTGAGGGTCGCCTGGCGGAAGCAGCCAGCCTTGGTGAAGCCCTGGATGAAGTGGATCAGATCATGGCAACGGTGGCCCTGCCGCCAGGGGTGACCCGTTTACCTAGCTTTAGCGCCCAAAGTAATGAGTCGATCCAGCAGGGGCTGGGGGTGTTAGGGGGGCTAGCGGTCTTTTTGGTATTTACGGTGATGGCGGTGCAGTATAACTCCCTCATCGACCCGCTGGTGATTATGTTAACGGTGCCGCTGGCGCTGGCGGGGGGGATTTTAGGGCTGTATGTCACCGAGACGGCCATTGGTGCCACAGTTGTTGTGGGGGCGGTGCTGCTGGTGGGCATTGTGGTCAACAATGCGATTATTTTAGTGGAGCTGGCCAACCGGATTTACACTATCGAGGAGTGTAGTAGGGCCACCGCCATGCTCAAAGCGGCTCCCCAGCGGCTGCGGCCTATTTTGATGACAACGATTACTACCGTATTGGGCATGTATCCCCTGGCATTGGGGGTGGGAGAAGGGTCTGAATTTTTACAGCCCCTGGGGGTGGTGATTTTTTCAGGACTGTCGCTGGCAACGGTGCTGACGCTGTTTGTGATCCCTTGTTTTTATACGTTGTTACATGGAGCTGGGATAACTGCAAAGCCGGAGGCTAGTGCCCAGTCTCTGAGCGAGCACAGCCCAACCAGACTACGCCTGTAGTATTTGAATGTTGCAGAGCAGAGCGAAATCGAAGCCCAAGAATTATCTCACTGCATAGGGAGTAAACTGACGCTTAAATTCTGAGTGGAAACCGAGAACAATATCCGACTCTTGCACCCCTAGAGCCACTAACTGCTGAGCTACGGCATCCTCAGTACCGTTATATTGAATCCAGATTTTGTCATCTTGAATATCAAAGTGCATGACAGGGCCAAAGACTCGTTTTTTGCCTTGCCAGCCGACGTAGGCTAGTTGGTAATGTCCCCGCTCATCATCAAAGATAAGATGCGTCTGTACTGTTTCGGTAGATGAAGACGTCCCGGCATGTTCCGTCAGGATTTGTTTGATCGCGTCTCGATACAGAGTTAGCTTATCCATTTTTGAACCTCCTCTGGTTCTGGTTCATATACGAGCAGTCTGACCTGATAACGTTGAAGAGCACGCTGAATGAAGGGAAGTTGGATAAAGTCTTCGTAGGTAGCAGCAGGTAGCGCCAAGAAAATTATTCTATCCGGCTCCTGTTCTTCTAATGCCTGGGCATAGTTCAGATATTGACCAAGAGCCATATGAAAGGAGCTGATATCTGACTCACTAACAAAGCTTTTAATTTCTACAGCTATTTTTTCGTTGCCTCGTTCTGCGGCCACGGTGCTTTCTGGGCTTGGGGGAGGACTGCCAGCGGTCATGGGATACTATTCAACAGTACGCTACCAGAGTAGCTATTTTTAGATTGAGGCGGTATAGTACCGTCCTTTCAGGTTGAATATTTGGAGAATAGCTAAAACGGTTGAACGGTGTGCGGGGCAAACCCTAGGAATTCATCCTAGCAATCTCAAAAGTGTGGCTAGTCGGGACTTGTTGATGACGTATACGTGTTTGACCTTATTGGTTGCAAACTGACCAGTCAGCGCTGGCGAGATCGCACCCCTAGCATTAGAAAATACCAATAGCTGAGAGTATGAATTACCTTACTAACCGATTTTCTCTTCGACGAAGAGCACACCAGCTGCCAGTTGTTTTGGCTCACAGGTCAGGTCATCACGTTTCTCTTGAATATTTTTTAGCTGAACTTCAAGTTCTCGCTTAACTTTTCTAAGCTGTCCTTCAGTTGCTGGAATGATTTGTTTTTTACCTGCTTGGCGAAATCGTTCCAAACGAGATTCTAATTCATGCTGTTTACGCTCGGCAAAGGCACGTGCACTCTTTTCTTGAATATTGCAGCGATTCTCGTTATCGATATAAAAATCTTCAAGCGCTTGGTTAAATGCTGTATCAATAAGGTCATTGCAGGTCTGCTGCTGATTGATCACACTGTCAACATCCTCAATGAAGTTTTGTGCATTTGGCTTTGTATGTCCCTGTTTCATTAGCGTAGATAGTATGGCCTCAGAGTCTGGGTCGGATAGTACATGGCCATCGTATATGCGAATGATTTTGTAAGCTATTTGGCTTTCTGTTTTGATGCCTGAAAATGTCCAGC
>JBCCAQ010000278.1:0-6827 GCA_039814735.1 Cyanobacteria bacterium P01_A01_bin.15
CGTGCGCACGGTACGTCTCGTGAGCTCACGGTGTGGACGGAAAAAGGGCGTGATGATCCGTGCGCTGATGGACCTTGGGTTCTGCTTTCCTCACGTTTCCATACGTTTACTAGGAGATCAGAACTCATGTTTCAAGATGCTAACCAGGGCGCGACAGCGTCCACCGTTTGCCCTACCGTTTCGACCGAAACGCTCCCAGAGCACGACTTTGAGGACGTGCGACACCTGCTGCTGGGCAGCCTCACCGCCGTGCAGCGCACCATTTTAGACCTGCATACCAAACAGTACGCCGAACCCAATGACTGGAGTCGACCACTGGCGACCGGTCGCCCCAATGAGGTGATGGCGATTTTGACCCGGCGGGTACGGGTAGATTAATAGGCGAGAGCCCTCACCCTAAAGCCCTTTCCTAAGCTTGGGAGAGGGACTTAGGGTGAGGACTACAAAAGTGGGCGGCACCCAGCCTATCGCTGAGTACTTTTGCTCATAACGGATGAGACTGCTAGCGCCCAAACCAACAGACGTTAAGGAGCCGTTAAAAAACAAGTTCATGGTTGGGTGCAACAACATATACTTTGCCCTCACCGCAACTTCCACCCCACCTAAAATGTTGCAAGGAACGACAGCCTCCTTTCGGAGAAACCCCAATATGCCTGATTGAGATAACTTGATTACTTCCGAAAGGGGAGTCTAGGATCCCATGAATAGTAAGGTAAACCCCAATATGCCTAGACAGGATAGCTTGGTACTTCCGAAGAGAAGGGAAGCCCCAAGCAGCCTATGCCGCGATTGATCTGTGCTTACCTATAGATCTTGAGGGGTTGACCATTCGCAAAACCCGCTGCGTGGGGTCCCTCCGAGTTCCCTTTCCGGAAGTATATACGCTATCCCAAACGCAAACGGGACTTCCCATGGGCAGGGCGTTCCGTCGCCCTACAACCTGGCGGAAAACCTTTCATGCTATCCCTCATAGCAGGGTATTTGGACGGTTGGTGAGGCAGTTTAGGATTTTGCGCGCTGCGACAAAATCCTAAAAGGATAAGTTATCCCATTCTCGGTTGGACAAAACTATCCTGGCTAAAACATGAGCTTCATATTTGAAAGGCCCTAAACCGTAATAGCAAGAAAAATTCCCGTGCCGATCATGACACTCCCGGCTAAGATATTCATCGCTGTTTGTACCCACCCACGGCTAAACAACAGTCTGGCCTTGTCGGCTAAATAGGCGTATATTAGCTTTGCACTACCTACGGCCACAGCCGCACTGAGCAGGACTATCCCTGTTTCAGGACCAGAGATGCTGGAGAGGTCTAAATAGGCTGGTAAAAACCCTGCATAAAATAAAACTGCCTTAGGATCGCTCAGGGTAATCAACAGCCCGCACATAAAGTTGGACAGCCAAGAGACTTCCTTAAGGTCCCCAATGTCCTGGGTATGGCTGGGTTTAGATAGCCACGTTGATATCCCTAGATAGATCAAGTATGCAGCCCCCGCATACTTAACCACAAAAAACACGCCACCTGCGGTTTCAGCGATGGTCCATAGTCCTACTATAGCCAGTAGGATAAAAATAAAATCTCCAACAACGATACCGATAGAGGTAATCGCTCCGTGGATAAAGCCCGACGCAACAGAGCGGGCGACCACAGCAAATACGCTTGGACTGGGAATGATGGCTAGCACAAACATTGTGCCAAACAGTGTCAAGATGCTACTAAATGACATAGGGCGCTATTTTTTTCTAAACCCACGGACTACAAACCTGTTACACCTTCCGTTACAGCGAGATTGGGATGCTGATCAATAAGGTACCCACCAATAGCTCCTTTCCCCTTTCCCTTTAACCCTTCCCCACCCCGGAGATTTTATTTTTTTGGCAGATCCCTCAACCGAGCACAAAATGAATATAGGGCGCATAGAGATCGGGCTCCAACAAAAAAGAATCATGACCTTTATCGGAATGGACTGTTATGTGCTTCACATTCATCTGGGCCGCTTCTAAGGCTTTGACAATAACCCTTTGTTCTTCAGGATAAAAACAAACATCGGAATCTACGCTAAAAACCAAATACTGCTGGTGGGCACAGTTTGCAAACAGATCGGGCTGCTGGGCATTGAGGCTAAACCGCTGCCACATGTCCATAATTCGTAAATAGCTGTTGGCATCGAAGCGCTCGGCAAATTTTTTGCCCTGATGAAACATATAAGATTCGATTGGGTTAGACAGTTTATAAAACTGGTCAATCGGCTGCTTTACCGTAATTTCTTGTCTTGCCCGTTTTTCCATCACCGCCAGCGAGACAAAGGTTTTATGGGAAATAATCCGAGCCAACAACAGACCGTCTTTGGGGGGCATTCCTTCATAATAGTCGCCCCCTTGAAACTTTGGATCGTTACGAATGGCGAGAATCTGCTCAAAGTTGTGTACCCGATGCAGCACGGTTGTTTCTAACCCGGTCGCAATTGGCAACACATTTTTGACACGATGGGGACAGCGGGTAGCGAGTAAAATCGATAGCATACCGCCAAGGGACCCACCAATGGCAGCATGCAAACAGTCAATACCCAGGGCATCCAGCAAACTTAGCTGGCTACGAATGACATCCCAGGCACTCACCTGGGGAAATTGACTACCGTAGGGTTTACCCGTGAGTGGATTGGTGGACCGGGGACCCGTCGACCCATAACAACCACCCAGGTAGTTAGCACAGATAACAAAATAACGCTCCGTATCCAATGCTTTTCCAGGTCCAATAAAGGCATCCCACCAGCCGACAACAGATTCACTGGTCCAGAGTGGTGCAACCCCTGGCACTGATTCATTAATACCGGCGGCGTGCTGGCTACCGGTTAACGCGTGAAAGACAAGGATGGCATTGCTAGCGTCGCTGTTGAGCGTACCGTAGGTTTCATAGGCCAGGGTGATCGAGTCAAACGAGTCTCCTGACTCTAGGGGAAAGGCATGGTCGAGGTGAAAAAACTGGGTCTGGACTGAGCCAATACTCATTGGGCAAGCTGTGGGGGATGAACTAATCTTGGGGAAGATCTGGGAAATAGAAAGACTAGTTTACCGGTTTTACCGCTGATAGAGTACGGTTAACTCACACAGACTGTCTTGGCATTGACAAACTCTAAAATGCCATGGCGGCCCAATTCTCGACCAATGCCCGACCGTTTGATGCCGCCAAAGGGTAAACGGGGGTCGGACTTGACCATACTGTTAATAAAGACAGCTCCCGCTTCAAGTTCATTGATCAAACGTTGCTGTTCACTCGGATCCTGGGTCCAGCCGCTGGCTCCCAGGCCAAAGGAGGTATCATTAGCCAGCTGAATTGCAGCATCTAAATCTGGAACTCGAAACAGCAGCGCCACCGGACCAAAAAATTCTTCTTGGTCAGCGGATGTACCGGTGGGTATGTGGCTCAAAATAGTCGGTGGGTAAAAGTTGCCTAGTTCTAGCTCGGGTGGCAGACTGGCCCTAAGTTTTTCCAAGTTGCCGCCTACCAAGGCTTTGGCCCCGGCAATGAGACAATTATGCACCTGCCTATGAATATCGCGCAAAACAGACGGCGTAGCGAGGGGGCCAATATCTGTTTCAGGCTGCAGGGGATCGCCCACCACCAGGGTCTCGTATTTTTCGACTAGCCGGGATTCAAACTCATCGGCAATGTTGCCAACCAAAATAAACCGCTTAGCCGCGATACAGGACTGACCGTTGTTTTGTAAACGGGCGGTCACAGCTGTTTCTACCGCTAATGTGAGATCGGCACTGGGCAACACGATAAAGGGATCGCTTCCCCCCAGTTCCAACACCACTTTTTTTAGGTGCCGCCCTGCGATCGCACCCACCTGAGCCCCCGCCGGTCCGCTACCGGTAAAGCTCACCCGCTGCACCCGTTCATCGGCGATGACGGCAGCTGTTTGGTCTGTACCAAGCAGCAGGGTTTGAAACGCCCCCTCGGGAAACCCGGCCCGCCGAAAAATCTGTTCTAGGGACAGGGCGCATTTGGGTACGTTGGAAGCCGGTTTGAGCAGCACGACGTTGCCGGCCATCAGCGCCGGAGCCGCTTGCCGAAAGAGCTGCCAAAATGGATAGTTCCAGGGCATAATCGCCAGGACGATCCCCAGGGGCTGGTAGCGCACATAGCCAATATCTGAGCGCTCATCGGCCAGGTAGTCTGCCCCATTGTCAGCATAGTAACGACACACCCAGACACACTTTTTGACCTCTGCGATCGCAGCCCCCAACGGTTTGCCCATTTCCTGGGTAATCAGACGACCCAAAGCCTCGGCATGCTCTTCTAAATAGGTGGCCACGGCCCGCAGCCAGTCACCGCGCTCTCTAAACGACGTCCACCGATAGCGCTGATACTGGGCCATCGCCACCGCCAAACGCTGGTCTAGCTCTGTTGAGGTGAGGGGAGAATAGGTTTTATAAACTTTGCCAGTCGCCGGATTAACACTTTTAATAACCACCGCTGACCCTCTCGTCGGTTTTCAGCTAGCTGAACCAGATATGGCAAACAGGCCAGGCCCCTAAAGGCATACTGCCTAGCTTAGGCTAAGCCCAGACGTTCTTCTAATGTGACAAATACAACAGTTTCTGTCTACAAAAAGGTTGTTTCTGCATTGATTATTTATTTTAGTAAATGGTCTTAATGGATCGCAGCCCTGTTTTTATTTAGTAACGGTTAAGAACTTGTTAAGTTAGACGCCGATAATGGGTTCGACAGCTAAGGTATTAAACAAGATACCTCCTAACTGCGTCTCCAGCTCCATTGAATGCCCTAACGGCTAGTTATCAGTGGGGCTGCTACTTTTTAAAGGGTTAAACAGCCTGCTCTTTTATATTTCTTAATATAGCTTTGCGCCCATAGGACACAGCTAATGCTGATAGCTTTGGGTTATTTTTTCTGGGTAGATAGGCCCCCCAACCGTTTACCCCAAGAAATCAACGGTTGGGGTCTTGACGCTATCTTTTACTCGAGGGCCGCAACAAAATCGCTGGCTTCCTGGCCACAGGTTTCGTGGGACCCTCCCTCGGTACGACACTTTTCCTTATAAATTTTACGGGTCAGGCTAGGGGGAAGCTGAGCCGCGTATTCTAGAGCCTTATCAAACATGGCAATACTGTCATCGGTCTGTTCCTGGCGTCGATGGAGCTGGGCCTTAAGGTAAAACAGTTCCGGGTTTTCAGGTGCTGTCTCCAGGGCCTGATTTACCGCATCCATGGCATCTGACATCTGACCTAGATCGCGATAGCCCAGGGCAACGCCTCGATAGGCTAAATAGCCAGGATTACCATACTGGGAGAGCCGTTCGATGGCCGCTTCAGGATCGGAAAAGGGCAGGTTGACCGCCAGCATTAGGTCCATAAATCCCTTGACCAGATTGAGTTCTGGATCCGCGCTGTCAATCTTTTCTGCTTCACCAATATGACCAAATACCTGTTGCAGCTTAGCCAGGGCCGCAGGCGTACTACGGGCCACACCCTCGGTACTCATAAGGTGGGCACCCTCAAGAAAAATACCCACAGCAGAGTAAATATGCCCCCGCAAAGGATCGGTTTCCAGCAGGGTCTCAGCCGTTGATTTGGTGAGTGAGGCCGCTGTTTCAAGGGCTGCCCAATCCTGGTCTAAGTAGGCCATCGAAGCCGCCATGCTGTGGGCTAGGGGCTCATCGGCTTCGGCATCCAGCGCCAGATCTAGAGCAGCTCGGGTACTGAGATAGTCGCCCTGCTTAAAAAAGGATTCAAACGCCGCCTCAGTATGGGGGCCAATATCGTGCTCTGTACCGGAGCGAAACGGATCGCCAGCCAACGCCGGGGTGGATACCAGGGCTAATGTGACCGCCGTTAGGGCTCCTAAGGTGGTTAGAGAACCTCGCTTTAATTGGGTAAAGTAACTCAAAACTCGAAACGTCATTATGCCTATCCTTTTGCGTTGGGCTGGGCTGTTTTCTTCAGGATCGAGTATAGCCACTGGCAAAGGCAACCATGGGTAATTTGTGAAACTCTTCAAGCTGGCATAGGTTAGCGGTCTAGCAGGGTTGGACGACACTGATACTTTTGTTGTCGAGTCCCTTCTGTGTTGACGCGCTCACCGCTGATCAAGCATACCTGTTTGGGTAATACAACGACGGGGGGAAAAGGGGCCGGACGTTTGGGCTCGACCAGCCAGAGGGCCAACTCTCCGGCTGGGATAGCGTCGCCGTTGGTTAGAGCGGGCTGCCAGGACTCGGTGGTGGCGGGCTCTGTAAAGGCCACCTGGGTAGGGGCATTTTGAGGCATCGCTAGCACATAGCTCAGGGCTCGGGCTCGGTAGCTCCACCGTTGGGGTGCTACGAGCACAACCTTGGCCTGGGGATCTGCCCCCAGGCGACGCCCCACCTGACCGGGTAAATAGGGTTTGAGCAGAGCGACATCGTAGCTGATGAGCACCTGGCTAAGGATACCGGCCGCGATCGCAAGACCCACCACCCAGCGCCCCCGCTGCGCCAGGGCCAAGGCCACAATCACCGTGACCGCCGGATACACCATAAAAAAGTACCGGGGGGCCAGGGTCAGGTCTTTCCCTAAACCATAGGTAACGGTCAGCATCACCCCCAGCACCACCAGCCCGTAGCTAACCAGGGGCGCTAATAGATCGAGGGCCGGTGCCGCCCGCCAACCCAGGATCACCTGCCGTAGCACCAGACCAAATACCCCCAGCATGAGCAGGGCGGACACCACCGTCACCCCCCAGGGCACCTGCTCCACCGGGAGTAAAATCAGCATAAACAGGGCCGCCACCAGGGACTGTACCCACGGCATGACAATCGTTTCCCAC
>JBCCAQ010000213.1:0-9337 GCA_039814735.1 Cyanobacteria bacterium P01_A01_bin.15
CCTGGCCTATGCTAAATCCAATGGCAAACCGCTGACGGGGGTGGCACCAGAAGCTCTGCAGCAGGGGGTGGCCGTGGCCCGCAATATTCGCAGACAGCTTTATGGCAAAACCCCTCAACCCTTTAGCTATTTCAACAAAGGTCGGCTGGCCATTATCGGCGGCTACTCGGGGGTGGGGAAAGTTGGCCCTTTTTTGCTGACTGGTTTTTTACCCTGGCTGATGTGGCTTGTTGTTCATCTGGTTTACTTACCAGGGTTTCGTAATCGGCTGCTGGTGCTCTTGAGCTGGTTCCATGGCTATGGACTGTGCGATCGCGCTATTCGACTAATCCTGACGGAGCCCTCCCCAGACACCCCCGGCATTTCCCTCCATCCAACGGCCCCCACGGGTTAGACCTTTTGCCATCGTTTTTTATCCAGTACAACCGGAGATTTTTTCCCATGAATGCCCAAAAGTATATTCCCCTTGTGGCTAGAACCTTTATGGCCGTTATCTTTTTGCGAAGCGGTCTGAGCAAAATTGCCGGATTTGCTGACACCCAAGCGCAAATTGCCAACGCCGGGCTCCCCCTGGCCGCTTTAGTGACTGTTTTTACAATTCTCTTTCAGCTGGCAGGCGCAGCCTCCTTGATTTTGGGATACAAGACCCGCATCGGAGCCGTCTTGATAATGTTGTTTTTAATTCCAGCCACCCTAGTGTTTCACAATCCCATTGCCGATCCCAGCCAGATGACCCAGTTTATGAAAAATTTGGCCATCATTGGCGGACTGCTGATGGCGTTTGCCTATGGAGCTGGCCCCATTAGCTTAGACCGTCAGGTGGCCCCGACTGAGACAGCCCAGTATTCTAAGGAGTAGGACCCATAGAACAATGGTGGAGTGGTCTATGCACTTTCGAAATATTCGGGCTCGGCTGTTGGTTTGGTACTTTTTACTGGCTGTAGGTACCACCGGAATGGCGGTCTGGGTCACTCGGCAAATTTACTGCAGCCGCATAGACGACCATGCGGAGGCGTCCATAGTAGAAGAAGCAGAGCGATTTAAGCGACTGACTGAGCCGTTACGCCACCGTCCGCTGACCAGCACCGATGCCGCCAGGCTGTTTGATCGGGTTTTAGCCAGCTATGTGACCGCTGAAAATGAATTTCTATTGATGTTCATCGACGGTCAGCCCTATCCGGCAAACCAGTCTCTGCCGGGTCTGTTGCAGCAGTACCCCCACCTGATCGAGCAGTGGTCTAGCCTTGAAACATCCCAACGCCAGCGGATTGTGAGCCCAGATCACCGGTTTTTCTATATTGCGGAACCGTTGGTCACCAGCGGTGAAGTCCAGGGAGTATTTGTTGCCATCTATGATTCAACAACGGCCTATCGGTCGGGAACAGAAGTCATGGGGCTGGTGCTCAAGGTATCGGCGGGTGTGCTGGGGGGATTTTTTATCCTTGCTTGGACCATGGCCGGTCGACTGCTCACGCCGCTGCGGCTAATGAACCAAACCGCCCGCAAAATAACGGCCTCCGACATGACCCAGCGGATTCCCATTCAGGGTTCGGATGAAATCACAGAGACAGCCACCACGTTTAATGAAATGCTGGACCGGCTACAGTTTATTTTTGACAGCCAGCAGGAATTTCTCAAGGACGTTAGCCATGAGCTACGGACACCCATTACGGTGATTCAAGGGCAGCTTGAGCTACTGCCCTACCGACCGGAAAAGCAGCCGGAAACCATCGCGCTAATTATGAACGAGCTGGCCCAGATGAACCGGATGGTCAATGATTTGCTGCTGCTGACCAAAGCCGAACGACCTGATTTTTTGATCCTAAAACCCGAAGACCTTGATTGGCTGACGGAGGAGCTTTTCTTTAAGGCGCGCTCGCTGACGTGCGATCGCACCTGGCAGCTAGAGGCCAAAGGGCTGTATCCAGTGATTATGGATCGCCAGCGATTTTCCCAGGCGGTGATGAATCTTGTTCAAAATGCCGTTCGCCATACCCAGCCCGGCGACACCATTGCTCTGGGTTCGGTTGCCACCGACGGTGTGCTGCGATTTTGGGTACGGGATACAGGGGAGGGCATTGCCAAATCGGATCAGGTCAAAATTTTTGAACGCTTTGCGCGAGCTACCAACAACAACCGACAGTTTGAAGGCGCTGGGCTCGGACTTTCCATTGTCAGCGCTATTGTTCAAGCCCATGGCGGCCATGTGGACGTCTCCAGTGAGCTGGGGGTGGGCTCCACCTTTACCCTAGTGATTCCCCTAGAAATATCGGCCCAGCCGGAGATAGACAGGACAGACAGGCATGAACCGCATTCTCATCGCCGAAGACAACCCTCACATCACTGACTTTTTAAAGACGGGTCTCAAAGCCCACGGCTTTACCGCCCTGGTGGTGGAAGACGGCCATCAGGCCGCCCAGCTGGCCCGCAGCCAGGATTTTGACCTGATGATCTTGGACCTGGGGCTGCCTGGCAAAGATGGGTTGGCCGTATTGAACGAGCTGCGGGGGCAAGGGGAGCGACTGCCCGTGATTGTGCTAACAGCTCGAGACGGCGTCGATGAAACTGTCACCGCCCTAGAAGGGGGAGCCAATGACTATATGACCAAGCCCTTTCGCTTTGAAGAACTGTTGGCCCGAATCAAAGTACAGCTGCGCGATCGCCACGGCAGCCAGTCCCGCCAAACCGAAACCCAGCTCAGGGTGGGCGAGCTAACCCTGGATTTAATTACCCGCCAGGTGTGGATCGGCAATCGCAATGTTGAACTGTCGGCCCGTGAGTTTGTGCTAGCCGAAGTGTTACTCAGACATCCCATGCAGGTCATGAGTAAAGAACAGCTGTTAAACCGGGTTTGGGGCTACGACTACGATCCGGGCTCAAACATTATTGAAGTGTACATCCGACATTTACGAAAAAAACTAGGCAGCGGCTATATCGAAACGGTCAGGGGCATGGGGTATCGGCTCAAGATCGGCCAGTAACAAACCAGGAGCACTCCCCCCTACAAAGACAACACCACCACAAAACAGGTACGCCCCGACTCTGACTCAATCATCAAACTTCCCCCGTGGCGGTTCTCGATAATGCGCCGCGACACATCCAGCCCCAGCCCCGATCCTTTGCCCATGGGTTTGGTAGTAAAAAAGGGTTCCGTTAGCCGATTTTTAATCTCCGGCGGAATGCCGGGACCGTTGTCTTCTATCTCTACCCGCAGACGACCGTTTTTTTGACAGGTACGGATTATAATCTCCGGTGACTCCCCGGAAAAACTCTCATCCAATGCGTCAATGGCGTTGTCAATCAGGTTGGTCCATACCTGGTTAAGCTCACTGCCAAAGGCCATAATTTCGGGTAGGGATTTGTCGTAATAGCGTTTGACTACGATGCCATGCTTGAGCTTAAAGGCAAACAGCCGCAGCGTATCTTCGATGCCGTCATGGATATTAACCCGCTGCTGGGCGGCTCGATCCATATAGGAATAGGACTTCATTGACTGCACCAGGGTGGAGATGCGCTCCGCCCCGTCCAGCCCGCTATGGACCATCCCCATCACCTCAAATGACAGGGCCAACCAGCGCAGCCCCATGTCTCGCAGCTCGGTGGTATCATCTCGCCAGCGGTCCATGAGTACGGCTAATTCGGCGGGCTGCACCCTACCGGCGGCAAGCGGTTCGGCCAGCTTCCAGGCGTTCTCCACACCATAGTCTTCTAGCCAGTCGGTCAGCGCATCTTCGCGATCGCCCTGGGCGAGCGGATCGTTATCAGGTTGGGCAATGGCTTCTAGGCCGCGATCGCGAATGTCGAGCCATTGCTGGGTGTGTGCTTCATCCACCTGGCGCTGACCGTACACCAGGTTCATCCGCTGTAGCTCTAACACGGCGGGCTGTAGCTCCTTGAGCACCCGCACCAAAGCCGCAGCCGGGTTGTTGAGTTCGTGGGCCAACCCCGCCGACAGGGTGCCGAGCGCCGCCATCTTCTCACGGGTACGGATAAACGTTTCCAAACCCCGCATGCGGGTACCCACGGTCCGAAAAATATCGCGCTCAAACTCTCGGCAGCTGTGGATCACATCTAGAAAGTCCGGGCACTTAAGGCGATAGAGATCAACAGCTGTGTCCGCCGTTAGGGTTACCGGTACCAAATCCTCCGTCAGTACCTGAATCTCTCCAAAAAATGACGGGCTTGTGTGTCGACCCACGGGAATATCGCTACCGTTGCTCTGACGGCTAACGGTGATCTGACCGCTGAGCTGCATAAAGAAGCCCAGGGGCTGATCGCCTTCTTTGACAAGCACCTCGCCAGCGGCTAGCTGCATGTGTTCGGCGCGATCGCAAATCCAGTCCAAACGTTCTTGAGGCAGCGCCCGAAACGCCTCCATCTGCAATAAGGCATCGCTACAAAGCATCGCTACTCTCCTTCACCCGTTAACGCCACATAGCCACCCAACGCAATTAGGCCTGTCCCCGTCGCATAGCGCTGCCCTATCCGCAGCCTTGGGCTAGCCTCCAACCACTGACCAATGGGACCGGCCAGCGCAATTACAATAAAGTCAACACCAGTATTCAGGGCAACAGAGGTTGAACCCAGCAACAGAAACTGTGCAAACACAACCCCCTCTGGATTTATAAACTGGGGAATAAACGCCAGAAAAAACAGCGCCGTTTTGGGGTTCAAAACCTCGACGGTCACCCCCTGAAGAAATGCTCGTCTGTACCCCGTACTGCGGATATTAGCACCGCCCACATGGCCATCACGGCTCAAAATAGTCTTCACACCAAGGTAAATCAGGTACGCCGCCCCGAGATACTTCACCAGGTTAAACGCCAGGGCCGACGCCGCCAGCACAATCGAAATCCCCAAGGCTGCTGCCACAACGTGAAACATCCCCCCCACCGAAGTACCCATAGCTGAAGCAATGCCCTCGACACGGCCACCCTTGAGGCTGCGGGTCATCACATAAAAAATGCCGGGACCAGGGGTAATCGCCAGCACAATAGCAGCACTGAGAAACAACGAAAAGGTAGCAAAATCAGGCATAGAATAAAAAGGTAGAGAGGTAAGAGAACGGAGGAGACATAAGCTTTCAGGATCCCGTCGCTATTTTAGCGGGTTTAACACTGGGCTAAACAGTGGCAGTCCTCAAAGCGGCTAGCCAAGCATTTGTTTGAGACTGAGATTGCAGATGAGCCACATCCAAATGTTGATACTTTGGCCGCTTCAACAGCTGAGGATATTGTTTACGCCGCTTGAAATAGGTTTGTACCATCCATAACAAAATAGATTCTCGGCTAAAAAAAGACTGGCGAATTGTTTCTCGATTCCCGTTCCACAATTCTTCCTGCTGAAATGCTCGTCTTACGGTACGCTGCCATAAACGCCACCACACCAAGCCAAACGGATAGTCCAAAAACACGACAGTATCTGCTCGTCCCCAAACGATATCGCGCACCTTGCCATAGTTGCCATCGATAACCCAGCGATCGCCCATCAGTGCATTTGATACCCGTTGGCGAAATATATCTTCTGGCGGCTCTCCTCAGTTTGGCTCCCAATGCAAGGCATCTAGCTCCAAGTGAGGAATTTGTAATCTCTGAGATATCTCACGCGCCAGGGTTGTTTTACCTGAGCCAGATGTACCCACGACGGAAATTCGCTGACCCAAAAAAGGTTGTTGCATATTACCCCCTACCGAGCTAACTCCATGGGAAAACTTCACGTTAGGCTTGCCCATATCTACAGAATCATACGACTTCTCACTCAGCCCTCGAATGATTGCCCAGCCTCTAAAAAGCTATCCAGTGCTTCTAAATTCCTCACTCTAAACCTCTTGATCAGACTCAGTAGGCAATAGCGATTGTATCTTCCTCAGCATATCAGGAATACCAAACTGGAGCACATTCCATAGCACACCAAAATCTATCTCATCATAGTGATGAGCCACAATATCTCTCATACCTGCCATATTGTTCCATGGAATCTCTGGATGCTCATCCCGTAACTTTTGGGAAAGTCGTTTAGTTGCTTCACCAATAATCAACACCTGATAAAGAACAGCAGATACACACATCCCATCTGCCTCCAGCTTTCTCCGGTCAAGCCCCTCAGCATAAGACACAGCTTGCTGCCCAGCCCGATAAATATCTAATAGGGAAGCATTATCCCGCGACATAGACTAGCTTCGCTGTTTCCAGAATTTCCTGGCGACGAATCCAGTTTTCGCTCTTCTCAACTGAAGCCTTTGTCAGCAAATCAACCTTGCGAACCAAAAGCTTTTCCAATTCTTGCTTCATACTCACAAATTCAAACCCCCAGCTAGCCTCTGGCGAAAACTTCACCATAATATCGATATCACTGGCTTCTGGTCGAAAGTCATCTCGTAAAACTGAGCCAAACAGGTAAAGTTCCTGAACCTTCCAGCGATCGCACCAGTTAGCAAGCAATTCCTTCGGTAAAGCAATCGCCAAGCAGTTTGATAATGGTTGAAATCCTGGGGATTGAATATCCTGCATTACACAGTCCCTTTTGTCAGATTACCAGACAGCAGCTATTTGTATATTACCTTGCTCTACGAGACAAGATAGTCTCGATACGCCGATCGGGGATAAACCACATCGCCGCTAAACCAGCATATACAAGGCAAGCAGCCCAAGCAGCCATAAACGCCAAGGGAATTGCAAATACATAAACAACTATGGAAAACTTACCCTTCATATCTCGACCCAACGCCTCACTGAGGATTGGACTGTTTCCTGGATGGGATGTCAAAGTACGACTCAATATGGCATAAGCAACCGCAGAGGCCAAAAGCACAAACCCATAGAGCCCAACTGGCAAAGCTGCAAAGTTATTTTCGCCCATCCATCCAGTGACAAATGGAATCAGCGATAGCCAAAATAACAAATGTAGGTTTGCCCAAAGAATGTGACCGTTAACCCGCCTCGTAGCCTGCAAGAGATGATGATGATTGTTCCAATAAATCCCGACATACAGAAAGCTCAACCCATAGCTAAGAAATGTCGGCCACAAATCCAGTAATGCCTCTGGTTTAGAAGACTGTGGCACCTTCAGCTCCAACACCATGATGGTGATAATAATCGCCATGACGCCATCACTAAATGCCTCTAAACGGCCTTTTTCCATAGGGGTTACTCCTTGAATCCAAAAGCTAACTACTGCTGGCAGATCGCCTTAGAAGAAGTTGAGCGGCTACACATTCGCCAAGTGTCTGTGTACAAACTGTACACAAATGGAGCCTTCCCCT
The DNA here is from genome assembly GCA_039814735.1 of Cyanobacteria bacterium P01_A01_bin.15. Taxonomy (GTDB): domain Bacteria; phylum Cyanobacteriota; class Cyanobacteriia; order Phormidesmidales; family Phormidesmidaceae; genus Leptothoe. The sequence goes on from JBCCAQ010000213.1 coordinate 7,262, forward strand.
ACACCTGAGGCCACCCGCTTTACAGAGCCATGGCGCACATCTCCCACCGCAAAGATTCCTGGCACGTTAGTCTCCAACAAAAATCGGTCGCGCTCCAGTGGCCAGAGCGTTCCGTTCGGAACATCTGGCCCGCTGTAGAGAAATCCCCGCCCATCTCGATGGACCACACCATCAAGCCAGTCGGTACTCGGGGTCGCACCAATAAAGATAAACAATGAGTTTGTCTTAAACGTCTTGATTTCATCGGTCTGAGAATCGTTGACCAAAATCTCTTCTAGCCGATCACCGCCTTTTGCCTCCACCACACTGTGAAACGGCATAACCTCAATGTTGGCGGTACCTGCAATCTGATCGATCAAATACTGTGACATACTCTTTGTCAGCGACTCACCCCGCACCAGCATCCGCACCCGGCGCGCATATTTCGAGAAATACATGGCCGCTTGCCCCGCCGAGTTGGCACCGCCGACTACATACACATCCTCATCCTGACAGGCCGCCGCTTCGGTTTGGGCCGCACCGTAGTAGACTCCAGCCCCCGTAAACTGCTCCACACCAGGCATTTTCAACCGTCGCCATGCCACACCCATCGCCAAAATCAGCGCATGGCAGCTAATCTCACTACCGTCCGACAGGGTAATGATGCGATAGTTATCTTCCAAACGAATGGCCGTCGCTTCCTGGGGGGTTAAAATCTCCACCCCAAAGCGCTTTGCCTGGGTCACTGCCCGCCTGGCCAAGTCACTGCCGCTCAGCCCCACAGGAAAGCCTAAATAATTCTCAATGCGAGAGCTGGTGCCCGCCTGTCCACCGGGAGCTTCCCGCTCAATCATGACCGTACGTAGTCCTTCCGATGCGCCATAGACCGCTGCTGCTAGACCGGCGGGACCACCGCCCACGATCACCAAGTCATAAAAGGGCTTTGCCGCTTCGGTTTGCATACCAACCTGCTGGGCGAGGTCAGCGGTGCTGGGGTTTACCAGTTTCTCACCACTAGGCAGCAGCACCAGCGGGAGACAGGGATTATCTTTCTCTCCGGCATAGGCTACTAGCTGCTGCGCTTCTTGGTTTGACTCAATATCCAGCCAGCGGTAAGGCACCTGGTTTCGCGAGAGAAAATCCCTCAGCGCATGGGAGTTTGGCGACCAGCGATCGCTAATTACCTTTACCCCCTGAAATTCTGGCTTGAATGTGGCCTGCCAGTCCTCGATCAGGTCATCTAACACCGGATACAGCTTTTCCTCCGGCGGATCCCAGGGTTTTAGCAGATAATAGTCCAGCTGGGCTGTATTGATCGCGTCGATGGCAGCATCGGTATCCGCATAGGCCGTCAGCAGCGCTCGCTTGGCCTTGGGAAAGATTTCGGAGCCCTGGCCTAAAAACTCAACACCGCTCATCCCTGGCATCCGCTGGTCCACCAAAAACAGCGCTACTGTATCACCGCGCAGTTTGAGCTGCTGGGTTGCCTCCAGCGCCCTGGCCCCCGAATCAGCCCGGACAATGCGAAAGCGCTCTCCATACTGCCGGCGCAGATCGCGGGAAATACTCTGGAGTACGGCGGGATCATCATCAATCGTCAGAATAACAGGCTTGTTCATAGGGTAGGGGCTAGGTCGCTTATCGCATTCTGACAAATTCTGCGTCCCCTTTGCATGGGAATGATTAGACTTTGATTAGAAGCAGACTATCCCTGTAGACCGTAGTCGTTTTTATCGCAGCTGATGGAACTGAGTAAGCAGTTTGAGGACAAAGGCTACGTCGTTTTGGATAGCTTTTTTGAGCAGGATGAGATCGAGCAAATTGCCTATATCGTTGACCGCATCTATGGTCAGTGGCAAGGGGAAAACCTCCATGCCCTGATTGAGCAACAGCTCATCAATATGCACTCGCTAACCCATCCCCACTACTTCCAGGGTTGCCGTCACGAACGGCTGCAATTTTTTGCGCTGTTTGCGCCTCGCAAGCTCACTGGGCCACTGGCCCACCTTTTTAATACGCACATCTATTTTCATAATACGCAGCTATTTTTTAATCCCCACAGCCAAGAAAAACGACCCTACTGGCACCGCGATCTGC
>JBCCAQ010000206.1:0-9944 GCA_039814735.1 Cyanobacteria bacterium P01_A01_bin.15
AAAATGAATGACGTTCATTTATAACGAAGATCGCCTAAATTAGTTCTCTAAACTCAAAAAAAATGCGGAAGACAATAGTTTATCATCTTCCGCATTCACGCTTATAGGGCATTTTTAATTAAAACTTGGCTCCAAAAGTCAATAGAAAACGGCTAAGGCCAGAATCAACACTTACTTCTTGCAGTACTGCATTTTGCGTATCATAGGGAAAGAAAAGATTTTCATCGGTAGAGTATCGATACCCCACATCAAAGAAGTAAGTCTCAGCTCGGTAGCCTACTCCTGCACTCAGGGTAGTTCGGCGCGTATCGTCTCCTACAAAAGCTGAAGGGAAGGTACCAATACCTCCTCGGAACCGGAATTGATTATAAACGAACTCACCACCTAAGCGGAGGTTGACCACATTATCTAAGAAGTCACTTATATCTGCATTGACGGCTTCCTCATCTTCTGGAAACTGGTCGTATCCAAACCTACTGCCACCGTGATTAACCAGCTCCACCTCTGCGGTAACGAAACCATTCCGGCCAAGAATCACGCCTGCACCGCCAAAAAAGCGCCATGGCGTGCGGTAATCGTATTCAAATAAGCCTGTGCTCATAGCTTCTCCACCAATAAAGTCTCCCGATTCGTCGGCATCGGCGAAGTAATTATTCACTAGACTTGTTTCAAATTCATCTTCTAGTGTATAAGCACTTGGTGTGTGTACTGCACCACCAACCCTAAAGGTTTGATTGACTCGATAGATCAAACCCAATTTGGCATTAATACCACCTCCTGTAGTCGTATACCCATCTGAGTATTCAAGACTTTCGAAAAACGGAACATTACCTCCAAGGGGAGACTTTTCATCTGTCTCGGTATACACACTCTCGTATTCATAGGTAATAATCGGCACACCAATAGAAAGACCAATCATTAAGCGCTCGTTATAATTTGCTGCAAAAGCAAAACTGAGTTCAGTGATAGATCCGCTTTCGGTAACGGTTTGTCCTTTTTCCAGCAATTGTCCTTCAGCACCTTCGTAGTCTATTTCGTAATCATTAGGATCATCATCAATGTCGTAGACTGCTCCGGCATCAAAAGCGAGACCCGCCTCAAAATTATCTATACCGGCGGTATTAGCCAGCTCCTGCCAGCGTTGGGCAATTGTGCCACTAGTGGAACCACTATAGGTGAATCTTCGATTAAAGTTGCCAATATTGTTGAGTGTGATAGCCATATTCAAAGTACTCCAACCTCGAGCGGAAGGTTCGGAGGTCATCACCACACCAAGGTTATGAAAGTTGAAGGTTGATCGATTATCACGTGTATTTGTACCAACAGCGGTAAGTTGGGCATCTGCTCCTGATAAAAACATAGAAGGAGTAACGGTAAATTCTGACCTCCTAAACATAGCGATACCAGCGGGGTTGGTCCCCGTCACTGACAAGTCAGCCCCAAGTGGTCCCAAGGCACCTCCCACGGCCATAAATCGAGCTGTTCCACTTGGGTCGATTGCTGAAAAACGTAGGGCATCATTAAACGTTTGACCAGATACTAATGCAGTCGTACCTACCAGGATAAATAATAAAAAAGTTTTTCTCAACATCTAGGATAATTTAGTTTCAATTTAACATAGCTTAAATATAGGGTATCCCCTACGAAAAATGGGTGGAAAAATTCCCCACCCATTCTTCACAACTACCTTGAATTTCTACCTCAAAGATAGCTCGTATTTTGTAATTCTACGCGTACTTACTAGTTTCTTCTGCTTGAAGAAGAACGAGATCCAGAACTGCGGCTACTAGAGCTTCTGCTTGAAGAGCTTCTACTCGGGCTGATGCTGCGGCTACTACTAGAGCGGCTTGGGCTAAAAGAACGAGATGAAGAGCTTCTGCTAGAACTTCTGCTTGGAGTAAATGATCTCGAAGAAGAACTTCTACTAGGACTTGCACTACTTCTACTTCTGCTAGAGCTACGGCTTGGAGAGAAGGAGCGTGAAGGACTAGAGCTTCTGCTAGGGCTTGCGCTACTTCTGCTTCTGCTACCGTTGTAAGAGCGGCTTGGTGAAGCCGAACTTCTTGAGCGGCTAGAGCTTGGACTTACCGAGCGAGAACCAGAGCGTGAAGGTGTCGTTCTACGGATAGAGTTTGAACTACGGCTTGGAGTAGCGCTACGTGTAGAAGGTGTTCTTCTAGAAGTAGATGGCGATGTACGTGCCGTGTTTGATCTTCCTATTATTGTGGTAACGGCTAAAGCGCTAACGGCCAGCGATCAGCAACAGTTAGACGGTGTTGCCCGCGTGTATCAAAAAGCCGAGCTCAATCGTCAAGAGCTGTTAGATGAATTACACACGGTAGTATCGGCTAAGGTCGTCCCGATACCTAGTACAACAGATTCGATCACCAGCACCAATAGCGTGTCTAGTGCATCTGATTAACCCGGTAATAATTGTAGGCTGAGGTTAATTGAGGGGATTATGGCAAAAATCTTATTAGTTGAAGATAACGAGCTCAATCGGGATATGCTGGGTCGACGCCTCCGTCGCCGTGGATACGATGTGACAATTGCGGTGGATGGTGCAGAGGCGATTGCGATCGCATCTGCCCAGCTATTTGATCTAATTCTCATGGATATGAGCTTGCCTGTGATCGATGGCTGGGAGGCAACACGGCGGCTAAAGGCCCAGGCCCATACCCAAGCTGTGCCGATCATTGCATTGACGGCCCATGCCATGCGAGGCGATCGCGATCAGGCGCTGGCGGCGGGCTGTGATGACTACGATACCAAACCCATCGACCTTAAACGCTTACTAGAAAAGATAAAATTATTCTTGTCATCTGAGCGGCCAGCAACAGTTGCACACAGGTCTCCGGATCCGGCCACGCTAGAAACTCTGATTGCACCGACTGTTTCCACAGCGCCCGTTACTCCTATTTTGCCTGCTGTGGCCGATACTCCAGCGGCGGCGACCATAGTGCCGATGACACCGGTCACACCGATTACCCCCGTTACCCCCGATGCTCCGGCGATTCCGGCGGCTCCAGTAGCCCCGGCAGCCTCCATTACCCCCATCGTACCGGCCACTCCAACGACGGCAGCGACATCCGAACCTCCAGCTTTGCCTAAATCTAAAAAATCGGGTAAAGCCTTTAGTGGACTGTCTATTTTGGTTGTTGACGACAATGAGGATAATCGCGACATGCTCAGTCGCCGGCTGAATCGTCGTGGCTATGAATCAGTGGTAGTTGATAGCGGTGAGGCGGCCCTGGATTATGTTGAAAATAACCATAACGTGGGTCTGGTCCTCTTGGATATCATGATGCCTGGAATTGACGGTATCGAAACCCTCAGGCGTATTCGTCAGACCTATTCACGTCAGCAGATGCCGGTGCTAATGGTCACAGCAAAAGCCCAGAGCGATGACATGGTGAAAGCGTTTGAGCTAGGAGCCAATGACTACATCACTAAACCAATCGACTTTGCGGTTACCCTGGCCCGTGTTGAAACCCAGCTATCCATCGTCAAAGCCATGGAGCCAGCTAAAAGTCCTGCTGTGCAACCCCAGCAGCCAGCTGTATCCCAGACTGTGGCACAGAGCGAGCCTCAGCTGATCAAACAGTCTCCTGAACTCCACCGTCAGCCTGTTTCGCAGGCGGCTGCCAGCCCTCAGCCAGCTCCTGCCAACATTGCCCTGGTGCCTAAAACTGCTTTCTCTAGATTTGCAGCGGAGCGCTATCAGGTACAATACTTTTTGCGCCAGGAGCCGTTGGGACCTGTTTCTATCGCTGTAGATAAGCAAACGAGTTCTTTGGTGCTTTTACAGTCCCTCAGGGCACATTCTCCAGCTACCGCTGATCTTTTAAAGCGGGTAATGGAAAAAGAAACAGAGCGATTTCAGCCCCTACGTTCCCTGTTTCCGGGGTATACCTACGGACAGGTGGACAACACGTTTTATGTTGTCCACGGGGTAGGAGAATCCTTTGATCAAGACCAGTTGCTCCAGGCCAAGCTGCAGATTGCCTGGCCGCTGGAGTCAGCCCTGTTGCTCATGGACCGTCTGCTAGAGCAGGTCGGGCACTTTCATCGTCATCGCCAGGTGCATGCGGGCCTACGGGATGACAGTTTTATACAGACTGGCGGTTGGGAAACGTTGGGCCAGTCGCTGGTTTTGGTTGATAGCGGTCTGGGCAAACGAGTCATGATCGGTGTTAGTCAACAGTCGGCTGAGTATCGTAAGCATCTGCTGATGCAGCGAGACTATCAGCCCCTTGAGCAGCGTATCGGACGCCCTGCCATGAGCAGCGACATCTACGCCTTGGGACTGATTGGGCTCCAGGCTCTAACAGGTAAATCTGTAGACCAGCTCACCCTACCGACAGTCAGTGGCGATCTGCAGTGGCGTCAGTTTGTTGCTGTTCCAGATCCCATAGGAGACTGGTTTGAGCAGCTAATTCATCAAAACCAGAGCAAGCGTTTTGAGCATGCCATGGCCGCACGCACCGCCCTACGTCCCCATTTACAACCCTATTTGGCTGAACCTGGCTAGGGTATTTTATCTTAGATTGAGAACAGGACAGTCGCTTACAAAATCTGAGATAAGAACTTCTGGGAACGCTCTTCTTGGGGGTTGTTAAAGAATTCATCTGGGGTATTTTCTTCCACCAGGATGCCTTCGTCCATCAGTACTACCCGGTCGGCTACCTCACGGGCGAAGCCTACCTCGTGGGTCACGCACACCATGGTCATACCGGAATCGGCCAGACCGCGCATAACGTCCAGCACCTCCCGGACCATCTCGGGGTCAAGGGCGGAGGTGGGCTCGTCAAAGAGCATGATTTTAGGCTGCATGGCAAGGGAACGTGCGATCGCAACCCGCTGCTGTTGGCCACCGGACATCTGCCCCGGAAACTTATTGGCCTGGGCCAAAATCCCCACCCGCTCCAGCAGCTGCATGGCATACTCTTCTGCTTCCCGCTTCTTTTGCTTACGGACCCAAATCGGAGCCAGGGTAACGTTTTGCAATACCGTCAGGTGGGGAAACAGATTAAACTGCTGAAACACCATACCCACTTCCCGCCGAACCTCTTCAATATTTTTGAGATCGTGGGAAATTTCGATGCCGTCAATGGTAATTTTGCCCTTCTGATAGGGCTCTAGGGCATTAAACGTTCGGATAAAGGTGGACTTGCCAGAGCCCGATGGCCCCATCACCACAACCACTTCGCCTTTAAACACATCCAGGCTGACACCCTTGAGCACATTAAAGCCGTTGTCGTACCACTTTTCTACATCGGTGGCAACAATAACAGCATCGCTGGCGACGCTGCCATTGGACTGGCCGTTGGAATGGTTGGTCATGGTCATATCAGTTTGGGTCATCGATAGGGTTCCTTATAGTTTGACATTGACAACCCGTGACGAGGATGGACTCGACACGGGATTTAACAGGTATTTACCGCTCCGTATTCAAAGCCTGCTCGATACGACGGCTGCCCAAAGACATGGCATAGCAGAAAAACCAGTAGAGCATGGCAATAAAGAGATAGGCCTCGGAGTAATCCCCTAGATACTCGGGATTCGCCAAAATACTATTGCTAATCCCTAGCAGCTCCACCAGTCCGACAATCCCCAGCAGCGTTGTATCTTGAAAAAGGCTAATAAACTGACCCACAATCGCTGGAATAGCCGTTTTTAATGCCTGGGGCAACACAATCAGTGAAAGGGTCAGGGGATTATTCAGCCCCAAGGAAGCCGCCGCTTCAGACTGACCACGGGGAATTGCCTGGAGACCGGCCCGGACGTTTTCCGCCAGGTAGGCTGAGCTAAACAGGGTAAGACCAACAATGGCTCGCACAATGTTGTCAGGCCGCACCCCCTCCGGCAAAAACAACGGGATCATGACCTGACCCATAAACAAAATTGAAATCAGCGGCACCCCGCGAATCAGCTCAATATAAGCAATGGATAGGCCCTTGATGATCGGCAGATTGCTACGTCGCCCCAAGGCCATCAAAACACCGATGGGAAAACACAGGACAATCCCCGTAATAGCTAAAAACAGGGTGAGGGTAAGACCGCCCCAATTATTGGTGCCAATGGGTCTAAAACCAATGATTATGCCGGTCAGATCCGCCACCGCAGTAATGGCAAAGCAGCCCAGGCCAAAGGTCGCGGCCCCGACCACAAAGGTAGTCAGGGTCCTTTGATCGGCCAAAATTGGCACCAGCAGTGACACAAAGGCAATATAGGTCACCAGGGTGACGATCTTAAGCGGCAAAGGAACATTCAAAAACCCGTATACGGGCAAAAACAGCACTAAACTACCGCCAAACCAAAGTACCCGCATCGCCCAGATACCGGCAATATTGCCGCTAATGGCCTCAATAATGGAGGTCTTAGATAGCAGGTTAAAGACGATAAACGCCAGCCAAACACTGACGGCAACTGTAGCTACCAGGAAAATTAGACTGTTGCGAATATCTCCCCCAGCCAAAATTAGCAGTGAGATGGAATAGGCCAAAAACCAGGCCGCTGAGAGAAACTGGGTCAGGTTAAGCTTTCGCTGCCCCAGCATTTTTCCACCCCAGGCACAGACCAGGATTAATGCCACCATGCCAAGCAGGGGCAGGGCCGATGGCCGGGTTAGCGGGAAAATGATTATCCCAGCACAGAGAACGGCGATGCCGATTAAAACATTGCGGCCAAACAGGCTAGCTTGATTTCGGGCCAACAATCCCCAGGTCACACCGGCCATGGCCACATTTACCCCCAGCATGGCCCAGATGCGAAAGCGCAGCTCTGACGGATATAGCCCTGACATAAACAGGGCCAGGTTATTGGGAACCACCGCCCATTCGGCCAGTCGGAAAGCCCAGTTGAAAATACCCCAAACCGCCAACAGCATTACCCCTGCTAGAATGGCCGTCAGTAGGGTGTTGTACCAGGTATTAAACAGATGCTTTCGCAGCCAGGACACAGGCCCTGTCTGGTTTGCGGGCGGCGGACTTGACTCTACAACTAAAGATGGATTGGGTGAAGCTGTTGTCATGTCTCCTACCGCTCCTTAAACTGAACAGCGCTGTTGAGTTGGTTCATATTGAACGAAATCAAAAGATTAATAATTAGATAGGTGGCCATCATTAGCAAAAAGACCTCCACCGGTCGCCCCGTCTGGTTAAAGGTGGTGTTGGCCACGGAATACAGATCCGGATAGCCAATGGCCAAGGCCAAACTGGAGTTCTTTGCCAGGTTGGCAAATTCGCTGTTGAGCGGTGGAATAATCACCCGCAGAGCCTGGGGAAATACCACCATTCGCATGGCCAAACCAGAATTTAATCCCAGGGAGCGAGCGGCCTCCCACTGGCCCTGGGACACGGACTGAATGCCAGCACGAACAATCTCGGCAATAAAGGCCCCTGTGTAGAAGGTTAGTCCTGTGACAATGGCCGCATATTCTAGGGAGAACCTGAGACCACCGGTGACACCGCCGGTAAAGGTACCCTCGTCATTGAGCGCCGCCACGGGGGATTCCCAACCGAGGGCAAACAGCAAGACCACCAGGCCAAACAGCAAAAGAAGCGCGATCGCAACTAGCTGAGACTTGCCAGACTGCCCCTGCTCCACAATTGTTCGAGTTCGCCATCGAGCCAGCAACACCAAAGGAACAATCAAGGCCAGCAGGACAATCACCCACAGCCCCTGGGGACTAGACATCAGTAACGGAAAAGCGCCTTTGAAATAAAGCCCCGTTGCCTCAGTCCAGTTAAATAACAAGAAAAACTCAACCACCAGCAGAACAGGTATCATCACCAGGCTAAAGCCATAGCCCAGTAAGGGGCCAATACCGCCGCGATAGCTGCCGCTGCGAACCACCCTGAGCGAGTAGAAAAACAGACCAACCAACAGTAAGGATACCGTCAGCAAAATCAGCCCGGTCCAGGTGGCAGGGGTAAACTCAGGGCCTGGAACGTACACTCCCTTTTTGCTCACCACAAACCAGCTCAGCTCGGCGTTGGGAAATATAAACGGGTTCCTCGGTGCTGGAAAACTAAAGAAAACAGCCAAATACCAGAAAAACAGCTGTAGCAACAGCGGTACATTTCGCACCAGACCGACATAGGCCCGACTGATTTTGTACAGCAGCCAGTTATCTGAAAAACTGGCCACCCCCGCTGTAATCCCCACGGTAGTTGCCAGAATCACCCCCACAATCATCACCCGCAGAGAGTTGATGATGCCGACTTGAATGACTTTACTGTAGGAATCTTGGGCCTGGTAGTCTAACAGACTTTCACCAATGGCAAATCCGGCTGGGTTTCCTAAAAAGCTAAAGCCAAAATTGATGCCCCTACCGAGCATGTTGTCATTTAGAGTGGCTGAGAAATGCCAGAGCAAATCCACCACAAACAAAACAATCAACGCCTGGAAAGCGATCTTCCAAAAGCGTTCGTCTCGCAGCAGAGACTGAATACCAGAAATCGGGCTGTTACTTCGACTGGTCATAGCGTACAGATACCGAGGAGCTAAACGGAGCTAAACCGGATCCAAGTTAAGGTATGGGCCACAAAAACCACATTTCTAACGACGGACCTAGGTCTAATCAAGGAGCAGGTGCAACCATCATAGAGTTGCAACGAGAGAAGATTCTAGTCTTTTTCGTTCACTCAATGAAAACTGTTAGTAAACGTAATGCAATTCCCTAAACGTCACAGTACGATGGGCTACCGTGGGACTAACTTTATCACTTGAAATAAAAAAACAGGGGCCAATTAGGCCCCCGTAATCTATCTAAGATCGCTTTTAACAGACGCTCTTAGCTAAGCTCAGTTGTCTAGCGGAAAGGCGGCGCATACATTAGACCACCGTCTGTCCAAAGTGCGTTCTGACCACGCTCAAGTTCAAACTGAGACTCTTGACCCAGGTTGCGCTCAAAGATCTCACCGTAGTTACCAACATGCTTGATGGCCCGCAGCATAAAGTCGTTAGGCAGACCCATGTCAGTCCCTAACGTGCCTTCTGCACCGACAAATCGGAGAACGTTGGGATCTTCGCTACCGGTGGCAGCTTCGATGGTATCAGAGGTAAGACCAAACTCTTCAGCCTGAATCAAACCGTAGGTAACCCACTTGACGGTATCAAACCAGGCGGAGTCGTTGTTGATAGTCACAGGACCCAGGGGTTCCTTAGACATGGTGACATCCAACAGGATATGGGCTTCGGGCTCACTGAGGGTGCTACGGCGAGCAATCAGCTGAGACTTATCAGACGTAAAGCCGTCGCAGCGGCCTTCGTCGTAGGCGGCATAGCCTGCATCTGCATCTTGGAAGACCACAGGTTCAAAGCTGACGCCCCGCTGACGAAACTGGTCGGTCAGGTTTAGCTCGGTCGTCGTCCCCGTCTCAACACAGATGGACAGACCTTCCATATCCTCCAGGGTAGTAACACCGCTGTCTCCGCGCACCATCATGCCCTGACCATCAAAGAACGTGGTAGGTGCAAACTCCATACCGACCGAGGTATCGCGACTGACGGTCCAGGTAGTGTTACGGGCAAGCATGTCCACCTCACCCCCCTTGAGTGCCTCAAAGCGTTCGGTGGAATCTAGGTTGCGATATTCCACCGCGTCAGGATCGTCAAACAGGGCAGCCGCTACCGCCTTACAGGTGTCGACATCTAGACCCGAGTAGGTACCGCTTTCATCTACAAAACTAAACCCAGGAATACCGCCATCGACACCACAGTTTAGGGTGCCGCGACTCAGAACGGTTTCCAAACGACTGCCACCGCTGACAGCCGCCGTATCAGCATCGCCAGCCGCTGCATCAGGCGCAGATGCTGTTTCAGCAGAATCGTCAGCTGCACCGCACGCAGCCAGTGGAAGGGCAACAGCGAGCAGCACTGCTATTGAAGAACCCCATTTTGCCATAGTTACCTCACGCACTCCATTGAGACAGATCAAA
>JBCCAQ010000220.1:0-9061 GCA_039814735.1 Cyanobacteria bacterium P01_A01_bin.15
GAGAAATAATCATAGTTATGATGTTTGGATGACATGGCTTAGGTCGTCCCCTAATTGAGTGTGCCCTTAAAAGTTATCCTGCTACTCAAGATTAGGTAGTGAGCCTGGTCATTGGAGTAGCAGGATCGAACTGGAAAGCTGTTGTATTCAGCAGGAACAAGCAAACCTCATGAGCTCTGGTAACCCCCTACACTTTGGTAAGGCCGGTCAACAGATTATTGGAACGTTCCACAAAGGACTTCATGCCATTAGCATCAAACCCTTTTTGTGCCATCAGGGCCAGATCGTACACGTGTTGACAAATCATATTGGCCATAGCTGCTGCTGGAGACTGCCCGCCATCGGTTTGAACAATAGTCCCTTGGCTCATATCCAGGAGATTCTGAATGAGTGGGTGGGCTGTATTTACAAGCAGGGTATGCTCTTCAGGAAACTGGGCTGTTTGCTGCTGCATCATGGCCATCATTTCTTGCATGCGCCGCATTTCTTCGGGTAGCAAAACAATAGCTGGTGGCGCTCCTTGAGCATTGTCAGACTTGAGGGCATCGGTACGGATAGTTACCTTTGGCTGATCTAGAGCCTGTTCAAATAGCTCCTTTACCCGCTCACCCTTAGTTTTATTGGTTGTTGGGTCAACAATGTCGCCACTGGCTGATTCATCGATAAGGGTGTCATCCAGGTCAGAATCTACGCGGGAGAACTTGACATCGGAATACTCACGCTCCAAAAACGGTACAAAATGCGTATCGATAAACGAGTCAAGATAGAGTACTTCTAGTCCCTGGCGCTTGTGTAGATCGATGTAAGTGGCCTGGGATACCTCATCTGTCGCGTAAAAGACACGATTTTCGTGCTTGTCCTTATTCCGTTCTAGATATTCCTGCAAAGTGGTGTAGGCATTGCCATTAGCATCCACAGCTGCAGAATTTTCGCTGTCCGCTGACTGCCATGCATCGTCCTCGGCCGTTTGAACTTCCACTTTGGGTTGCTCATCGGCTAACTTTGCCGTGGTGCGAAAAATCAAAAAGTCTGCAATTTGCTGTTTGAACTTATCGTTATTAAGAGAGCCAAATTTAACAAAGGTACCCAAGTCCTGCCAGCACTCAATATACTTAGCCTTATTGGTGCGGTATAGCTCTTTGAGGCGATCGCCTACTTTTTTGGCGATGTAGTCGGCAATGCGACGGACCGTTCTATCATTCTGTAGAAAACTACGGGATACATTTAGCGGAATATCAGAGCTGTCGACTACACCGCGCAAAGGGAGCAAAAACTGAGGAATAATTTCTTCGCAGTTATCGCTGACAAAGACCTGGTTGCAGAATAGCTTGATCTGCCCTTTAGTCACATCTACGTCGGGACGTAGCTTGGGGAAGTAGAGAATACCGTTGACAACAAAGGGGTAGTCGGTATTCAAATGTACCCACAGCAGCGGTTCTTCCTGAAAGGGATAGAGGTAGCGATAGAGCTCTAAATAATCTTCGTCGCTAAGATTACTGGGTGACTGCTTCCAAGGAGCGTTTTGCTTATTAGCGACTTCCCCATCTAATTTGATGGGGACAGGCATAAAGTCGCAGTAGGTCTTGATCAGCTGTTGAATCCGAGACGTTTCTAAATATTCGGCCTCTTCCTCCATCAAATGCAGGGTGATGGTAGTGCCTCGTTCGGTGCGCTCTGACTCACTAATCTCAAAGGAAGTAGTGCCATCGCAGGTCCAGCGGACGGGGGTAGCCCCGTCTTGATAAGACAGGGTGTCGATATCAACTCGGTCAGACACCATAAACGACGAATAAAACCCAAGACCAAAGTGACCAATAATTTGCTGGTCGGCACTATCTGTATATTTGGTGACGAACTCTTCCGCACTGGAAAAAGCCACCTGGTTGATATACCTCTTTACCTCATCGGCGGTCATGCCAATACCGGTATCGGTAATGCTGAGGGTTTTTGCGTCCTTATCAATGGCGATAGTGATTTCCGGCTCCCCTACTTCACCGGTAAAATCAGAACTGCGGGACACCATGTTCAGTTTACTAATGGCGTCTACTGCGTTTGAAATTAGCTCCCGCAGAAAAATTTCATGATCGGAATAGAGCCACTTTTTGATGATGGGGAAAATATTATCCGTATGGATACTGATATTTCCCTTTTCTTGGATGACGGTCATAGACTTACGTGCTTTAGCTCAACAAGTACTTGCTAATCACCCACTACGGTGGTTACCTTCAATGTATTTTGCTAAACAGGTGCATTTCAAGCAATACAGATTTCCGAATGATGTGGGTCGGGTTTCCTCCCAAACGCTAGTTTGCAGACTGTTGAAAAGGACCAATATTTAGTAGCTGCTTTAGGGACGTGGGTAGAAATTCGTAAAAGTAGTATATATTTACTACTAAAAGCATCAGATTCGCACACTCATCAAATAGCGAAATGCTTGATAGATACATGGTGGCGACAGTGGTTGCGATCGCAGCCACCGGCAGTTGAGAAGTTTTTTCTAGAACTACCAAATCAAACAGCTGAGGCAATGTCAGAACAATAAAAAATAACCGATAATCCCAGCTAACCGATACAACAGAAGTCGCAATAAAAATGGCAGCCCCCAACCGAAAAGCACTCACATGTTGGCCTTGAGCTAAATTTGGATAGGGACGCAGCGCTCGATGGGACTGGATAATTAGCTTAAACAGCCATGGGCTAATCAAGATAAAGGAAACAATATTTAGGAGCTCCCGTGTCATATGCTGTGGCTGGGTTAGCTGCAATAACAAAATTTTGGGGCCATAAGTATTGTTAGGAGATAGCTGAGCAGCCCTGGAAATAGATGAGATAACCTCAATTTCTTGACCAAACAAACCGACATAGCCCAGTACAGCCGCAACAGTAACCACGGTGAGCCACCAAAATCGTTTTCCCTGCTCTCGCAGAATGACCACTAGCCCAAAAACAGGGAATAGCTTAAGCATCATGCCAAAATAGACTAGTCCGTAGCCCCCCAAACGGATGACAAAACGTAAGCTCTTCATGCACCATAAAGCAGCGCAAAATAAGAGGAAAATAATAATGTCATTGTTACCCCGCTCCACTAGCAGCATCGCCGTTGGAGAACATAAAAATAGGCTGTAGACAATGGCCTGGGCAATATTGAGCCTGCCCACCAGCCACCAGATACAGCCATATAAACTGAGGGCTAGAATCACGCCAATTATGATCGTGTGGGACTGATCGATGCCTAAGCGGGCCAAACTCCACCACAGTCTCGGATATGGGCTGGGTCGCCCCCATGGATCACATGGATTGTTTAAGGTCACATCGTATCCCAGTCGAGCGCATTCAAAACCAGAGGTTAAGACCCGTAAATCAGCAAAAGCCGGCTGTAGAGCATTGACCCTAAACCACTGCTGCCAAAAGATGTGATACTCCGTAAAGAAGCTACTGGCATAGAGGCACAGGCCGTATACCGCCAGTGCTAACACCAGCACAAACCGATAGTCCCGTTGAGAATTTTGGCCTATAGCCTGCTGAACCCTGGCCAGGTAGTGAGCGAATCTAATCCATAGCTGAATCAACCGAGTGCTAGCAAATAGTCTCATGCAACTCTACCTTTCCAAAAGACCAGTGGAGATTGGTTTTGGGACACCTTGTTGCTCTAGATAGGAAGATAGCTGTTGCTTGCGGATATACCGTGGCAAACACTCACTCCCTAGCAGCTTGACTATCTTCCGTAGGTAAAATGCAGAATATCTCCACCAGGGCACTGTCGATTTGTGACGATGGATACTGTTTACCATATGGTAAGCATTGTGGGGAGATTTCAGTAGATGTAGGTTCTGTAATGCCCTCCACTTGTCCGCCAGTGTCGAGCTCAACGTCATTTGAAAAACCAGCGGCATGTAACGGATAATATCGCTGACCCTATAGTCCGTAGTTGCAACAAGATGGTTGGATAGTTGAACTTCGTAGCCTGATTCTTTGGCTCGGCAGATATATTCATAATCACCTCCGTAGTGGCGGAATCGCTCTGAGTTGGGTAGGCCAATATCTGTAACTAGCTGGGTGGGCATCACGACAATATTGCCGTTTAGGGTATCCACTTTGAGGATTGAAGCGTTTTTAAATTGCTGTGTATTGTTAATTGGCTGGCTAGCTATTACCCCTCCAAAGACAATCCAGTCGGGGTGGGATTGGTCACAGACAATACCGCCGGTGATGGTGTTTTGATGCAGGCTGGCCTGACAGTGTTCAATCAGCTGGGATACAAAATCGTCTGCTAGGGTAATGTCGTCGTTGAGCCATACTGTGTAGTCGGTTTGGAGATGCTGCTGGACATGGCGCATGCCGGTTGCGATCGCACCTGTCCACCACAGCTGCCCATCTCCTTTGAGTAAATGAACCTCTGTAAAGTTCTGATTAATCGATTCAGCCGTTCCATCGGTGGACCCATCATCAACCACGACGATATGGATCGTCGGTTTGTCAGATGGCTCGGTTTTTAGAGCCGCTATCTGGGTGGTCAGCTGATTTAAAATAGCCGATGTATAAGCTTTACGATTGTGGACTGGCAGTATGAGGGCAGCGCTGACACGAGTCATGATCGTTACAATAGGCGGAGCTGGGAGCCTGCACCTGACAAGTTATATAGCTCCCAAGGTTCTATATTCCCAAAATAGTCACTGTGATAAATATCTTAGGGATCATTTTTTAGGCCCCTGATTAAAAGTAACCGCCAAATATAGAGCGGGCTAATTAAGCTACAAAGGTAAAACTGCATTTCGCAGGCGGGCACAATTTCCGTTTTAAGTAGGGTGCGGTAGGTCAGCAGGTGATGCAGCGCTTTACCCAAATCGTTTGCAATATAGACCCAAAACATCAGGGGTCGCTGCCACAGCGGCATGCTGCGCATACGTGTCACATGGCGACTCAGACCAATTCCACGAAAAAACGGCAGTAGATAGTCACGGTGTAAGCGGTGAGCGGGAATATGATGCCAAACTTTCATAGCGGGATTGTGCCAAATCTCCCAGTTGCCCCTGCGGATATGGCCAATCGCTTCTAGGTCTTCGCCGGTCAGCATTTGTTCATCATGGCGACCGGTTAAAATCAGCTGTGTCGGCACATTGTTGAGCCAGGCCTCACGTCGTACCACCAGCCCAGCAGATGGCGGCAGCACCCGCAGTCGAGGCTGGTAGACATGGGCTTCGTCCCCCCGTTGAGTCAGGGCAAAAAATGACTGAATGCGATGGAAATCCTCGGGCAGTGCCCCTTCAAACTGACCATGAATTTGGCTGCCGTAGGCCCCTACCTGGGGATGATTCTGACCAAACTGGCAGGCGGCGGCAACCCAGTCGTCAGCCGGTAAATTATCGTCGTCTAAAAATCCGACCAGCTCGCTTTTGGCTTTCTCCATGGCCAGCTGTCGGGCATAGGCAGCGCCCTGACGACCCTCAAAAAAATATCGTAGGGGAGTTTCCGATGACCAGCTCTGCTGATACTGTCGGACCACCGCAGCTGTCGCATCGCTGCTATTGTTATCGATTACAAAAACTTCCCATCGCAGCTGTTGGGCGTCGAGCTGCTGTTTCAGCCGGTTGAGCACCGCCGGTATGCGCCGAGCACCATTGTAGGTGCAAATAGTAACTGTGAAGTCACACGAGCGATGCACTGTTTCTGTAGAAGTAGCTGACAATGCTACTGATGAATGGCTCATGGGCAATCGGTGGATTCACAGCATGGATACACAGACTTAGAACTGATTTCGGCAAGCTCCATAAACGGAGTTCACCCATCGAAAAACAAGAAGGAATTGCCGTGTGCCGAGAGCATGCCATACAGGGTGCATGGTTGTTGTGGGTTCGATTGTTCACTACTATAGCTAGCCCTGCTCTGAGCTTACCGACGAATCAAGGAATTGTTGCGGTTATTTGACCACTTTTAAGATTGCACCTGGGCGTATGACTTTGAAAGCCGCCTTAGGTAGCGAATCTCCAGGTGAAAAACATTGAGCCCATTAGCCTCCAACGATATTACTCCTCTTTATATTCTGGATGAGCGGCTGGTTCGTTAGGGTGATAGGTAAAATTGACTGGTTTTTTTAGTATTTGGTTCTCCGGATTGAAAAATCGCTACATCTAGCGTTTTGTACTAAAGGTATGACGCTAGATTTTTTGGATCAGGGGTGCTAGGCTTGATTCCCATATCCCACGCATACCTCTAAATTCGCAAGGAAGTTCGGACGCATGGTTCAAGAGCTAGAGCGACTACGTACAAAAACGCCTTTCCCTGAAACTGCACCAGCCGCTTATCCGGTGTTTTACCGGACCTACAGCCGTCGTTTGGATGACGGACAGCGGGAGTCATGGTATGACGTTTGCGATCGCACCCTCACCGGTCTGGTCGAGCTAGGCAAACTTACCAACGACGAAAAGACGCTGGTACAGCGAATGCAGCGGGAGCTCAAGGCGCTACCGTCGGGTCGGTGGCTCTGGGTCGGTGGGACCGAGTGGAGCAAGCAGCCAAAAAATTTCTCGGGGGCCTATAACTGCACCAGCACCAATGTGGTGGACTGGCGTGCTTTTGGTTTGATGATGGACCTGGCCATGATGGGCTGTGGCACAGGTGCGATTCTAGAACCCAAATATATCGATCGGCTGCCGGTGATTCGTAACCGGCTGAGCGTCACTATGGTTGGAGCCGTGGGTGCGACGCCTGCGGATCGGCGGCTAGAAGAAACCGATGTCACGGTGGATGGCAATCGGGTCGAGATCCGGGTGGGGGACAGCCGCAATGGCTGGGTGATGTCATACCAGAAAATTTTAGAACTCTCCAGTGATGACCGTTTTACAGGTGATATTGAGGTTGTCGTTAACCTCAGCGATATCCGCCCGGCTGGGGAAAAGCTCAAAGGCTTTGGCGGTATGGCCAATCCAGTCAAGCTGCCCGAGCTGTATGGCCGCTGTGCCACAATCCTAAATGCGGCTAACGGGCGAAAACTTAGCTCTGTGGAGTGCTGTCTGCTAATCGATGAGGCCGCTGCCTGTGTGGTCGCTGGAAATATTCGACGCTCAGCGGGGATGCGGCAGTTTGATAGCCATGACGCTCTGGCAGCCACCGCCAAGGACAATCTATGGCAGCAGGATGCCGAGGGTAACTGGCGCATTGACCCGGAGCGGGACGCGCTGCGGATGGCTAACCATACGCGGGTCTTTCACACCAAGCCATCGCTGGCTGAAATGACCGATGCGGTGCGTAAACAGTTTTACTCTGGTGAGGGGGCAATTCAGTGGGCCGGTGAAGCCGAACGCCGCGCCCAGGGTAAAGGCCGCTATGGTCTCAATCCCTGTGGCGAAATTCTGGGCCAAAATTTCCACTGCAACCTGGCGGAAATTCACTTAAACCAGATCGATCCTAAAAATCTGCAGGAGCAGGAAGATGCGTTTCGAGCCGCTGCGATCGCAGTGGCGGCCCTGCTCAACCATCAGTTTCTTGAGCCGCGCTATCAGCAGTCGCGGCTAGAAGACCCTATTGTCGGTGTGTCTTTTACAGGGCTGTTTGACTTTTTTGTGCGCGCCTTTGGGGTGAGCTGGCTCAACTGGTGGGAGGTGGGCCGTCCAGACACCATACAGGGGATGGAATTTAAGGCCAAGGAACAGGCCTACTTGAGCCGCTGGAAGACAATTGTCCACGAGACGGTTTGGGCCTATTGCGATCGCCACGCTATTCCCCGGCCCAATCGCTGCACCACCGTACAGCCCGCCGGTACCAAGAGCCTGCTCAGCGGTGCCTCCTCCGGCTGGCATCCGCCTAAATCCCAGCGCTTTATTCGTCGCATTACCTTCCGCAAGGACGATCCGGTAGCAAAGGCCTGTATTGATTATGGCTATGCGGTGATTCCGTCCCAGTCTGATAAGGACGAGAATGGTCACTTGCTCAACGATCCTTTTGACCCACGCTGTACCGAATGGCTGGTGGAAATGCCCGTCGAAGTACCCTGGGCCAACCTACCAGGGGCAGACGATGTGGCTATCGAAAAATTCTCGGCGTTAGCCCAGTTTGATTTCTATATGCAGGTACAGCGGCACTACACCGCCCACAACACCTCGGCGACTATCGAATTCCGGGAAAATGAAATTGAGCCCCTAGCCGAGCGCATCTATCAGGCGGTGGAAAATGACGAGGGCTATATTTCCTCGGCGTTATTAGCCCGTTTTGACGACCTGCAAACGTTCCCCCGTCTGCCCTTTGAACCCATTGATAAGGCGCGGTACGAGGAAATTTGCAAAGAGGTGATCGGCCGTCGCAAGACGGAGAACTTCCATGCGGCCTTGGAGCAGTACGATGCGGGTGAGCTCATCGAGGCGGGGCCAGCTGGCTGCGATTCTGACAAGTGTTTGCTGCCTGAGGTGAAGCCAAGCTAGGGTTGGACCATAGTTTTTAACGGGTGAGACGTTACCATCTCACCTTTAGCAGATATACATCGGGCATCCTTTTGGGGTGCCTTTTTTATGTGTTTGTAATCGCTACGGTATGATGAGTACATCTATTCTAGTAGAAAAACTATAGGGACCATGGTGAGTACAGCTTCTACGTCTCAAACTGAGACAAAATCCGCCATTGTCTATCCAAGTTCTGACGGTGAACCTGTGGCGGAAACGTTTGCTCATTAACGAACGACCGCTAATACCTAGCGAGCTATCGCTCGCCCTAGAGCAAGAAGCCTTGGCACGACAGCAGGCAGAACGTAGGGCAGAAGAGGCCGAACAAGCCCAAAGACAGACCCAGCAGCAATTAGAACGGCTACAGGCAAAACTTCAAGCATTGGGTGTCGATCCGGATGATATCGCTTAGGAGCCTAGGACGTTGGGTCGTGTCTGTAGTTCTCCTGAAGACGCTGAGAGGATAACGTGCTGCGATGCTTAGGCGGCTTGAATCGTTAAAAATTATCGGGAATTTTGCAGTCACAGGCTGTAGCCAGATATCACTAGGGAATGAACCCTAAGGAGACCCTGTGCAGTCAGTTTATTGGTTTTGTTTTGTTATCGGTGGCGTATTTGTTGCGATCGCA
>JBCCAQ010000181.1:0-11238 GCA_039814735.1 Cyanobacteria bacterium P01_A01_bin.15
CCTGAGGCGATTAAACTAGCGCCGGTGATCAAACAGTTTCAAAAAACACCCGGATTTGACACTAGGGTAGTTCTGACGGGCCAACATCGAGAGATGGTGGATCAGGTAATGCAGCTGTTTGAAATTCAAGCCGATCGCGATCTGAATATTATGCAGCCGCAGCAGACCCTATCAGACATTACCTGTCGCAGTCTGCAGGGGCTGCAAACGCTGTTTGCTGAGCTAGAACCTCAAATTGTGCTGGTCCAAGGAGATACCACAACGGCCTTTGCCGCTGCCCTAGCCGCGTTTTATCAAAAAATCCCCGTGGGACACGTGGAGGCCGGGCTGCGCACGGACAATATTTTGGATCCGTTTCCTGAGGAGGCTAACCGGCGGCTGGTGTCTCAAATTACGACACTGCACTTTCCACCCACTGATAAGTCCGTGGCAAACCTGACCGCATCCGGTGTGAGCGGGACCGTCCTTAAAACGGGTAATACGGTCATCGATGCATTACAGGCCGTAGCATCTAAGGCACCGGTCTGTGATGTGCCGGGCCTAGACTGGGACAGACACCGCGTTATTTTATCGACGGTCCACCGTCGAGAAAACTGGGGGACACCGCTACAGGACATTGCAACGGGATTTTTGCAGATATTAGACAAATTTGAGGATGTGGCGCTGCTGCTGCCGCTGCATCGCAACCCCACCGTGCGAGAGCCATTACAGGCAGCCTTAGCATCCCACCCTCGGACATTTTTAGTTGAGCCCCTCAACTACGCTCAGCTGGTGGGAGCCATGCGACGGTGCTATCTGCTACTGACTGATTCGGGGGGACTACAGGAGGAGGCCCCCGGTCTAGGTAAGCCGGTACTTGTACTCAGGGAAACAACGGAGCGACCCGAGGCGGTAGACGCAGGTACGGCAAAGCTTGTGGGCACCGATCCGCAGGTAATGACGGCCGAGGCGGCTAAACTCCTGGGCGATCTGAGGGCCTATGAGACCATGGCTCGAGCCATCAATCCCTTTGGGGATGGTAAAGCGTCGGAACGCATTGTCCAAGCTGTGCAGGATTATTTTGGTCAATAAGCAGCATGCGGGGCGGGCTGGGTCTCCTCGCCCTGGCTCAGTGGGGCCGCAAACGCAGCGCTAAATCGCCAGGCGGCCTAGTGGCTTCAGCGGCTTTTGGGATGTCGAATAGTTTTGGCCATCTACTTACTGGCTTCATCTAGCAAACTTTTCTTGGATGACTTTAGGGATTTCCAAAGTTTTTTGATCTGCCCATAGGCATCCTCGGAGGAAATTTTTCCACCCGTTTCGAGGTTGCAAATGAGTGAAACCCTGTTAGCAAATTCCTGCAGGTTGGAGTTGAACACCAGCCGCTCAGGCGTAAACTCACCGTGGTAAGGGGCACGGGGATTGATAAAGTTTTCTTTTTGCTCTTGAGGGTCGTTAGCCAATGGAAAGTCCTCTGGTTGGTGGATAGATACTTAGTTGATACCCATGTGTCGCTATTTATATATTGCGATCATAGCAATGTCTTGAAATTACGCCGCCTCTTTTAGGTCATGAGCTGTGGGTGTTTATATCTGGGTGTTTATACCGTTGAGGTCCGGCCACGTTTATTGAGCAACTGTCTGAATCAAGACCATGCCTTCGGCTCGAGCGATCTCTTGATGGGGCGGCAAGGTTTCTAGGTGGTGAGCTTCTGCTAGGACGTAGAGATTATCCTCTAGCCAGCGGTCGAGGAGCGGCTGACCAGAAAGGGGGAGGATGTTGCGATCGCAATAAAAATTTAGACTGGGCCGCCCATAGCTAAATGTAGTCACCACCTCAGCCCCAGGCGGAACATGTCGGTTAACCATCTGTGCCACTGGCTTTACCGCATAGGCTTCGTTGAGTTCCCATAGCCAAAAGTCTGAACCCACCAGCAGCAAAAGGGTTAGATATAGACCTGCCATCAGGGTCAAGCACCAGCGGGACTGACGCCGCCACAGCTGACCGGTCGCCCAGCCGGTCGCCAGGCCCAAGGCAATACCAATGGCAATGAGGGTGGGCTGCCGGTCGACCACCCCCAGATAAACTCCACCGCCTAGGGCAACCACCGCAATCAGCCCCAGCAGCCCCGTGGCCCAGCGCGGTGGCCTTTGCCAGCGATGGTGTAAATACCCACCAACCGCCAACGCCACAAACGGATACAGGGGCACGATGTACCACGGTAGCTTGGTCCCCATTAGGGAAATGGCCCCGAGATAAATACCCATCCCCACTAGTACCAGCTGTCCCCAGGGTCGCTGCCGCTGTCGCCAGGCCAGCAAAATACCCCCCGGCCAGAATATCAGCCAGGGCCAGCTATATTTCAGCAGTTCCAGCAGGTAGTACCAGGGGGGCTGCTGGTGCTCTTCAATGGCAGAGGTCACCCGCTCAAACGACTGCGCCACAAAATGCCCCTGCCAATACACCTCGCCATAGCGTAAAAGCTGAGCCCCGTACCAGAGCACGACCGGCAGACTGCCCAGGGCTAACCCCAGCCACAAATAGTGATTACGCCACAGGTGACGTCCCTGGTTGATGACCAAAAAAACTAAGGCAATTAGCCCTAGCAGAATCACCAAAATTCCCTTGGTCAGAGCAATCAGCCCGAGCCCAATGCCAATGCCGAGGGCATACTGGGGCTGTTTTTTAGACCTGAGACCCCACAGCAGCACCAGTAAAAACAGCGTTACCGCCACCCCGTCGCGCATGGCCAGCCGACCGTGGCGCACCACCGGCAGCAGCGTCAAAAATACGCCAGCTGACAGCAGCGCCGGTCGCCGCTGCTGAAATACCTCACGACCGATCCAATAGAGCAGCGGTACGGCCAGGGCACTGATTAGGGCTGGCAGTAGTCGCGATGTCCATTCGGATACACCGTCCAGGTAGCCTGTCGCCATCAGCCACTCCACCAGGGGCGGCTTATTCAAATAGGGAGCTCCATAGAGGGTGGGATAAATCCAATCGCCGCTGGTGGCCATGTCCCTAGCTACAGAAGCAATGGTGCCCTCATCCCAATCGCGCAGGGGCACCATGCCTAGCCGCCACAGGTATAAAAACCACGCCGCCAGCATCAGCCACAGCCCATCTAGGGCAGCCGTTTTAACAACCCTAGGGCGGTTCGACAGCAAGGATTTATTGACCTGATTAACCACAGCAATGGCACAATAGCTACGCCCTATCATATCCCTCACCCCATGGCACGCTGGCAATTGGGAGCTGGCCAACGGCAAATAGTCCACCCTTTGGTCCTGGCAAAGCGATGGCCCTGGCTCGTCCTGATGGGATGGATGGTGCCCCTGCTGCTGGTGGGTTTTTTTGACCTCGATCATCAAAGTTTGATGGCCCACGACGAGGGTCTGTATGCCCGTCGTGCCAGGGTGATTGTGGATACGGGCGACTGGGTCCACCCCTGGGCTACGCCCCACCATAAAACCCCTGGCCCCTATTGGATTGTGGCCCTGTTTATACAGATATTGGGACGACATGAGGTAGCTGTGCGTCTACCGAGCGTGCTGGCAAGTCTTGGCTGCATCTGGCTGACCTATGCCATCGGTCGCCGTTTGCTCACCCCGACCGCCGCTTTGTTGGGGGCGCTTTCCCTAGGAGTTGCCCCCCTGTGGCTGCAGTACAGTCGTCTGGCAACTCCCGATGTGCCATTTACGGCGCTGACGTTGCTAGCTATCTGGCTGCTGCTAGTGGCAGATCAGAGCCTATCCCTTAGGCGCTGGCTTTGCTTTGGAGCGGGGGTTAGCCTGGGGCTGACGGTGTTGGTACGCAGTGCCCTAGCGGCTGTCCCCATGGCCTGTTTGCTGCCCTACCTGCTGCTGTCGGGACGGCACCATCTCAAACAGTGGAGTTTTTACGGGGGCGGTCTGGTGGGGCTGCTGCCTACGGCTATTTGGGTTTGGCTGTGCTGGCAACGCTACGACATGGCTGTGATCAACGCCTTGATCAATTTTCCAGTGAGCCAGGGGCTGACCACGGATCGGGCTAAGTCCCCTTTGTTTTATCTGTTCAATCTGTTAGCTAATGATTTTTTGTGGATATTTTTTGCCCTGGGGGCGGTAATTTTGCTGCTGCGCAGTCTGGTACGGTCGTTTATGCGCTCCCGGACAGGGGGTATCCGCCTGGTCCAGCCCCAAATATCTTTTCTACTGCTCTACCCGCTGTTGTACCTGGGTCTGCTCAGTTTTGCCTCCACCAAGCTGCCCCACTACGCCATACCGGTCTATCCCTTTCTAGCGCTTCTCACGGGATATGCCATGGAGCAGCTGGTACGCCATGGTTCCAATGTCACGCTTAAACGGTTTTTAGGGGTCATTAATGGTTTGCTGCTGTTTTTGGGCAGCGTGGTGATGGTGGCGGCCTGCTTAGCCATAGTGACCACCGTTCTCCCCAGCACAGAGGATATTAGACCCTATGCCCCCATTGTCTTTGGCATTGGTTTTGCTTGGTTGGGTGCTGGTTTGCTGTGGTTTGGGGTGTGGGGCAAAGCTCAGCCACGGCAGAGTCGCTTACTCAGCTGGCTGGCCCTGCTGTTGGTGGGGCATTGGATCAGTCTGCTGGTTGCCTGGGGCACCGCTGAGCTTGGCAATGTTAATCCTGAGATGAAAGCCCTATTAATTCGCCAGGATATTCAACCTGTATTACGCACCGAGGCCATAGATTTTTCCCCGGGTCTCAATAGCAAACGCAGTACCCTGCTGAGGTTTTATACCCCTAACCCCGGTCAAAAGCTGCCCACCTTAGAGCGGGTGGCCCCCCATAATTACCTATGGATTGAGGACAGTGAGCTGCCCACCCTGCCTCAGCCCTATGACTCCCTTGGGCAAATCAAACAAACCCATTTGGTAAAAATTCATCCTTAGTAGGAGCCAGTCCGCTAGTACGCTGCAAAAGCATAAGGATTCGAGACCTACTTCTTAGAAATATTGGTGTGTCAATTGATGGGAAGCCCCTGCGAGGGGGGTGCCTAATGGCGTTTTTTAGCTTTCCAGGTGCCGCCGTAAATGTAATGACGGTTGCCTTGCTTTAGGGGGGACCAGCACAGGGGGCAAACAAACCACCAGGGGTTGGCTGGCTGGTATTTTACCCGGTATAGCACTTCCGATGCCTGTCCACATAGTTTGCAGTTTTTCTTTCGAACGCGATGTTTCATCTGTTTCTACAGCGATTGCTCCATGCTGGCTAGGTTGTTTAGTCCCCAGCCGTATTCTCGCCGTCAGTGGCGACTTCAATGGGGCATTGGTCTTGGGTTAAGCCTGATATTTGCTTTTGCCTATGGTTATTTGGCGATGCAAAAGGGATTTTCGGCAGACTATGTGGTCCAGGATGATGCCCGCCACTATCTTTTTTGGATGGAGCGCTTTCGAGATGCAAATGCGTTTCCCCAAGACCTGATGGCTGACTATTTACAATCTATTACGCCGGTCGGTTATAAACTGCTGTATCGCATCGCGAGCTACTGTCATATTCGGCCTGAACTGTTTGCCAAGGTTTTACCGGTGGTTTTGGGGCTAGTGGCAGCTGGCTATTACTACGGCCTGACGTTGAGACTCTTTCCGGTGCCCGTTGCTGGGGTGATGGCCTCGGTGATGCTCAGTCAGCATCTGTGGTCTACCGATGATGTGGTGTCCGCCACGCCACGGGCATTTATCTATCCGCTGCTGATTGCGCTGCTGTTTTATTTTGTGGAGCGGCGGTGGGGGCTGAGCCTGGTATGTTTGGGTCTGCTGGCTCTGTTTTATCCACCGTTGGCAGCGGTGGCGACAACGCTATATGTCGTCAATGCCGTGGACTGGCCAGTACTGGCAGCTAAGTGGGACCGTCCCTGGGTCGTGATTCGGCGATCGCATTTTCGGATTGCGATCGCAGCCATCCTGCTGGCAGCCCTGTGCATTTTACCCACCTATCTCCTCGCCCAGCAGTTTGGTCCGGTGGTTACCATGGCCCAGGCCCGTACCCTACCGGAATTTCAACCGATGGGTCGCCATTCATTTTTTAGGGAGGGCATATCCCGCCACTGGCTGGTCATATTTGGCGGCCATGGGGCGATTCTCAAACGGACCATTTTTACACCGGTCACCCTGGCGGGAGCCTTGCTTTTGCTACCGATGCAGCGGTTTGGCCGCCGTACCTTCCCCGATTTGCAAGCCGTGCGTCCAGGCATCCATGTCTTTACCAAACTCACATTGGTGAGCCTGGTCTGGTTTGTCACGGCCTATGCTGTCGCCTTCAAATTACACATGCCGGGGCGCTACACCAGCCACTGCATTCTGTTGGCAATGCCCGTCCTAGCGGCCATTGCCTGGACGTTGATCCTCGCGGCTATCTGTCGGCGGCGGCCTAAATCCATAGCCGCGCTCGCCCTATTGCTCATCGGTGTACCGCTATTTTTCTACTACCCGCTGCTGCTCAGAAATTTTCCCAAGACCCTCTATATGACCGGTCGCGAGGCCCCCATTTACAACTATTTGCAAACCCAGCCCCAGACAGCTTTGGTCGCCTCCCTGGACTATGAAGCCGACTATATCCCTATTTTTGCCAAGCGCTCCACCCTGATCGCCCCCGAATATGCCACGCCGTTTCACCTGGGCTACTACCGGCAGATGCGCCAGCGGGGAAGGGACCTGCTAAGGACCCACTACACCAGCAATCGGGCCGCCATCAAAACCTTTGTAGAGCGCTATGGTATAGATTTTTGGCTAGTGAATAAAGCCGCCTTTGAACCTGGCTACCTGAGCCACCATGACTACTGGTTCCACAACTATCCGGCGCTCACCCAAATCGCCATTGACCAGCTCAATGGGGGCCAGGTCAGCCTGCTGCAAACCCGTGTGAGACATTGCTCAGTGGTTGAGACGGACAGATTTTGGCTGGCGTCTACCCCCTGCCTGCTGGACAAACAGGCGGCCCGCCCGCATTAGCCGCAGTTCGCAGTATGATCGGTGCGCCCCCAAGTCTATGGATCCATGCCGCTGCGTTTGCCCCACTGGCTAGTCACCCTTTATAAATCGCGTTGGACCGCTGTCATTTTAGTCGCGGTGCTGGGGCTTATTGGTGCCCTCAACCACAGCATGTGGCGCGATGAGATGAATGTGTGGCTAATTGCTCGGGACAGTCCCTCCTGGGCAGCCTTTGTGGAAAATATTCACTACGACCGGGCCCATCCGGGGCTGTGGCATCTGCTGGTGGCGGCACTGTATCACCTGTTTGGCCATCCCATCGCTATGCAGGTATTTCACTGGCTGCTGGCCCTGGGGTCGGTGCTACTGATCTGGCGGTACAGTCCGTTTAGCCATTGGCAAAAATGGCTGTTTACCTTTGGCTATCTGCCGTTTTATGAGCATCTGGTAATTGCCCGTAACTATGCGGTGGCGATGCTGCTGCTATTTGCCATCTGTACCCTGTGGCCCCAGCGACAGCGCGCCTACTGGCCATTGGCGGGGCTGCTAGTGCTGCTGGCCAATAGCAATGTCTATGGGCTGCTGATTGCGATCGCACTGGCCCTCACCCTAGCCATAGAACTTCTGTTTGAACCACGGCTGCGGCACAGCTGGCTCGATATTCTGTGTAGCGGAGTTTTAGTTACCGTCGGCTGTGCGGTGGCGCTATATTTCATATTGCCCCCCAGCGATGTGGCCGATCAGGCCCTAGGCGAGTACGTGACGGGGCTAGACATACGCCATCTGCTCAGGGCCATTGGTCGTATATTTGGGGGATACTACGTCATCATCCCCAACAGTAAGCGTTACTTAGATCTAATAGTCTGCGGGGCCATTACTCTGGGCTCCTGCGGATTAGTGGGCTTCAGGCTGCTCAAAAAGCCCTATGCCCTTGGATTTTATCTGCTGGGTAACGGCATCATCCTGGGCTTTACCTACGCCAAGTTTATGCCCAACTCCATTCGGCACTTTGGTAACTTTTACCTGGTGCTAATGGCAGCACTGTGGCTGGCCCAGCACTATGCCCCATCATCGGCTATCACCCAGCATATGCCCAGGGTTGAACGGTGGCAGCCCGCTGCCCAACGCTGGTTTAATCGAACATTTGCCGCCATTTTAGTGGCGCACCTGGTGGGGGGAGTGTTCCTATTTACAATGGAATTTTTTATCCCCTATTCCGCCAGTCGCGCCACCGCTGCCTACATGCGTCAGGCCAACCTCCAAGATGAATTTATCGTGGCTAGCCGCGATGCCCAAATGGCCTCCCTCAGCGGATATTTCAATCGGCCATTTTACTTTCCAGAACGTCAGGCCATCGGCAGCTACACCTTATTCTTTAAAGGCACTCGCCGCGAAGTCAGTCAGCCGGAGGTTATGCAGCAGGTTACCCAGCTTTTGAACCAACACCCAAAGATCCTGTTAGTGCTAACCAAAAAACTCGAAACGCCCACACCCGAGCTAGCCATTGAGCCCATCGAGGAATTTACAAAAGCCTGGCAGAATGAGGAATATTATCTTTACTGGGTCACCCCGGCTGGGCCTATCTAAGGTTCAGTCGCATCGGGAGCGGCATCAGGGGTAGTGTCGCTGGTCTCAGCAACAGTTTCTTTCTTGGCCTGGGCCCGCTGCTCGCGTTTTTTACGCTCGGCTGCCAGTATATCTTTCATCACTTCTTGGGCCTGGGCCATTTTATCCAGGTTGCTGCGATATAGCTCCAGATCTTTGTCCACCTTATCGACGGGCAGAGCCAGCAGATCAGCTGCGGTCTTTAGCATCTCTTCCCGTTTATCCTTATCCTCTAAGGCTGAGGCGTCAACGGTTTCAAAAAGAGTATAAAGCCCCACAGCCATGAGTCGAGTGTACTTAGCACTAGCCTGGGTAGCGACCATGTGAAGCTTGCCCTGTAAACCGTCACCCCCTGTAGTCTTTGCATCGCTAAGCTGAGTATTAAGCGTACTCATCGATAGATCGGCCAGCCCCTGTTTGATGGTCTCGGCGTCGTGACGATATTGCTGCGGGTCCCCTTCCACCGACCGACAGATTGCAGCAAAGATCGACTCCTTGTCCTGCTCCGGCTCGTACCCGGCCATAAACCGATCAAAGCTAGTGACAACACCTAGGGCATAGAGGGGGTTATAGACAAAGTCAGCATTGACCGAAAGCAAATGCATCTCCACCATAAGCTCCTCAACCACGCGCCGGTAGAGAGAATTAATCGGCCGGGAATGATGCGTATAAAAAGCTCGCTTGGTATCGGAGACCGTACGGAGGTTAGTCACAGGTGGGAATAATAAAATGCTAGACACTATTTTCTACTGCCAACGACCTTTTGCCAAGAATCTGCATAGATCTGGTCAGACTGGCAAACTTTGTGGGGATGCCTCTACCACCTTAGCGAAGTTAGCCACCATTGGTCGAAAATGGGCACCAGGGTAAGGTGTAGTTCCCTTTCTAGCATGGGTGAAATTGAATAGAACTAAAACACCATGGGCTCAGGTGACGCATTAATAGCTTCGTCTTCGCTATCGTAGATGGCAAACACCGAGTCCATCATGGTTACCTCAAATACCAGCTTTGACTCTGGGTGGACATTACAGAGCTTAAAGCTTCCCTGGGCCTTATCGGTGTCTCGCATACCGGCAACCAGAGATGTCAATCCTGAGCTGTCGATAAAGTTAACCTGGCTAAGATTAACAACAATGTGAGGACTAGTGTTTGTGATGCACTCCTGCAGCTTGAGTCGAAACTGCCAGGCTGTCGTGATGTCCAAACGTCCCTGGGGTGAAAAAACAACAATATTAGTGTTGCTATTCGGGGGAGTGACGAGTCTTTGCTCCATGGTATCTAGCCCTTCATCTCTAATGTCTGACGTTTAACAGGCGTAATTAAGAACTTACACCCGTATCCAATTATGATGCCCGTGACTATGGAAAGAAAGCGGAATAGTCAATGCTTACGACAAATTGCGGAGTTTTACTGACATTCAGCCCACACAATGTACGTAAGTAAAGCATAGCCAGGGCAGCACTCAGACTAGTATGCGCACCATAGCGTGCTACATCAGAATAGTTGGATGTACTATCCCGATGTATACATCTATGCGTTTCATTACATTTTTCTATGTAATCCTAAGACGTGCCCACGAACTATTTGTTTCAAACAGTTGAGAAAACTGCTGAAAAGTAGGCTCTAGGATACCCGACCAATCCAGTCTTGAGGTTTTAGGAAAATCTCGTAAAGCTCTGCTTCGGGTGTCCCTGGCTCGGGCGTATAGCTATACTCCCAACGCACCATGGGCGGTAGTGACATCAGGATGGATTCAGTACGACCGTTGGTCTGTAGGCCAAAGATAGTGCCGCGATCGTAGACCAGATTAAATTCAACATAGCGGCCCCGGCGATAGAGCTGGAAGTTGCGCTGGTGTTCGCCGTATTCAGTGTTACGACGCTTTTCAACGATGGGTACATAGGAGGGCAAAAACGCATCGCCGCAGTCAATGGCAAACTTAAACAAATCTTCCCAGTTACGCTGGGCAGGCTCACCCACTTTTTGGCTGTGCTGGGCGGCCAGACCCTCTGGGTTCGGACCACGATACAGCTCTTTAGTACCGTCTTGATAGTCAAAAAACACGCCACCGACGCCACGGGTTTCCTGACGATGCTTGAGATAAAAATATTCGTCACACCAGAGCTTGAAGGTGTTGTAGTACTCGGGATGGCTGCGATCGCAAGCCTCCTTTAAGGTGCGGTGGAACTGCACCACATCCTCCTCAAAAGGATAGTAGGGCGTCAGATCAATCCCACCACCAAACCACCAAACAGGCCCCGCCTCAAAGTAGCGATAATTTAGGTGAACCGTTGGAATATAGGGGCTACGGGGATGCAGCACCATGGACGTCCCCGTCGCATAGAAGCCATGTCCTTCAGCTTCAGGGCGCTGCATCAAAATTGATGGAGGCAGACGATCGCCCCAAACCTCTGAAAAGTTAACCCCGCCCTGTTCAAACACATCCCCCTGCTTCATCACCCGGGAGCGACCGCCACCGCCATCGGGGCGGGTCCACTGGTCTTCTAGAAACTGGCCCTTGCCATCCACCTCAGCCAGCTTCTGACAAATACGATCCTGCAGTCCCTTGAACCCTTGACTCACCCGCTCGCGTGAATCTTTGGGGGGAGCAACCGGGCTGGAGACCTTCTGCGTAGAATCCTGCGTAGAAGCGATGACCATGGCGATCTGTGGGGTTAAAAAAACGAATTTAACAAAGCTAAGCTGACTA
>JBCCAQ010000284.1:0-6593 GCA_039814735.1 Cyanobacteria bacterium P01_A01_bin.15
GAGGTATGATGCGATTTCGCTTTCGAAGAGGTGCTCTGTGAATAATACCAGCGCTGATGACGGGCCCGGTTTGGCACCTACATTTGACCATCAGTCGGTGTTAGCAGCGGAGGTTTTAACGGGGCTGGCTCCCAAGGCCCACGGATACTATCTTGATGCCACCGTGGGTGGCGGCGGCCACAGTCGCCTGATTTTAGAAACGGATGCTACCGTTCGCCTAGTGGCGCTGGATCAAGATCCAGTGGCGTTAGACGCCGCCCGGCAAAATCTCGCAGAATTTGGGGATAGGGTGACCTTTTGCCATGGTAATTTTGCAGATTTTTCTCCTGCTGACCAGCGGTTTGATGGTGTGCTGGCGGACTTGGGTGTGAGTTCTCCCCAGTTGGATCGCCCCGAGCGGGGATTTAGTTTTCGCCATTCGGGGGCGTTGGATATGCGGATGAATACAGCTCAAACCCTAACGGCGGCTGAGCTGGTCAATCACGGTTCGGAGCGGGAGCTAGCAGATATTTTTTACCACTATGGTGAGGAGCGTCTCTCCCGCCGGATTGCCCGTCAGATTGTTGCGCGTCGACCCTTTCAAACGACAACGGCTCTGGCCAATGCGATCGCAGCCAGCGTCCCTGGAAAATATCGCCATGGCCGCATTCACCCCGCTACCCGCGTGTTTCAAGCTCTACGGATCGCTGTCAACCGAGAGTTAGACGTGCTTGAGCAGCTGGTTGAGGTGGCACCAAGCTGGCTGGCACCGGCGGGAAGAATCGCTATCATTAGCTTCCACAGTCTTGAGGATCGCCGGGTCAAACACGGCCTCCGTAACCACGAACAGCTCAAGGTGCTCACAAAAAAACCAATTACGGCCAGCGATGATGAGGTCCGACGCAACCCCAGGGCCCGCTCGGCAAAACTGCGTCTAGCGGAGCGGGTTTAGGGTATCAACGCCTGATAGGGGGTCACCCCAGTCAGGGTCAGCGTATAGTCAAAGCTACGGCCACTGGCCGGTTCCCAATCTACAATGAGCCCCTCCCCATTCAAGGTGGGGGACATGTCTTGGGTACTCACCACGGCAAAATACACATCGGTTTTGGGAATGACAAAGTCCTGAATAGATGTCTGAAAACCGTCTTCGTCTTGGGACTCTTGGGGGTCTTGGGGGGCTTGGGGCGTCAGTAGACGACCGGTTTGATCAAACAAAAATAGCTGGGGGAAACCGCCATCGGCGTACGCGCGGGTGACCTCCACATCTAGCGATACGCTATCCCCTAAACGGGCCAAAAAACTGTAGACCTGATGGCTCTGATCAAACCGCTCACCCACCACGTTAAACCCATCCGTCGTATCGATGGGGGTGGCCAGGGTTAGGAGTATGTCTGGACTGCTGGCTGTCAGCTCGGGGGGAATCAACGCTGGCTCAAAGTCCTCGTCTAGCTCAATAATCGGGCGAGGACTCCTCAGGTTGGCCAAGGCCCGACTCCAGTTTAAAGGCCTTGGCTGGGGCACATCGGGTTCAGCCGGGGGAATAAACAAGGATAGGGCGCGATCGCAGCTAGCCTGGGACCGGGGCTGTGCTGGATTCATGCGCCACGTTTGTAACTGTCGTCTAAAGTCCAGCAGTTCCTGGCGGTAGGCAGTTGACACCGCTGGTGAGGCAATCAGTCCACCGGTAATATCAATCGCTTGTTGCCACTGCTGCAAACAAATCGCCCGGTCAAGTTGGACCAGGGTAGGAGCCACATCAGCGAGCAGCGGTTGGCTCTTACTTTGCAGCCCCCAGCCATTCCACAGGGAGAATGCAACGCAAGAACCTAGCAATGCAGAGCGTAGTAGGGTCATAAGCCAATAGCAAATATATACAAGACTACCCCCACCGCTGTGACTCCATCGCTAAAGACCATCAAATTTGATTGAATTTTTAGTCGTCCCAAGGTTTTTACCTGGGCACACTAAGATTGATGGGTAAAGAGTATTGAATTTGGCACTTATCGCTTCAAGATTGGGCCTCAACATCCACCAACAATCGGATAACCCCACAAGCTAGTATGAGCTCCGACATTCATGAACAGCTTAAGCTTCTCGTCGTAGACGATGAACTCGACAATTTGGAGCTGCTCTACCGTACATTTAGGCGCAACTATCGGGTTTATCGAGCCAGCAGTGGCCAAGAAGCTTTAGACTGTCTGGCACAGCACGGAGAGATGGCGATCATTATTTCCGACCAGCGGATGCCCAGAATGAACGGCACAGAATTTTTGAGCCATACGGTCAAGGACTATCCCGACTCCATTCGGATTGTCCTAACGGGGTATACCGATGTTGAGGACCTGGTTGATGCCATCAATTCAGGCCAGGTGTTTAGATACATCACCAAACCCTGGAAACCCCAGGACCTGCGACAGATCATTGACCAGGCTGCTAATACCTACCGTATTATCAAGCAGCGCACCCATACCCTATCTCAATCCCTCAAAAAAGAATCCTTCTACAACTCGATCACCACAACTATCCGCCGCTCGCTGGACTATGCCAATACGCTACAGACAGTTGTCGACGCCCTTGGCCAAGCCTTTGATGCCGACTACGCCATCTTGTATCCGGTCGACTCCGTGACCCCCGGGGGACCGCCCCAGCCTGTGACCTATTCCAAGACAGGAGCCTCCGTATCTGACCTGGTAAAAATAGGGGCTCCCTCCCAGGAACTCGTTTTAGACAAGTTCCCCTATGGCGATACCCCACTCACTCGCCTAGCAGCGGGGTTTACCTACAGGGGCACCCTGTTAGCCACCATTGCCCTCTATCAGGGAGATGCTAAGTGGGACAGCAGCACCATTAACCTTTTCAAAAGCATTGCTGAACAGGTGGTACTGGCCATCTCCCAAGCTAAACTACACCATCATATTCAGCGACAAACTGAACAGATGCGTACCGAGCTGGAGGTGGCTAGACAGATCCAACACAAGCTGCTGCACCAGGTATGGCCGGATGTTCCCGGTATTAAGATCCAGGCAAAATGTCAGGCCGCCCGAGCCGTGGGGGGGGACTTTTATGAGGTTTTTATCCATCCCCAGGGGGATATTTGGCTAGCGGTGGGGGATGTCTCTGGGAAAGGCGTGCCCGCTGCTCTTTTTATGGCCAGCGCGATCTCTCTACTACGCCGGGAATTGGCGGCAAGCCACCCCCCCAGCCCCGACATAGTCATGGCCAATCTCAACCATGCCCTAAACGCCGATCTTGTCAATAATGAACATATGATCACCCTGGTACTGGCTCGCTACACCCCCGCCAATGGGCAGCTGGTATACGCCAACGCAGGCCATATTTATCCGGTGGTATGGTCGCAAAAAAGTATTGTGCAGGGAACCCTCAGCCCGCCTCAACCCAAATACCTACGGGGGGGAAACAATGTTCCCCTAGGGATCATACCTAGATGGAGTACACAGGCCGGTCAGCTAACGCTGGCTGAGGGAGACGCTCTGCTATTAACCAGCGATGGGATTACCGAAGCATTGGTCACCATCGATGGTCAGCAGACCATGAAAAACCAGACCGGTCTATGGCAGCTGCTGTTGGAGCAAACGACTGGATTAGTCCTTGAGAATCTGCTAGCCCAACTCAATATTGAAGATAATGAGCAGCATGATGATCAGACTATCCTATCTTTGGAGGTGGCGTTTTAAGTGATGAAGACTGAACTCGCTATCCCCAGTGATTTAAAATTTTTAGCCGTTGTAGAGGACTGGCTACTTAGTTCCCTCAAAGCGGAACTGGGAACGGCTGTAGATTTGGATTGGCAGAAAGTAGAAGGCCGACTGCGGCTGGTGATTGTGGAAGTCTACTCAAACATCGTGCGTCATGCCCACCACGATCGCCCTGAAATCCCAGTTGTTTTACGATTGGGGCTTGAGGGCAGTTTTCTCTCGTTAGAAGTTTGGGATGAGGGGCACGGCTTTGACATTCGCACCTATCGGGCCCCAAACCCCAGTAACCCCCAGGAGGGCGGATATGGCTGGTTGATTCTCCACCAGCTCATGGACCGGGTTGATTATCAGCTGCGGGTAGGCGACGGTCGTAACTGCCTCACCTTGGAAAAAGACCTGGGTTTAGCCGCTGAGTTTTCAAATTAATGTGGCGTTAGCGTTTACAAAACCAAAGAAAACATTGGTTGGAAGCGCGCTGTTGACTAGGTAGACCCACCAGGGACCTACTATCCGTTTGGGTTTCCAGCAGGCTACGGAGGGCCACTCCCCGAGGACTGTCTCTAATGTCATCGGCAACAATCAGACCACAAATCCCCTGGGGGGCCAGCAGGTTAAAACATCGCTCGATAAAGAGCCAGGGCTGACGTAGCTGGGTACGCTGGCGTTTTCCCTGAATCAAGGGGCTTTGGTGATCGTACTCGGGGGACCGATAGAAGTAATCGGTTACAAACGCATACTGGCTATGGTAAAACAGCCAGGCATTAGCCGTTTCAGGATCGGTATTGAGTAGGGAGCGTTTGGCGGTTTTAAAGGTGCGTATATTTATATTTTTTTGACTGGCTAAGTCCTGAAATCGTTGCAAGAATTCCTGGGTAGTTGGCCGAAATGGTCCCTGGGGTGGTCTAGAGAGAATAATGTCAAATCCGGTCTGGGCCAAAACATGGTTAAAGTGGTAGCCCCAGTGGAAGGGCTGTAGCACTTCTAGATCTTCAATCCGCAGCCGTCGTCGCCGGGGCGGGTTGGTCAATTGGGATTCTTTAAATTGAATGCCTAGGGTTTGGCTAAATTCGCTGAGCAGGAGTTTATTCAGTTTAGCCTGGGCTCTGGCATCGAGACGATTAATGTGGGTTCGAAAAAACTCTAGCTGGGCATAGTGGGGAATTTCTTGCTGCAGTTCTTCTAAAACGTAGGCTTGGGAGCGATAGTGCTCCAGGGCAATATTTTTTTCGGAAAGAATGGTGCGATAGGTTTCGGCGGCTAGGGGCTGTAGTAAATTGCCCTGGAGGATCGTCTCTGGGGCTTGCAGCCGATCAAACCCGGCCTCATCTACCCGAATCAGCCCCACCAGGCTATTGCCCGTAACAATATTGAAGTCCAGGCTGGGTAGGGGTTCAATGTCTTGTGGTTGCTGGGCAATGGCTACCAGCCCCAGGGATAGCTGTAAACGGGCAATGTCGACGGCAACCGGGTTGATATCTACCCCATAGAGGCTGGTTAAAATCCGACGGCAGATGGTCTGCAGTAAAGATGGGGACTCAGCCTGTAGGCCCTTAAGCCAAATATTTAGCTGGCTATCTGGACAGTGGTGCAGGTGACCTATCAGTACGCCGTAGATATCTATTAGCCGATGCTGCATCACCGCTAGCAAAGTACCCGTGCCACAGGCTGGGTCTAGGATCGATAACCGTGGCAGAATCGTCTGGACAAGCTGGCGTAGGTGCTCAATTTGTCCGCAAAAGAGAATATCCCAGAAGTCGGGTGCAGATGATGTTGGCTCAATACCAAGCTGGCGAAGCATAAACTGATTGAGGATGCGATCGCAGCAGATGCCGAGGATTTCAACCGTGGCGACCTCACTTGTCCCAGGCTCACTGTGTCCCGGCGGTGCTGCCAGCACCTGTTCGAAGGCCAGGCTAGTCTGCCAGCTAACCTGCTGCCATAGGGGGGACTCAAACCAGACTAAAATTGCCTCAAACGCTGCATCGTCGATATTGATATCGGCATACTGCCGTTCTAATCTATGGGTGTAAAACATATCCCCTAGATAGGGGATATGGCCGACCCAGCTAAGCGCTCGAGGCCGCTCCACCATGGGTAGTGAAAATCCTTGCAAAAATAGGGGCTGAAGCACCTGTTGAAAAAATCCGTTTTGCTGCCGCTGCTGGCTGCGACCCAGCTGACTGTGCAGATACCAAATATCTCCGTCTAGAAATCCGCGCTGCTGCAACCGGTGGACAACGATTAAACGCTGTAGCAGCACGGCCGCGTACCACCGCCGATCGCCACCGTTGCTGATGCCGATGATACTCTCACTCAGCTGGTTTAGCTGGTGCTGCAGCTGTTTGGCAAGCTCTGCAAAGCCGGTGGAGCGTGGCTGCAAATCCAGTGCTCCCAGGCTGGGGTCATAGTCAGCTAGATAGTTTAATCGGGCATGCCATGCCCCCAGCGGCTGCTGGGGAATAAAAACCAGCGACTGGGGCATATCGGCTTGACACTGCCAGTGCCAGAGACTGCGATCCCGCTGGCGATCAATAAATATGATGAGAGGCCGGGGGTATTTTTTATGGATGGCTTGATACAGTCTGGCTTTAAGTCTGACTGTCAGGGTTGCCGGGGGGCTGAGCCTAATTTCCCAGATTCTGGTGTTGCCCCGTTGGGCGATACACTGGGCCCGATAGGGATGGTTAAAGGCCCGAGCTGCGATCGCACGTCCTTCCCCAGGGGCCACCCACCCCAAAACATCCCTGAACAATGTAACCAGGTCTAGAGACTGCAAGCATGTCTCCGCCTGCTGCATGTCGAAGCCCATGACCGCCCATCAAAAGGAACACGCTATGGCATCAGCCAACCTGGGCCATCTGCTCAGCTTTTTGTCGAAATCGCTCTAGGTCAGCCTGC
>JBCCAQ010000351.1:0-4084 GCA_039814735.1 Cyanobacteria bacterium P01_A01_bin.15
CCCTAGCATCATCAGCTCACCATGGGCCAGGTTAATCACACCCATGAGACCAAATACGATGGCAAGCCCCAACGCCACAATCAGGAGTACGGCCCCGATACTAATGCCGTTAAAGATGCCGTTGATTAAACCGTCCAGCACGAAACGTTACCTGCGAGAGTAAACAATTGCTCGATCCCGATGGGGAAATAAACAGAGCTGAAATGGAGATAAAACAGCTCACCTAATAAAAAAAAGGAAGAGTCTCCTAGCGACTCTTCCCACTGTTGGCTAACTTAAAAGAGCATTACGCTTCCTTGAATCTGCCACCCTTGGCAGGATCGGACCAGTCACAGGCATAGCCCTTGGTATCGGGAACATACTGGTTCCAGGGCAGGGGATCAACCGGACCGTCCGTAGCAGAGACAATCTCAAAGAGACCGTCTTCACGGATTTCACCAATGCGAACAGTCTTGGAAATGTGGTGGTTAGGGTTCATGGTGACGGTACCACCGGGAGCCTCAAAGACCTGACCGTAGGCTGCTTCACGGACAGCGGCGATGTCGACAGACCCGGCCTGCTCAGCCGCCTGCTTCCACAGATAAACCATGATGTAGGCCGCTTCCATCGGGTCGTTGGTTACCCGGTCGTCGCCATACTCAGTCTTAAAGTCAGACACCCACTTTTCATTTTCGGGGCTTTCTACGGTCTGGAAGTAGTTCCAAGCGGCGTAGTGACCCACAAGGAAGTCGGGACCAATGGTGCGCACTTCTTCTTCTGCAATACTCACGGACATAACCGGGTATAGGTCCGGTCCCATGCCAGCACCCTTGAGCTGCTTAAAGAAGGCAACATTGCTATCACCGTTGAGGCTATTAAAGATAACACCACCATCGGGCAGGGCCGCCTTGATCTTGGTGATAATGGGGGTAACCTCAGTGTTGCCCAGGGGCAGGTAGTCTTCGCCGACGGTAGTGCCGCCTTTGGCCTTGAGCTGCTCCTTGATAATGTTGTTGGCTGTCCGGGGGAAAACATAGTCAGAGCCAACGAGGAAGAAGTCTGTACCTCTGTTTTCTAGCAGCCAGTCCACAGCGGGCTCAATTTGCTGGTTGGGAGCCGCACCGGTGTAAAAAATGTTCTTGGAGCATTCCTGGCCTTCGTACTGAACGGGATACCACAGCATGTGGTCCTTGGCTTCAAAGACAGGCAGCACTTTCTTACGGCTAGCGGAGGTCCAGCAGCCAAATACGACCGAGACCTGGTCTTGATCAATTAGTTTTTCAGCCTTTTCTGCAAAGGTATCCCAGTCAGAAGCACCATCTTCTTTGACGATTTCGATTTGCCTACCAAGGACACCGCCAGCGGCGTTGATCTCTTTGATGGCCAGCTCTTCGGCGTCTACTACAGTAGTCTCACTAATGGCCATGGTGCCACTGAGGGAGTGTAGAATACCGACTTTGATGGTATCGCCGTCAGCGGCGGCGGGAGCGTCCCCTTCAGCGGTGGGCTCAGCGGTATCAGCAGTCTCAGAGCTGCTACCACAGGCCTTGAGTAAAATACTAGTGCCGACGGCTGTAGAACCGTACACCAAAAACTTACGTCTGTTAATCCTCGTCATCTGACGTTTCCTTCGTTAACGACTCACACACCAATCGCATCACAAATCGGCACATTGACCCATGTGGTCATAGGTACCGTTGATACACTTATTCGCTTCGTGATGTTAAGTCCTGAGGAAAGGGATTTTTGTAATCTTTGATACTTTTTACTGGCTGTATAGCCTTTTATAGATTTTTTTAGGGTTGAGCATTGAGACTTAAGCGGAGGCGGAGTGGGGCAATGGTAACCGTCCCTGGAACTGGATAAACTGCTGGATGGTTTCTAGCCCCTGGCCGAGTTTGAGGTTGGTAAATACAAAGGGGCTGTCGCCCCGCATGGTTTTGGCGTCCTGGGCCATCACCGTTAGATCGGCTCCCACCAGGGGGGCTAGATCAATTTTGTTGATGATTAGCAGGTCGGATTTGGTAATGCCGGGGCCGCCTTTGCGGGGAATCTTATCACCGGCGGCCACGTCAATCACATAGAGGGTCAGGTCCACCAGCTCTGGGCTAAAGGTGGCGGCTAGATTATCGCCGCCGCTCTCGACAAAGATCAGGTCTAGATCTTGAAATCGGGTTTCTAACGTTTCGATCGCTCCCAGGTTGAGGGAGGCGTCTTCACGGATGGCGGTGTGGGGGCAGCCACCGGTTTCCACCCCCATAATGCGGCTGTGGTCGAGCAGCGCCTGACTGCGGACTAAAAACTGGGCGTCTTCTTGGGTGTAGATGTCGTTGGTGA
Source organism: Cyanobacteria bacterium P01_A01_bin.15 (assembly GCA_039814735.1). Lineage (GTDB taxonomy): Bacteria > Cyanobacteriota > Cyanobacteriia > Phormidesmidales > Phormidesmidaceae > Leptothoe. The sequence goes on from JBCCAQ010000351.1 coordinate 2,317, forward strand.
CCACGGCGATGGAGTAGGTGTCGCGCATGGTCTTGCACAGGGCGTCGACGAGGGCGGTTTTGCCGGAGCCGACGGGGCCAGCGACGCCAACGCGGTAGGAGGAGGAGGGCATGGGCAAATGGGATATAGGGGCGTTCTATATACGCCTACAACGGTAAAACACCCTATTCATAGATTCATAATTCATCCTCAAAATTTAAGCCTTGGCTGGAAAATTTATTTGGCTAGCTGCGAAAAAGCCGGGTGTAGAGGGTTTCGTGGTGCATGCTTGCGATCGCACCGCCCCAGGCGCTCACCCAAAGCTCATCATCCGGCAGCTGCACAATTGTTTCCGCCGCCGCCGTCAGCTCCGGCATCAGCTCTAGCAAACAGCGCTGGCCATCGGTTTGCCCCAGGGGCACCAGTTTGACAGCGGCCCCCACCAGGTTGGCAGCCCAGCTTTGCAAATAGCCCAGGAGCATCGTCTGGCGGTCAATCTGCCAGTGGGCCGCCACAATACCAAAGGCAACGGCAAAATTGCAGGGGGTGCCACAGGCGGCAAAGAGCGGCTGCAGCTCGGGGTGTAAATTTTGGGCAAGGCGCACCAGGGCACGACCCATTTGCCCGCTTTGCTGCCGCAGCTCGGCGGTGTCGCGGCTGGCGGTCAGCCACTGATTCCAGTAGAGCAGCCGTTCAGGATTGTGTAGATTTTGATGGGCGCGGGTTGCGATCGCAGCCTCCAACCGGATCCCCCCATAGCGCAGCTCCTGGGTCAGCCAGTGCTGCAGCATCGTGCGATCGCCGAGGTGGCCCTGCACCACCAGGGTCTCCACCCCCTCCGAATAGCTAAAAGCCCCCACCGGCAGCGCCGGGCTCACCAGCTGCAGCAGCCTGAGCAGCGCCGAATGATCAATGGTGATGGCCATAGGCCCCCGACTCCGGCTGAAACGGCACGGTTTCCAACGTAGCCACCACCCTGAGCTGATGCAGCATCGACTCCAGCACCGGATCCGGAGCCAGCCGCAGATAGTCAGCCCCCACCTCCAGGGCCACGTGACGATTGCCCAAGTGGTAGGCCGCCCGCAGCAGCCACAAAGCAGGCCGATCGGTCGCCACAGCCCGCACCGTCAGCACCGGCTCAGGCTTCGCAACAATTCTTAGGACCTGGGCATGATCTTCGCCCCCCAGGCAGTCGCCACCCCGCAGCGTCGTCCCACGCGGCAGTTCTATATATATATCGATACTTTGCGCGACCTCCTGAGCTGCAGGAGTTACATTGGTACTACTAGTAGTAGCATCCGTAATCTCACCACAAATACTGTAGCGATACCGAGAGCGGTTACGCTCGTCTGCCGTGAGCGCCAGCGTCAGCGACGGCTCCAGCGCTGACGGCACTTTGTGAGTAAAAACGTACACCGAGACTATCTACATATAGTGCTTTTATCAGGATGTCATATACCGAACCCAGACACATTAGAGCAGACAAATTTACCTATGCCGCCCCTCGAACTGTCACACCTCCCTGCGGAGTTATTAATGACCACCATGAGGTAAATACCATCAGGCGCATCCGTATTTTCCACTAATTAGTTCCGCATTTTATACGAATCCTAAAAGAGCAGTCAACGAATTTCAGACTTTCATTTTATTTGCCAATTAAGTTTCGTTAGTTATGGCTTCTCAGACTCAACTTGTTCCCCCGATGGCTCAGACCGCACCGACGCGAGACACCAACAGCTCCGGTGACATGCGAGCAACGCTACTGTTTGCAGCCATTGAAAGCTTTACC
>JBCCAQ010000178.1:0-11319 GCA_039814735.1 Cyanobacteria bacterium P01_A01_bin.15
CTCCAGTACCAGACGTCCCCCGTTTCCAAGGTTTTTTGCAGCGACGACTGGTTCATCCAGGCCATCATCAGCACGGTGCCGTCGAGGTAATCCTGTGCGATCGCAGGTACAAGACCCTGATCGTTGTAGCGAATTTTTTCAGTGGGGATAGCGCCTACAAAAGAACCCGAAGTGCTCATCTGTTTCCAATCAGCTCAGTGCAGCCCTATTGTCGCAGTTTCCGAGCTTTTTCGGCTTTGCGACATTCCTTAACATATCGCAAACACTGTAATTACAAACGATGGGACAAACGATAGGATTAAAAATACTGCGATCTTCGCCACCACTGAGTGATACCGCTCTTTTCGGACTCGGCTACCCGTGGCCTATATCCAGCAAAAGCATGGGTACAGGCCACGAGTAGCCGTAGCGGCAGCCATGGGAGGCTGTCCCCCTATCCCTTCGATAAACGACTTTAACCATAAGGAGAGCCCGTTGGTTACCACCACATCTTTTTTAAAGACGACAAAATCAGATGAAATTTTTGAGGCGGCCAAAAACTTGATGCCCGGGGGTGTTAGCTCTCCCGTACGTGCTTTTAAGTCCGTTGGCGGCCAACCCATCGTATTTGACCGCGTCAAAGGCTCCCACATTTGGGATGTTGACGGTAATGAGTACATCGACTATGTCGGCACCTGGGGGCCTGCTATCTGCGGCCATGCCAATGACGAAGTCAACGCGGCCCTCACCGAAGCCCTAGCCAAAGGCACCAGCTTTGGGGCTCCCTGCTATCTGGAAAACGTCTTGGCCGAGATGGTGATCGCTGCGGTTCCCAGTATTGATATGGTGCGCTTTGTAAATTCAGGCACCGAAGCCTGTATGGCCGTGCTCCGACTAATGCGGGCATTCACCGGTCGCAATAAGGTCATCAAGTTTGAGGGCTGCTACCACGGCCACGCTGACATGTTTTTGGTCAAGGCTGGCTCCGGTGTTGCTACCCTCGGCCTACCGGACTCTCCCGGTGTCCCCAAAAGCACCACTGCTGCCACCCTAACCGCCCCCTATAACGATCTTGAAGCGGTCAAGGCCCTGTTTGATCAAAACCCTGGCGAAATTTGCGGTGTCATTCTAGAGCCCATCGTAGGTAATTCTGGCTTTGTTACCCCCGATGCTGGTTTCCTTGAGGGGCTGCGAGAAATTACCCAAGACAATGACGCCCTGCTGGTATTTGACGAAGTCATGACCGGTTTTCGGATTGCCTATGGCGGTGTGCAAGAAAAGCTAGGTGTCACGCCTGACCTGACCACCCTGGGCAAAATTATTGGCGGTGGTCTACCGGTGGGAGCCTACGGCGGTCGTCGGGAGATTATGGAAATGATCGCCCCTGCCGGTCCGGTATATCAAGCAGGCACCCTCTCAGGCAACCCCTTAGCCATGACCGCCGGTATCAAGACTCTGGAAATTTTGGGTCGCCCCGGTACCTATGAGCAGCTAGAAGCAACCACCAACAAGCTAATCACAGGTTTGCTGGAAATTGCCCGTGAAAACGGCCATGAGGTCTGCGGTGGCAACATTAGTGCCATGTTTGGCATGTTTTTTACAGCCGGTCCCGTGCACAACTACGATGGTGCCAAAAAGTCGGATCTTAATAAGTTTAGCCGCTTCCATCGAGGTATGTTGGAGCATGGCATATACCTAGCACCGTCTCAGTTTGAGGCTGGGTTTACGTCCCTAGCCCACACCGATGACGACATTGCCAATACCCTGGCGGCGGCCCGCAATGTCCTTTCTGAAATCTAACTGGACCCTATTGGAATCGGTCAGGATTTTCTATAGACGCGGATAGTGTTTCACTTGGGCATTATCCGTGTTTTGTTTCTTGCGCGCAGGCTGCTTACCCTACTGTCAATCCATGGACGATATTGATGCTCTCAATGTTTTAGAAGCCGAAGTAGGGTTAAATGCCCCGATTGATCCCCTAGATGCCATCCCCTTAGAGGACGATACGCCCCGGTACAACCCCGATCACATGCTGCCGCTGCTCCACTCAGAAAATCTGCAGCAGCGGATGTTGGCCGCCCGGGCGTTTTATAAAATTCAAGAACCTCGCGCCGTTCCTCGGCTGATTGAATTATTGGATGACGATAGCCCCTTGGTACGGGTCAATGTGGCCTATGCCCTAGGGCGAAATCCGAGTGAAACCGCCGTCGATGCGCTGATCACTCAGCTGACCAACGATTCCCACGGCTATGTGCGCAAAGCTGTGGTTTGGGCCTTGGGCAACTGCCAAAATGAAAAAGCGGTGGTCCCCTTGGTCGATGCGATTAAAAATGACATGTCCGTGGTGCGCCTATGGGCCGCCAGCGCCCTGGGGCAAATGGGAAAAATCAGCTTTGAGGCTATTCTCAAAGCAATTCCAGCTTTAGTTGAAACGATGCGCAACGACCTCATTGCCATCGTGCGTAGCAACTGTGCCTGGTCCATTGGTGAATTGTGTAAAGATCTGCCCTACAACGTGGTCTATGCCACCGCCATTGATGCGCTGATTGAAACCTTTGCCGATGACGAAGATTTGGGCGTCAGAGACGATGCTCGCGCGGCCATTCTTAACCTGGGCGATCCCAGAGGGCTACAGGTAATTGAGGAAATCGAACAAGAGGATTTCTAAATTCGATCAGGCACTCGCGCTTATCCATAGCCCTAACCTGGGAGCCTGTTCCTAGGCAAGTTGCTTAGGGTGCAAACTGATAAGTCAGCGCTTACGCGATCGCAATCCGCCTAGTCAAAATCACCATCACCTCATTGGGTCGCCCGGTGGAAATTGGCTTACTCCAGTCGTTAGGCTCGGCGTAACGCCTTTGGTGCAAATCCTGAATAGTCAGCCGCACCCCGCTTAGACTGCCAAATACCATATGGCGGACAGTCTCATGCTGATAGTCGCTCAGCAGGTCGGTACCAGGCGCAGATATCCCTGCGCCTTCAGTCTTTTCAATATAGCGGTTTCAGCTCGGTTGAGGTACGATTGTTGGTTACATAACCAGCCTGCCTATAGGCCAATATCGCCGATGCCAAAAGCATATTCACTAGACTTACGTCAAAAAATAGTTGATGCTTACGACCGAGGGGACATTTCGCAACGGGGACTGGCCCGCCAGTTCGGTGTAGCCAAAAGTTTTATTGAGAAACTTCTAAAGCAGCGACGAGAAACGGATTCGATTGCCCCTAAAGTCAGAGAGCAGCAGACCCCACCGAAACTCAACGAGGCCCATCGAGCTATCCTAGCCGAGCTAGTCGCTGAAACTAACGATGCGACCCTCGCAGAGCTGAGGGACCAAATCTATGACCGGACTGATGTCAGAGTCGGTATAACTACTATGCACACTACGCTCAAGGCGATGGGGATAACCGTCAAAAAAAACATTCCATCCCGACGTCAAGGCGAGTGAACGAGTCCAAGCGGCCCGGACTGAGTTCCGGCAAACGGTCCAGACCATCTTGGCTAAAGACTTTATCTTTATCGACGAGTCCGGCGTAAATCTGGCGATGACGCGGCTCCGGGCTCGTTCTATCAAAGGCCAGCGAGCCTACAGTAGCAAACCCAGTAAGCGAGGGCGCAACGTCTCCATTATCGGTGCCCTTGGCCTCAACGGACTCGTTGCTGATTACAGCTTGATGGGCGCAACCGATGGGCTGACGTTTGAAGCCTTTATCAGCCAGACGTTGGTTCCTAAGCTGTGGAAAGGGGCCTGTGTCGTCATGGACAACTGCTCTGTGCATTTGGGTGAAACCGTTCGCCAACTTATTGAAGCAGCGGGGGCTCAGCTCATTTACCTACCCCCGTACTCACCTGACTTCTCACCGATCGAGAACTACTGGTCCAAGCTCAAGAACAGTCTTAGACGTATCGGTGCAAGAACTTACCCTGAGTTAGCAAAGGCGATTGAAGAGGCCTTCTCAGAAGTCTCTCTTGATGACATTCGTGGATGGTTTACTCATTGTTGCTACTGCACCTCAGAAGACTAGAAAACGCTATAAACATAAGCTTTGGTCTCCAAACAATGAGTTGTTAACCCTCGCCACGCCCAAAGCAACTTGCAGCAAACCGCAAATCGCACCTCAGACGCGCTCAGGTAAGAAACCAAAGCTCAAAACTTAGCTACCCCGATTATTTGTGCAAACCGGGGTAGCAATGGGATAAAGTATCCCAAGCCTCGGACTGCCTGATTCAGTCGGGGGTTAGCCAGCGGTACGGTGGTGCTAACACCTGCCGCTGGTGCTAAATGTTGAGCTTTGTAGTGTTGCCCCGCAGGGCGTGAGAACTAAAGTACCGCTAAGTATTTCTCACGTCAAGTCAAAAATATTGCACTCGATTACAACGGGGCCATTTCTAAGTTTGAGTGTAACAGTTCGATTTGGATGGATGTGCGATCGCAGTAAAGTATGACAATCAGGATAGATAGACTGAGAAAATCGCCCTAATAGATAACCTGCAGATCATTGGCAGAAACAGTTTGTCAGTTATCTTACTGATGCTCACTGGGGAGACAACTCAAATCAACGCTTATTTAGAGAGGCAGCATGAGTGATGCCGCAACGAATGCATATTTGGATAGACTTCTAAAAGTGTATGAGGAGAAATATAAAAGGTTTCGCTTGGCCCTAACTCTACTCTTAATTGGGACTGCAGTATTCTTTTTCTTGATATTTTACCCATACATAACTGTTATTGGTAATCTTCAAGATTGCGGGCTAAATCAATCTCAATGTCCAATTGATTCTGAGATAATAAATAAACGCATTGAAGAGCTTACAACTAATTGGGGAAAAATACCCATTTCAACAGCTGAGGTGGTTATATTTTTCCCAGTAGCTATTGCTGGTGGTTTTGCTGCTGTAACTGCACAATTGAAAGAATTAGTCCGTTTGCGCCGAGCCCTTTCTCTTGAAGTTGAGTCTCTTACTAACTCAATGGATATTACTCTAATTGCACCTTTGCTAATTGATCCAAAACAACATTACTCAGATCAGATAGCGGGAGTAGTGACATTATTATTTCCTTTTTTTATATTTCTGTATTCAGTCAGATTAATTCTATTCAGAATTGAAATAATCACAAACGAACTTCCCTATCTTCAAAGTATAAAATTTTATTTTTTAATCTATTTTTGGAGTACGCTTTTATGTATTTACAGCTTAGTGAAAACAGGATTTAATATTTATAAAAGAGAGCTAAAGCAGAGCTTGTAGGGTGCTTTCCTTGTCGCAAATTCTACTAATTCAACCAATAGGAACGCACCATGCTTATAATTTCCCGACTATGTTGATAGCCGGATACCCTTGTAGGGTGCGTTCCTTACTAAAACTCCTACAACCACACCGATAAATTTTGGAGAACGCACCATGCTTACTATGGGACAGTTTTGTAGGGTGTGTTTCCTAATGCAACTCCCAATACTCCACCGATAGATCTAGAACACACCATCAAAGGCTAGAACTTTGTTTACCAGACCAACTGCAACCATGATTGACCTATGCAGCATGGCTTAGTGTAACTCCAGACAATGAAGAGCTGGATTGTCTAAAAGCTCTTGAATAGCTTCTTGACCAGATCGAATAAGCGTTTCGATTTGTTTGGTAGGCGCATTGCCACATCTCAGCCAGACTATTTTGGGGGGAGATCCGTACAATCGACTTCTTTCTGCAAAATCAACGTCTTGGGTCACAATACAGAAATCATTCAATCGAGCAAATTCCCAGATCTCAGTATCCGTTTTCTCTGCCAATCCATGAAACTGTACGTGGCTAGATTTAGGGAAAATATCAGCTAATCGATTGGTCAGTTTTCGACTCAGATTTTGGTCAAACAGTAGCTTCACGCGGCGCTTACCGAAGCGATTAAGCGGTGCTCGCGGTCAGCGGCGAATTCGAGGCATGCCCTGATATCAGTCTCCACCAGTTCTGGAAAGTCATCAATGATCTCAGCCGTTGACATGCCTGCTGCTAACCAACCTAGAACATCGTAGACCGTAATCCGCATTCGCCGAACGCACGGCTTGCCGCCACGCTTGTCAGACTCAATCGTAATGATGTCGCGATAGGCCATAATACGAAGCTGGCTTTACTGTACTTTCCTAAGTCTATTGCAGGATAATGCTTCCCTGCAATAGTGAAATCAGCTTGTAGGGTGCGCTCCTTGTTGCAACTTCTGTTAACTCCACCAATATATTTTCGGGAACGCACCACGCTTATAGTTTCTGCACGCTCAGGATAGCTTCGCTAGCTCTAGGAGGGTAAAGCTAATATAGGATCAGGCATTTTGAAAGGCTTATGACGTTAACCCTGGATCTTTCTCCCGAATTAGAGCAATACCTTTTGCAGGAAGCTGAACAGCAAGGTCTTTCGGTTGAGTCGATGACCCTACAGCTTCTGACGAAATCACTTCAACTAAGACAAAAACAAGCTGAAGCTGTTGATATGCTCCAGTCTTGGATTGAAGATGAGGATGTTGAAGAGCAGCAGGAGACAGGCGAGTATTTAGTTCAGAGGCTGGACAAAGATCGGCTTTCTGACCGCCAGTTATTCCCGCTTGAGATGAAAGGAATCACATGGTAGCTCGGGCAATTGCATTAGACGCAGGTCCAATTGGACTGGTTACCAATCCAAAGCTCTCTTCTCAAGGGATTGCGTGTAACCAGTGGCTTCAGGCTCATCTCAAGTCAGGCAACCGCATAATTGTTCCAGAAATTGCTGATTACGAAGTCCGTCGTGAATTACTGCGAGCTAACAAAAAGAAGGAGCTTGCTCGGCTAGATAGCTTGTGTCAGCAGCTTGAGTATTTGCCAATTACAACGGTTTCCATACGGCAAGCAGCTGAACTGTGGGCAAAGGCGCGACAGCAGGGGCAGCCAACGGCAGGGGATAAAACAATTGACGGTGATATGATTCTGATTGCCCAAGCCAAAACTCTAGAACTCCCAGATGTGGTGATTGCAACAACCAACGTGGGGCATCTATCAAGGTTTATTGCGGCGGACTCATGGCAGAACGTTCTTCCTGTTCTTCGAACTTAATCCCCAATGGCCCAGCGAACATAGGGATACTGACCTACGATTTCTTGATGAGTGATGTTGGCAAAATACCAGTTTTCGTCGGGCGCTGGTGCGATCGCACCAATATCAAACCGAAAATAAACATAGCCTTGCTCAAACCAGAGGTAATGTAGCGACTGAGAGTGCTCATCACTTTCACCAAGCTGGCCAACACAGCTATAAAACTCTGGCACGACGGGCGCTCTAAAGGTAACAGAATGCTCCTGGCTGTCAATAAATTCAGTTTTTCCGCGACTGAGCGATGAAACATCAAGCATTGTGCCATTGTTTTCGCCGGCTTCAAATTCACGACGAGTTTCCTGCCAAAAGCGCACCTGCTCGGGGCAGCTACCTGACGTAGCATTAACTGGCAAAACTAAATCGTCCAGCCGCTCAAATGTGTCATGGCTAGATGGAGACAGACCTTCTGCCATAGCATTAGGAGCCGTTAGCAGCAGACTACTGGCGAGCAGCAAAGCGGTACGAAGCATAGCAATCGATATTAAGGAACCTTTAAGCAACTTCAGCGAAGCATTCGGCATTTTCGAATATCGAGGACTCACAAACACAAGCTTTACAAAACCATCGGTTTATAAATCTCACCCCTAAAAATCCCCTTTTTTCCCTGCTCCACCTTCCCTTTGCAACAGTCGATCACCGTATGGGATGATTTGGGCTACCGCTTCAGATTTCCCTATATTTCAAGCCCATGCATCCGATTGATTGGCTGATTGTCGTCGCCTATCTTGTCTTTACAATGGTGATAGGTGTCTACCTGTCACGCAAGGCTTCAGGGAGTCTGGAGGACTTCTTTGTCTCTGGTCGCTCCTTACCCTGGTGGTTAGCGGGTACCAGTATGGCTGCTACCACCTTCTCCATTGATACCCCGCTTTATGTGGCGGGTGTAGTGGGTTCCCGTGGCATTGCGGGCAACTGGGAATGGTGGAGCTTTGGCATTGCCCACGTGGTGATGATCTATGTGTTTGCAAGGCTGTGGCGACGGTCCGAAGTGGTGACCGACGCTGAGCTGACCGAAATCCGCTACGGCGGTAATACAGCAGCCGTACTGCGCGGCGTCAAGGCGTTTCTCTTTGCAGTTCCCATTAACTGCATTGGTATTGGCTATGCCATGCTGGCCATGGTCAAGGTGGTGGATGCCCTGGAGCTTTGGCAAAGTGTCGGGGTAGCACCCAATGACAGCCTTAAGCTGTGGAGCGTTATTGTTGTCAGTATTTTGGTGCTACTCTACGCCGGATTTTCAGGTCTTTGGGGCGTGGTGACCACCGACTTTTTTCAGTTTTTTCTGGCGTTATTTGGGGCCATTGTAGTGGCGGTGGCGTCGGTGGCATCAGTGGGCGGCATGGAAAACCTGGTCAATCAGGCCCAGGCCAATACCGAGTTCGACATCCTTAGCGTAGTACCCCTCACGTTTGAGGGGGGGCTTGGCTGGAGCGCGGTGGCGGGTATTCCTGCCAGTGCCTTTATGGCCTATGTGTTTTTGCAATGGTGGTCCTTTCGTCGTAGCGACGGGGGTGGCGAGTTTATTCAACGATTGGTAGCCGCCAAAAACGAAAACGAAGCCGAAAAAGCCGCCTGGTTTTTTAATATTTTGCACTATGTGATTCGTACCTGGCCTTGGATTATTGTGGCCCTGGCAGCGGTGGCCATTTATCCAGACCTAGCCGATCGTGAGCTGGGATATCCCAAACTAATGCTGGACTTTTTGCCACCGGTGTTGCTGGGGTTGGTGGTCGCCTCACTGATTGCTGCTTTTATGAGCACGGTGTCAACCCTGATTAACTGGGGGGCTTCGTATCTGACCAATGACCTATATGGTCGGTTTATTAATTCAGACGCTACCCAGGCTGAATTGGTAAATGTGGGTCGAATTACATCGGTGTTCGTTACCGTCCTGGGGGCAGCAGCGGCATTCTTTGCCTCCGATGTGGGGACAGTCTTCCGGTTAGTCATTGCCATTGGCACCGGACCTGGGCTAGTTCTAATTTTGCGCTGGTTTTGGTGGCGGATCAATGCGGCGGCTGAGCTGAGTTCCATGGTGACCGGGTTTGTCATTGGTCTACTCACCAGCGTTTTAGACGTCGTTAGGATTTCTGATTTTGGGCTGCGGCTGCTAGTGACAGCAGGCATTACCACCGTGGTTTGGGTGAGTGTCATGCTGCTCACCCCACCTGAATCCGACGAAACCCTGGATAATTTTTATCGTCGTGTACGACCCGGTGGCCCTGGTTGGCGACGACAGCGACAGCGCACGGGCGTACGACCCTTACAAAATCTGGGTCTGGAACTGCAGCGGGTGATGGCCGCGCTGTTATTGCTATTTGGGGCCATGTTCGCTGTGGGTGGCTTTTTATTACTTAAGTCTCTATTGGGTTGGTGCTCGCTAATCCTTGCCGTGGGAGGCTGGTGGTGGTTACGGCAGCTGCACCATCGGCCCATATCGCCAGTGCCCCGACCGGGTTTAGAGGATGATGACCTGTGGTCATAGCCTTGATGCAAGTGGCTTAGTTTCACTACCAAAGAGACGTTACGATACTTAATAGAAGCGGTTAATCTATTCAGCAGTTTCTGTCTATTCTTCGTTTTAGAGGCACACCGTTATGTCTATTTTTCGCTCCTATGTGATGCCGTTTGTCATTCTGATTGTGTTTCTTGTGGCAATGCTAGCGGTGAGTGCCCGAATCTGGCTACCCAGCGACATGATGGCCCCAGCCCCCATTGAGGGTGACGAGCTAGCGTTACTCTCAAAGACACTCATATCTGATGGATTCGGCAGTTAGCTGGCCACCAGGTTATCGATTGGTTGAGGGGGCCAATGCCGATCGCTTACGGTTGATTTCGACGATGGAAAAGGCCTATGGAGAGCTGGGAGCGACAAGTCTTACCCACATAGGCCCGACGGTTGATCGGTATTTTGCAGCTCCATCAAGCCTGTGGTGGTTAGAAACAAATAGTTCTCTGGCCGTTTCACGGATTGGGTTTACGGCCCAGACCGTAGAACCTGTAGGGTGTCTTTGGCTGGGACAGTCTGTTGATCAGCTAACGGGCGCTCCACAAGCCTATGTTTACTTGGTGTATGTTGCGCTAGAACATCGTCGCCAAGGCTTAGGTTGTGCGTTGATGACCCAAGCTAGGGTCTGGGCTCAAGCTCAGGGGTACCACCAGCTCTCCCTACAGGTATTTACTGATAATGTGGCCGCCCTAAAGCTCTATGACAGCTTAGGATATCAGGCTAGGGCAGTCTGGATGACCTTAGATCTGTGAGCATTCATCTGTGAGCAGTCAAATGATAAAAACAGCCCTAACGATAATTCTGAAATTGTAATGCCACCGGCCAGTCTTCTTCTTTAATGAGTTGAATGGCGCTTTGTAGATCATCTTTGGACTTGGCTGAGATGCGGACCGCATCGCCTTGAATCGAGGCCTGAACTTTTTTCAGATTGTCGCGGATCATCTTGGAGATTTTCTTGGCGGTCTCCTGACTCAGCCCCTTTTTTAACTCTATATCTTGGCGGATACGATTGCCGCTGGCCGCATCGATGTTGCCATAGTCAAAGATCTTCATCGACAGGTTGCGTTTAGCTGCCTTGGTTTGGACCAAGACATGGACAGCCTCTAGGGTCATCTCACTGGCTGTTTCGATCGAAATGATGGTTTCGCCCAGATCTAACGTGGTTTTGGTGTCTTTGAGGTCATAGCGACTTTTGAGCTCACGACGCACCTGGTCAAGGGCGTTGACTAGCTCCTGACGGTCAAAATCACTGACCACATCAAAGGAATAGGAAGATGCCATGGTAGGGGTGGGTCGTGGGGGTAGACGGTGCAGACGGACGATAGACAGGCAACACGCTACTGCAGCCAGAGCGTTTTGCAGCTCATTAAATACAGGCTAAAGATGCTAATGCTGCCGATACCAAACATTAGGTCTCTGGCAAAACTTAGATCTTGGAATGAGGGGGATGTATTAGAAAAACTCTATGCTGATTTTCTAGGTAAGTGTTACCTCACTGAAGAGGTGCTAACACTTGGCAATATTTCAGTCGATCACTTTCGTCCAAAGGGAGACCCGTCTTTTACGCATCTTACCTATGAATGGAATAATTTATATCCCACGCATTATGTGAATGGAGCGACATCAGCCACTAGCTCAAAAAACGAGGAGCCTTCAAGATCAAGGTAACCAAACACAAAACCTTGTAGCTCCTCATGACTATGGTAAAAGCGACGGACCTTC
>JBCCAQ010000396.1:0-2575 GCA_039814735.1 Cyanobacteria bacterium P01_A01_bin.15
GCCCTGTAGCCACGGTGCCTGATTTTGATCGTCCGCTGCGGGTTTTGATGGTGATTGCTGCTCCCAACGATCAGGATCGTTTAGAACTTGCCCGTGAAGCCAATCACCTAAAAAACGAGCTACACCCCGTATTGATGAGGTCCGGAGGCGGCTACGATATCCTGCCAAAGCGACAGCTCGATGTGCAGCTAACGGTTTTAGAGCAGCCGGGGCGAGCTGAACTAACCCAGGCGCTAGAGCAGGGAGACTACCAGGTTTTGCACTATGCGGGCCACAGCAACCTGGGCAATGCCGGTGGGGACCTGTACCTGGTCAGCCGCCAGACGGGACTGACTGAACGCATCAGCGGTGAAGATTTAGCCGGACTGCTTTCTAATAACGGCGTCAAGCTAGCCGTATTAAATTCTTGCCGGGGTGCCTATGCCCAGAAGCCAGGACCTGAGGTCGGCTGGCACGAACAAAACCTAGCCCAGGCCCTAGTCAACCGTGGCATCCCCGGCGTGATTGCCATGGCCGAGCGTATCCCTGATGACGTAGCGATTACATTTACCCAGCTGCTCTACCGAAATTTAAAACAGGGCAATCCCATTGATCTATGTCTCAATCGGACTCGCCAGGGGCTAATTTCAGCCCACGGCTCCCACAATAGCTACTGGGCGCTGCCGATTTTGTATATGCAGCCTGGGTTTGACGGTTATCTTGCCAGCAAACCTGGAACCCATAACAGCGCCCTCGATCAGCTACTGAGCGAGTCTGAATCGGCCCTGGCGGCGCTCGATGGGCCAGAGACACCAGTCCAGCCCCCCCTGGCTGAGGCTGACCCAGAGGCCAAAGGCCCGGTGGATAAGTTCGATCTAGACACCGTAGTTGAAACCGTAGAGCTTGAGGAAATCCTCAGCTACAACGAAGAAGATGCCTCGACCATGACGGAGCTGGTTGAGCAGCTATCTCAGCCGTCTGTCCCAGACGAGGTAATGCTGGCCGATATAGATGAGTCGCTAATACCAGAGACCTTAGAGACCCCCGGCCTCGATCTATACGAGCAGCTGCCCAAAAAGCCTGCAGCGGTGGTTCCTCCCAAACCCGCCCATGGGGCAGCCGCCCTAAGCAGTGAGGACCGTCCTGTTTCTGCTCCGGTTAATCGGTCTGGCCCCAACCTTGGATTGCGAAAATGGCAGATGGGGGCTATCGGTGCCGCTGCTTTAGCTGTCTTGGCGGGTGTCGGCATCAGCGATCCACTCAGTTGGCTTGCCCCGCGATCGCAACCCACCCAGCCCACAAACCTACCTTCCGAGCTTGTCGAAATTAGCGGTATTGTCAGCGGCGATCCTAAGAATAGTGCTCTAATACTTAGCCAAATGGCCGCCGCAGGGGAGCAAAAAAAGGCGCTTGATCGGATCGACTCCCTGGGCAACACCGACGACCCCACGCTGCTGTTTGCCAAAGGACAGCTGCAATGGGATTTAATGAACCAGGGCCCAGCGGGGGGCATCACCATAGAGCCCTACGATGCGGCCAACTCATGGCGAGATGCCCTAGGGGTCAGGTCCAACTGGCTAGATGCCCAGGTTGCCCTAGGATTTGCCTACTATCAGCAGGGCCTTAGGGACGATGCCCTTGAGGCATGGACCAATGCGCTGGCGGCAGGTAGGGATTATGACATCCCAATTTTGACGCTACATACCCACCCCCAAAGCCTGCCCACTAAGCTACATGCCCACATTGGGCTAGCCATGATCTACTCTCAACAAGCCGATGAAAGCTTTGCCGATGAGAGGCTGGCGCTTTTGGCAGTTGCTGCCGACCATTGGAAAGACGCGCTCCCAACCACCGATAACGAAGACGTGACCCTAGAGCAGCTATCACGCCATTGGCTGTGGTCCGAGCAGGCGCTAGCGGATTGGCAAAACGCCCGTTCGACCATTGCGGACTACATAACTCAAGAAAATTAGATAGCTATTTGACTACACGCTAGCAACCCTGTTGGAGAGTAGTAAACGTCAAAAAAGAGAGTGATTGCTAAATTCTTTAGCAATCACTCTCTTTTACTAACATTTACTATATGAACCGATCAGATTTTAGGCTTAGACAAAGTCTCTATATTAGCGATCAAACAAAAAAAAGTCAGGTTTTCCTAATGTTTAATCAACTTTTACTTAAGTCGTCCCTGCCGTCGGTATTCTTTTGTCCAGCATCGCTCTAAATGGTGAACGGTGTGATTTTGCCAGAATTTAAATGGGCTAAAGATTGTCTGGTGATCGGGGTTAAAGACCGGTTGTTGAAGGTACTGCCAAAGTGGAAATTTCATTATTGAGGGACTCAGCAAAACAAACAAAAGCGATACCCAAAGGCTGGATGTCATTATAAAACGGTACTTTGAAGGCACGTAATATTACAGCAATCTGTAATTAGCCATCTAAAGTATCGTTAATGAAACTATATCTAAACTAATAATTTCAAGGTTTTTTTACATCTATAATTTTACGACTTGAAAGCTATTCTCCTTCAGTATAAACACTCCTTTTTTGAGACACTAACCTTGTTCAAAAGTTGGAAAAATACTTCACTCAGCTTA
>JBCCAQ010000289.1:0-6365 GCA_039814735.1 Cyanobacteria bacterium P01_A01_bin.15
GCAGGGTCTTCCAGGCAGATTCAAATCGTTCTGAGAGAGCTTCAAACATGGGAGTTATGGGAAATTGACTAACCGGAGTATTGTTCCATACTAATCGCTTTGCTTACGTCTACTGAAGATTCGCAGATATTAGCTAGACGAGGACAATCCGGACACTTGCTATGCTGCTCTAGATGTACGAGCCAACCTGATGAACGAGGATAAACAGCGAGCGCCGAATAATCGCACCCTGGTGTTGAGCAGCGATGAGCGCTGTAGTTATCGGCAGCAGCTGGTGAGGTTACCTGAGGACGCTACCTGTCAGCGGTTGGAAAACATCACCATTTGCCAGGATGCCCTGGAGGCGCTGCCCCAGCTGCCTGATAGGTTTGTGGATCTGTTGATTGTGGATCCCCCCTATAACCGCTCTAAAGTTTTTAACCAAACAACCTTTAACCAGCGATCGCAAGCGGTGTATGAAGCCTGGTTGGAAAGCTGGATGTCCCAGATGCCCCGGTTGCTCAAACCCAATGCTTCGGCGTATGTCTGCTGTGACTGGCAATCATCACCGGCGGTGTATAACGTCTTTTCTCGATACTTTATGGTGCGTAACCGGATTACATGGGAGCGCGAAAAGGGACGGGGAGCAAAACAAAATTGGAAAAACTCATCTGAGGATATTTGGTTTGGCACCGTATCGGAGGATTATTCGTTTGACGTTGAGGCTGTAAAAGTAAAGCGTCGGGTGCTGGCTCCGTATCGCGATCGCACCGGCAATCCCAAAGATTGGCAAACGACAGAGCAAGGCAAATTCCGCATCACCCATCCCTCCAACCTGTGGACGGATATTTCCATCCCATTCTGGTCCATGCCAGAAAACACGGAGCACCCCACCCAAAAGCCAGAAAAACTCATTGCCAAAATTATTTTAGCCAGCAGTCAGCCTGGAGATATGGTGTTTGATCCCTTCCTAGGTTCAGGTACTACATCCGTAGTAGCCAAAAAACTCAGCCGCCGCTACGTCGGCATCGAAATAGACGAAGAATACGCCTGCATCGCTGAAAAACGGCTGGCCCTGGCCGCAACCCAACCAAATATTCAAGGCTATGCTGGCGGATATTTTTGGGAGCGCAATAGCCTCAGTTCCCAACATCGTGCCCGCCGAGAATCAGACAGCTAGACTGGTGAGCCAAACACACGCAGGCTTGCGGTGGGACAGTCATTACATTTCCTAAAAATTGGACTAGGTGAACATTCTCCGGGACAGTCGTCCACCATAATGGCTATATAAGCTTGATAAGAACGTACTTAGGTAGCAGTACTTTGCGCTCGTATTCTCACGCTGAGTAAAAACTGCTATTCGCTCCGGTTTTAACATGCTAACTTGAGCATATTTAAGGGCTATACACAGATCTCCTGAGTATCTGTGCGTAGGTAGCTTTTGTTTGAGGTTCCGGACCTATCAAACTTTAAAGATTTTCGGCGGTGCTAGAGCTATCACCGATGCACCCTATAGATCTTTATTCAGAGATTGGGGATCTTTATTCAGAGATTGGGTCAGTCTTAAACGATAACGTCTGCCCATCGTTCTTGGTATGGCAGGGGTTGGACCTTCCTATTCGAGAAGGCTTTGTTTTTTCTAACGGCCGCCTAGCCTATCAAAAAACAGTTCCTGATTTGCCTGTAGGTTTGCTGAGTGAGTACCACCGGAAGGGGACTGACTCAGTGAGGGCAAATATCACGTCGTAAACAAAATATTGTCAGCAGGGCGCATCAAACGTTAGCCATGGTCGTATCCAAATTTAAGCAGCTAGGGAGGCAAGGTCTACTGATCTTGGCTACTGTCGGCCTTTTAGGGAGTCTCAAGGCCGTCAGCCGTTCTATTCACGTCGCTGATGCTGTTGTCACCCAGCCTCAAATATCGGCTGATACGGCTGTCCAGGAGGATTCTCCAGAGTTTTCAGTCTGTAGTGAGGCCGTCGACTGGCAGCGCCCTAGCCGGGATCAGCAACAAAAGCAGCTGGCGACAGATGAACGCTACAGCGCTTTGACCCAGGACAAAGACTTTCAACAGCTGGCGACCCAGTTTTGGGATCACGATATCCTCAGCTTTACGACCTATGGCCTGAGTGCTCGCATGGAACCGGTAAATCTGTCGGGGCTATGGGCCGTGGCTGATGAGGTGTGGGCGAGCTGCTACAGCCATGATGAAGGCAGTGCAATCAATCAGGGCGCTTTAGCGGAAGCCTGGCTGATGCATCATCAGGTCGTTGATTTACGGTGGCAAGACGATCGTTACTTAATGGTGGTAGACCCGGTTCAGCAAGGAATGCAGGTGGTCCAGTTTGCTCGCCGTGAGGCCGAGACCGCCTTGCCCCTGACGGTAATCACTACCGAGGGAGCTGTGGTTGAGCACTATGATGCTGACTGGTAGAGCCCCAGACCATAGACACTGGACAGTACAATAGGAGCTACTCCAGTGCTTTTACTATCTGGGGATCGTGCCAACGCTCGCTGAGCTGAAACACCTCCATGACCACCACCCTATCGTCTCCAGCAACAATCGATGCCGCCGTCGAGCAGCGTCGTAACTTTGCGATCATTTCTCACCCTGACGCTGGTAAAACAACGCTGACGGAAAAACTCCTGCTCTATGGAGGGGCCATCCATGAAGCGGGATCGGTCAAGGCGCGTCGTGCCCAGCGGCATGCGGTTTCCGACTGGATGGAGCTAGAGCAACAGCGGGGAATTTCGATTACCTCGACGGTGCTGCAATTTAACTACAGCGGCTACCGGATTAATCTGCTGGATACTCCGGGGCACCAGGACTTTAGTGAAGACACCTACCGCACCTTAGCGGCGGCGGATAACGCGGTGATGCTAGAGGACGCGGCCAAAGGGTTAGAGCCGCAAACCCGCAAACTGTTTGAGGTTTGCAAAATGCGCGGTCTGCCAATTTTTACCTTCTTTAATAAGTTGGACCGTCCTGGGCAAGAGCCCCTGGCCCTGTTGGATGAAATTGAAAAAGAGCTGGAGCTGTTTACCTACGCCGTCAACTGGCCCATCGGTATGGGCGATCGGTTTAAGGGGGTATTTGATCGACGCAAACGACAGTTTCACCTGTTTGAGCGGACGGCCCACGGCAGTAAGGCGGCGGCTGATACGGTGCTCGACTGGGGCGATCCCCGCATTGAAGAGCTGGTGGGTGACGGTGAGGTCTATGCTCAGTTTTTAGAAGAGCTAGAGGTGCTAGATGAGCTCGGGCCTGAGCTGGATTTGGAGCTAGTCCACGAGGGGGAGATGACCCCTGTTTTCTTTGGCAGCGCCATGACTAATTTTGGGGTAGAGCTATTTTTAGAATCGTTTTTGGACTTTGCCCTTAAACCTGGGCCTAGGGAAAGCACCGTGGGGATGGTGCCGCCCTCGCGGGAAGAGTTTTCTGGATTTGTATTTAAGCTTCAGGCCAATATGGATCCGCGACATCGCGATCGCGTTGCCTTTGTGCGGGTGTGCTCTGGCCGATTTGAAAAAGACATGGTGGTCAACCATGCCCGGTCGGGTAAAAATGTGCGGCTCTCCCATCCGCAAAAGCTGTTTGGCCAGGGACGCGAGTCGTTGGAAGCCGCCTATCCGGGTGATGTGATCGGGCTGAATAATCCGGGGGTATTTGCCATTGGCGACACCATCTATCAGGGGAAAAAGCTGGAGTACGAAGGGATCCCGTTTTTCTCACCCGAGCTTTTTGCCTATTTAAAAAACCCAAACCCGTCTAAGTTTAAGCAGTTTCGCAAAGGGGTAACCGAGCTGAGAGAAGAGGGCGCGGTTCAAATTATGTATTCGGCGGATGAGTCGAAACGCGATCCCATTTTGGCGGCGGTGGGGCAGCTCCAATTTGAGGTGGTGCAGTTTCGTCTAAAAAATGAGTACAACGTCGATACGATGCTGGATATGCTGCCCTACAGCGTGGCTCGCTGGGTGGGCGGCGGTTGGGAGGCATTAAAAGATGCAGGCCGCCTGTTTAATACGGTGACGGTCAAAGATAGCTATGGTCGCCCCGTGCTGCTATTCCGTAATGAGTGGAACTGCCAGCAGGTGGAAGGGGAGCACCCCAAACTGGCCCTGAGTAAAACAGCACCGGTTGTCTCAGGTAAAGAACCGGAGGCTGTTTAGGGTGGGATTATCTCAACCAGGGCAGGCAATGCAGATCTACTTGGACTACAGTGCAACCACACCACCGCGCCCGGAGGCGATTGCCGCTATGGGCGCGGCCATGACGGCCGCCTGGGGTAACCCGTCTAGCCTGCATGTTTGGGGCAGTCGAGCGGCGACGGTGATGGAAACGGCGCGGATGCAGGTGGCTGAGCTGATTGGGGCATCGGCAGATGCGATCGCATTTACCGCCAGCGGTACCGAGGCCAATAACCTGGCCATCATGGGAGTGGCGCAGCAGTATCGCAGACCGCGCCACATGATTATTTCCACCGTGGAACATTCGGCTATTGCCAAACCGGTAGCGCTGCTAGAACAGCGAGGTTGGCATATTACCCGCTTACCGGTAGACAGCCATGGACAGATAAATCCAACGGATTTGGCTGGGGCGCTGCGCGAAGATACGGTGCTGGTATCAGTGATCTACGGACAAAGTGAAATCGGGACCGTGCAACCCATTTCTGAGCTAGCCGCCGTGATCCAGGCTGGGGATCCTCTGTTTAAGCCTCTTTTTCACTCCGATGCGGTGCAGGTAGCAGGGCGGCTACCGATCGATGTGCAGGCGCTGGGGGTAGATTTGCTCTCCATCTCTAGCCACAAGCTTTATGGTCCCCAGGGGGCAGGGGCGCTATATGTAAAACCAGGTACCGACCTGATGCCTTTGATCCATGGCGGCGGTCAGGAGACTAATTTGCGCTCAGGAACCCAGGCAGTCCCAGCCATTGCTGGATTTGGCGCGGCTGCAGAGCTGGCCAACCAAGAGCTCTCCCAGGAAAAACAGCGGCTGCAGCGGCTGCGCGATCGCTTACTTAAACAGCTGCAGGGTTATCCTGAGCTGGTGCTAACGGGGCATCCACAGCGACGGTTGCCTCACCATGCCAGTTTCTATCTGCCCCACGCCGATGGCAAACGGGTGACAGGTAAGACCCTGGTGCGTCAGCTAAACCTGGCCGGTATTGGCATCAGCGCAGGCTCGGCCTGCCACAGCGGCAAGCTCACCCCTAGCCCAATCCTCAAAGCGATGGGTTTTAGCGATGTAGCGGCTATGACTGGCATTCGCCTGACCCTTGGCCATCAGACTACTGAGGCCGATGTGGACTGGGCAGCGATGGTGTTAAGACAGATCGTAGAACGGGTAATGGTGAGTCAGCTGGCTACGGTCAAAATTTAGCAACTGCCCCCAGGCATTTGGATATTGACTATGGGTTTGACCCAATGGGGTGTGCTGGACACCTTAGTCAATAGCCTGCCTCTGGATATAGTGCCTGCACAGATTGTGATGGAACAATACTACAAGCTATTTTCCACGATTGAACGTCAACGTGTTACGACAGGGCATAAGCTTATTGAAAGCTATGCGCACAGGGTTCCGGGAGACAAATAAAACGCCTTGTGATTCTCCTGTTCTTAGCCCTGAGCGGTCGCGTGAGACATCGTGCGCTCAGAGTTAGGTGACGTTTCTTATCTCAAGCCGAATAACATCTATCTTCTGATTAAAAGACAATGGTGAGGGCGTTAATTCTACTTGTGATATTTTTAAAAGTCAGTAACTCTATCTTGAAAAAAGCCGACCTGGAAGAATCAGAGATTTTTTTGTTATGGTTTTAGCCCTCTCAAGGATATCCTGCTGAGTTTGAACCGATCCGGGTTTATCGCCAGACCTTTTCGGACTGATGAAGCAGACTTTTTAGAATTAGAAGAGTGTACTAGAGACTTTTTATCTAGTCACCAGATTCAGGCAAAGCGCTATATTCATCCACCTGGCAAAGACTATATCCTTTCTGAATTGATGAATCAAATCAGAGATGCGCACTTTGGCATTGTGGATATTACAACTTGCAATTCTAACGTCATGTTAGAGCTAGGCATGATGATGATTTTGGGTAAGAAATTTATCTTGTTTCGACAAAGAGAAGATACTCACTCATTACCGTTTGATATCCGCAATTATCAATGTTACCAATATGAGGTGTGGCGAAACGGTATTTGTACCTGGAATCCGGGAGATGACAATCCTATTTCCATTAAGGAGGTGCTTAGGAGATTTCTGAGAAAGAAGCTACCAGTTATCCAGGCCCCCAAACCCCCAAGATTGGGGGCTTTGAATCTTGTTCCCCCCAATCTTGGCTACGGTGTACACACAAGTACTGGAAACTAGCGTTTGCGGCTGCCTCACC
>JBCCAQ010000032.1:0-28607 GCA_039814735.1 Cyanobacteria bacterium P01_A01_bin.15
ACTCCAAAAATGCCGTTGGAATCATCAGCTCCATCACACAGAGTGCCACCCCAAGCAGAATCCAAAAAATCGCCAAGTTCATGGGCATTTCACGTTCTAGCTATCTCAAGGGTATAGCAAATGTCCCCATGGGTTGGCCGGGTCGCTTTTAGGGGGGGATGGCGATCCGAGCTGTGGGGCTAGGGCTAACCTAGTCAACTCCAGATTGGCAGAGGCGCTCAAAGAACTCCTCAAACTGAGCTTTTTACGATTACCATTAACCTATTCTTTTTGCCCCGCTGTGCCTTTATCTCGGCAAAATCGCTGGCTGACATGACTCAAGTGGACGTCTACCCTTTTAAAAAATACGTTCTAGCCCTAGGGCCTGGGCGCTATGTTCCGGCTGGCCAAAGCGTCAATGAGCGCTATTGGGTGTTGAGCCCCGGCGTATGGCAGGACACCCAGGCCCCTGAACCACCGGACAGTCCCGACACGGTTACCGCTGCGGCTCTACCCTATCTGCGAGCCTATCCCCATCGGCTCCATGTGCCTACGGTCTATGGTGAATGCAGCCTGGCTGATGGTCCGGTATTGCTGCTCGACAATGCTCCGCTTGACCGCCACGGCAAGCTTTTTCCCACCTTGGGTGCGGCCTGGGCCAGCGGCTCGCCGTTTCGGCAAATTTCCTGGTGCTGGCAGCTTTTTAGCCTTTGGCCCCACCTGTTTGGTCTTAATATGGCTGCCAGTCTCACGGCACCGGAGGCCATTCACGTCGATGGCTGGCGCATTCGGCTGGGCCAGCTGATTCCCGGTCAGCCCCCCCTGGGCGATTTGGCAGATTTGATTGCCACCCTGCTGCCAAAGTCCGATAGCTCAGTCGCCCAGCTTCTACAGCCAGTGCTAGAGACCTGTCGCCACCCTCAGCCTGACTTTGCCTCCATCCTTGAGCAGCTCAATCGGGCACTGCTAACCCAAGCCATGGGGATTTCCCTAACCACCCAGGTGGCGGGCAGCACCCACAGCGGCCAGCAGCCCCACAACGAAGACGCCTGCTACCCCAGCCAAACTGAATTGGAACGAGCGAGCACCGCTGATTTACCCAGTTTGCCTCGCATTGCCATTGTGTGCGACGGTGTCGGCGGCCATGCGGGTGGAGAGATTGCGAGCCAGACGGTGGTGCGATCGCTGCAGCTGCAGCTCCGTAGCCTCTTAGCCGAAGTCGCTGAGCAGGAGACTCCTCTGGAGCCCTACGTAGTCATGGGCCAAATTGAAGCCGCCATCCGCGTTGCCAATAACTTGGTCGCTAGTCAAAACGACATCCAGGGGCGTACCGAGCGGCAACGGATGGGCACGACCCTGGTGGCGGCGGTGATGGTTCCCCAGCGTATTCCCACCCCCCAGGGATACGACGAAGTCAATGAGCTGTATGTGGCCCACGTCGGCGATAGCCGCGCCTACTGGATCACCCCAGGAGCCTGTCACCTGCTGACGGTAGACGATGATGTGGCCGGTCGTGAAATTGCGGCGGGCCGCAGCTATCCTGCGGTTGCCCAGGCCCGTGAGGATGGCGGTGCCCTAACCCAGGCCCTGGGTACCCGCGAGGCCGACAGGCTCACCCCCCACGTCCAACGGTTTGTCCCAGATGAAACCGGTATTTTACTCCTGTGTTCCGATGGTCTGAGCGATCACCAGCGGGTGGAGGCGTCCTGGGCCAACTATATTGGCCTCATTGTCAAAAAAATAGTGCCGCTGACCACCGCCGTTGAGTCGTGGGTAGAGCTGGCCAATCAAAAAAACGGCCATGACAACATTGCTGTGGTGCTCATGAGCTGCACCGTGAAATCCGATGTGGCGGTCGCCGTCCCTCAGCCCCCTACCCTCGCGACCCAGCAGGATGCTGCTGGCTATCCAGCTGAGCTAACGGCGGCGTCTAAGGCCCTGCTCTACGGTGAAAGCTATGGCGAAGGTGAAGAACCGGCGGACATCGACGCTGCTGGTGCCACCGATGACAAGTCTCACCGCTCTCTCCAGGCCCTGGTACTGAGTATTGTGCTCTTGATTGCCATGAGTGTGGCTGGGGTGACCGGCGTTTTGCTATGGCAAAATCTACTGCCTTCTGGCTCTGACGATTTGCCGGATGTCCCGATTACCGAACCTGATGCTTAAACGGTGAATATCTGGTGATAGTACGGGTGACAATTTAACGACTTTAACAACCATGTGGTTGTTAAAGTCGCGACTAGGACGCTTCTTGTGAGAAAATGGTATTACAAGTTACCTGGCTCATAATTCTGGGCGTGGGCGCTTCATTTTTTTTGAATTATTAATGTCTATGCAAGCTGGCGATCGCGTACGGATTTCATCCCCTGTTGTTTTATTTCATCACCCTAAGCACCGCAACCAACCCCACAACGCAGAGGGCATGGAGGGTACGGTCAAGCAGGTCTTGACTGATTGGAAAGGGCGACCCATCAGCCCCAACTTTCCAGTGGTGGTAGAGTTTCCCATTGAAGGGGCCAAGCGTCCTTTTAAGGCCCATCTGGCTAATACAGAGCTAGAGGTGATTTAGGGGCGACGTCGCTGAAACCAGCTAAAAAAGGGAATGTCATTTTCCATGGCGGCTAGCTCGTTGCGGTGCTTTTGAGCAGCGGCGTAGTACCACTGGCAGTGGGCTTCAAACGCTTCTCGATGGCGCACTTCCTGACGAAACTCGTAGGCCACCTGCTGTAGCTCAATAGCGTTGCTGGCTGAAGCCGGTTCAAAGGAGCGCTTGAGCATCGTTTCTTTTTACTATAACCAGCCCCGCAGCCGATAGACGCCTAACCCTATGTATTCCTTAAGGGCCTTGGTAAAAAAGTGTAGGGCTTCGGTATCGGGAAAGACATTTAGCACCGTACCGAGGGAAACTCCCTGCATCTCTGCTAGGGTCTGCTGCGATACCCAGTAGTCAGTGGGGGCTGCCGTCACATTGACTCCCTGTTTTTGAAAAATAGCCATGGCTCTGGGCATATGCATGGCCGAGGTGACGAGTAGGACCGTGTCTATCTGTCTCTGCTGCAAAATTTGTGCCGTATACAGCGCGTTTTGATACGTATTCAGGGACTCGTTTTCCTGCAGGATATCGCGCTCAGGAACTCCCATGGCGAGGGCTATTTGGGTCATATCATCCGCCTCTGGCGGACCGCCCCCTTTCCAGTCAATGCGGCCACCGCTAAAGACAATCAGCGGTGCTGCTCCCTCCTGATAAAGTTTGACGCCATATAAAACGCGGTCCCCGGCATCGGTCACTTCGACCCAAGGGCGCGGTGGCGACTGGGGGTAGGTGCTGCCGCCCAGGACAACAATGGCATCGGCAGCAGGCATTGGGTCCGGGGGCAGATAGCGCCACTCAAGGGTTTTGACTAGGGTGGCGGCGACAAGAGGGTTGCTGCTGCCAAAAAGAATTAAAAGGGCGGTTGCGATCGCAACCAGGGAGCGTCGGGGAGCTTTCCACAGCCAGACAAGGGCCAGTCCTAGCAGCAAACAGGTTAGCCCTAACGGATAAACCAGTAAGGGCAACAGCTTGGACAAAAAGATAAACACGCTAGCGCTGTCGCCGTCGCAAGCTGCGACGTTCGGTGCGCCAGCGCCATCTAGGCAGTCGTAGGAATGCCGCTTTTTTATCGGGGGGCACAGGTACTCCACCTGGCGCAATCCACCAGGCAGAAACCAGACCCCCCGCAAACCCACCCACGGCCCCAAAGATAATACTGGCCGCCACCGAATATCCCAGCAACACAAATAACAATAGGAAAGCCAACCAGATCCGCAGCGCCGCTGGCACAATCAAATCGGTCATGTCGTTGATAACCGGTTTTCCCTTAGGCGATCCCATATCTGCGGTGAAAAAATGGATAAAAAGCGTAACGCCTATACTATACCTGCCTAATCCCTGACTGGGAGCCTCGTAGCAGAAAACAACACCATAAACTAAGGCGCTTGGGCAGTATTACCCAAACGCCTAACCAACCAATATCGTTGAGGATGTTGTAGGCTACTTAGCCAAAAAGCTCAGATGATAGACCTGATTTTTCCAGGGGTGATTTTGCACCTCTTGCAAAACCACCGTGCCATTCCAGGGCATATCCGTTACATTCAGGCTCAGCTCAACTTTTTGCCCCTTGGCACGGCGTAGTAGGGCTTCAACCTCATGGGTATTGGCCTTGAGCGAGACAGAATTTGTCCCATCGTGGCCGTAGAGAACGGCAGGCGTCAGACCCCCACGGCGCAGAGCCCCAGGGTTTTCAGTTTCAGTACGCTTGCCACAGTCGAGAGTCAGTTCCATTGTCAGTTGTCCAATTCAATCAAAAAATAAGCTATTGTTCGTCAGCCTTGTCAGTGTGGCCAGCCGTTTCAAGGCGAGTCCTGACTCCACATCTTTGGCTAATCCAGGCATTTTGCCTATCCGACAGCTGCCGGTTGCAAGCAGGCCAAATTTAGCGCTTTATTATCCTAGCGCCTCGGGTTACAATCCGTGACCTAAGCCACCTTAAATGCCCCCCCATTTTCGTATAACAGTGCCCGCTTTGGTCCGTGGATGGGGTCTTCCACGATGATGGTTTGGTCGCGGCTAGCCCCCAAAGACACAATTGCAATGGGCACCTCCATCAGCTTGGCCAAAAACTCCAGATAGTCCAGGGCCTGTTTGGGCAAATCCTCTAGACGACGGCAGTTGGCCGTAGACTGCCGCCAGCCGGGCATCACCTCATACACAGGTTTGCACCGGGCAAACAGGCTAGCGCTCCCTGGCAGATCCTGGCAGCGTTCACCGTCTAGCTCATAGGCGACACAGACTTTGATTTCGTCCATTTCATCTAGAACGTCCAGTTTGGTAATGGCCAAGCAGTCTAGACCGTTAATGCGAACGGCATAGCGGCCAATGACAGCATCAAACCAGCCACAGCGGCGCTGTCGACCGGTGGTTGTGCCAAATTCAGCCCCCCGCATACACAGCGCATTTCCCATCTCATCCATCAGCTCGGTGGGAAAGGGACCTTCCCCCACCCGCGTGGTGTAGGCTTTGGCCACACCGATAACGCGGTCAACTGCCGTCGGACCAATACCAGAGCCAATGCAGGCCCCCCCGGCCACCGGATTGGACGATGTCACATAGGGATAGGTGCCGTGGTCAAGGTCTAAAAGCGTTCCTTGAGCCCCTTCAAACAGCACATTTTTACGTTTTTGGAGCGCGTTATAAATGTGGAGAGAACTGTCGACAACGTGGGGACGCAGGCGCTCAGCGTAGGCTTCATATTCCTGAAATACCTCCTCCGGGTCCAGCGGTG
Organism: Cyanobacteria bacterium P01_A01_bin.15; assembly: GCA_039814735.1. Taxonomy (GTDB): domain Bacteria; phylum Cyanobacteriota; class Cyanobacteriia; order Phormidesmidales; family Phormidesmidaceae; genus Leptothoe. The sequence goes on from JBCCAQ010000032.1 coordinate 5,304, forward strand.
GTAGGTTATAGAGCTTTTCTAAAACAATATTTTTGTAGCTGATGGTCCACTCCAGCTGCTCTCGAAACGTCGCTAGATCCATCAGATCGCAGATGCGAATCCCGGTGCGTTCTGACTTATCGGCATAGGTAGGACCAATGCCGCGTTTGGTGGTGCCAATCTTTTTGCTACCGCGACGCTCTTCGGAGGCCTGGTCAATAAGGCGGTGGTAGGGCATGGTCACATGGGCGGTTTCAGAAATGAAGAGGTTTTTACTGGAAACACCCAGACCGTCTAGCTTATCGAGCTCAACGATCAGCTCTCTAGGATCAATCACCGTACCGCTACCAATCAAGCATTCCGTTTCGCGGTACAGAATCCCTGAAGGAATCAGATGTAGCTTAAAGGTCTGATCTTTGACAACAACGGTGTGACCCGCGTTGACACCGCCCTGATAGCGGACGACCACATCCGCTGACTTGCTAAGCAGATCGGTGATTTTTCCTTTACCTTCGTCGCCCCATTGGGCACCAATTACAATAACGTTTGCCAAGGGAATTTCGCGCGTTAGAGTTCAAACAAATCACAATTATGATTAGCTAAGGTGGCTAGTGTCAATAAACGAAACATCCACCCTGTCCATAACGGGTAATAAATTTACAGCGGTTTTTTCAAGATCATTTTTTGCCAACCACCCAAAGGTTAACTAAAGCTTAAGCCCCTTCAGGACTTGGTCATACCCACAGGCTAAAATTCAAATCCTGAGGTACAACTGAATCTAATAAGCATTTCACAGTTTCTTAACTTTTGTTTCAACCTTTAAATAGCCAGCGGATCCCCGGCGTTATTTAGCAGCGACCTGGGGTCTTTGTTTAATCAGCGCTGATTAGATATTGTTTTTCCCATTTCCATAAACCACCTACACCTAGAGGCATCATGAGTCTTTATGCGGAACTCCACCGCCACCTGGGAGGTTCTGTCGTACCCAGAATCCTATGGCGCTACTTCCAACGAAATCGGCCTGATTTGGCGGAGAGATTTGCTGGCTATCCGGACTTTGAGAGGTTTTACAGTCAGCCTAAGGATTCGCTGGAAGAGTACCTGGAGCTGCATACCCTGGTTGAAAGTGTGCAGACCCGAGAGGCGCTGCCTTACTTTATCTATCGCCTGATTCGCGGAGCCTACATTTTTGAGAATCTGGCCTATCTAGAGCTGCGATATACGCCATTTTATCGAACGCCCCACAGCCTGAGCGAGCGGGAGCGGATGGATATGATGGCGGAGGTGGTTGAAATCGTAGGCCGGGCCAGCGAACAGACAGAGTACCCGGTGGTGACGCGCCAAATCCTGTGTATGCACTCGCGCCTGCCCTTTGAAATCAATCGAGCCACCGTTGATCTGGCGGCCCAGTATCCGAACTATATATGTGCCGTTGATATCGCTGGAGGCGACGCCGCCTACCGGGACAAGCTAGATGAGATTGTGCAGCTGTATCGCTATGCCCAATCCCTGGGGATCAAGACCACCGGGCATCTGTATGAGACTGCCAATGGCTGTTATCCAGAACTGCTGCCCTATCTTATGCGCATCGGCCACGGTATTCAGATCCCATTGCACTATCCGGAGCTATTAAAGGATGTGGCTGCTCGCGGGCAGTGTTTAGAAATTTGTCCAACTACCTATCTGCAAACGGGCACCCTGGACGAAATCAGCCAGCTTAAAGATGTGTTTAGCCGCTGTTTTGATGCTGGGGTAGATATTGCTATCTGCACGGACAATGCCGGTTTACACAATGTGCGTCTGCCCTTTGAGTATGAAAGTCTGCTGACCCACGATGTGATTGGCTTTGATGGGCTGCGAGCCTGTCAGGAAGCTGCTTTTCGCCACGCCTTTGCTTGGCCCCATCAGCAACAGCCAGCGTCAATGCTATCGGACATATTGCGCAGTCCGGAAGTGATGGTGTAGAGCCGGTATGGGGGAGGATGGTTTGCTAGTCTTTCCCCCGATACCCATCAAAACTTTCTGATAAAGCAGGCGAACGATACTAGATAATGGGTAGGCTTTATTGAATCGTACGAAAATCACACCTTCCCTGGATCTATGCGTACCCTATACTGCGGCCAGCTGCGGGCTGAGCATATTGATAAGACCGTTACTCTGTATGGCTGGGTTGACCGCCGCCGCGATCATGGCGGTGTGATTTTTTTGGATTTGCGCGATCGCGAAGGGGTGGTGCAAATTGTTAGCGATCCGGAACGCACACCGGCCTCGTATCCGGTGGCGGATCAGGTGCGCAACGAGTATGTCGTCAAAATTGAGGGACGGGTGAGCCAGCGTCCCCCCGCTTCGCTCAACCCAAACCTGCCCACGGGTAAGGTGGAAATCTATGCCAGCAGTATCGAGCTGCTGAGCGCCGTGCGCACCCAGCTGCCGTTTCAGATTTCGACCGCCGAGGAGGAAAATGTCCGGGAAGAGCTGCGGCTAAAGTACCGCTACTTGGATCTACGCCGGGAACGCATGGGACGCAACATTCGCCTGCGCCACGAGGTGATGAAGGCGATCCGCCGGTTTTTGGAAGACCAGGAGAATTTTATTGAGGTAGAGACCCCCATCCTGACCCGCTCCACACCGGAAGGGGCGCGGGACTACGTGCTGCCATCGCGGGTAAATCCGGGGGAATGGTATGCGCTGCCCCAGTCGCCCCAGCTGTTTAAGCAGCTGCTGATGGTGGCGGGGATGGATCGCTACTACCAAATCGCCCGCTGCTTTCGCGATGAGGATCTGCGCGCCGATCGCCAGCCGGAATTTACCCAGCTGGATATGGAAATGAGCTTTATGGATCAAGAGGCGATCCTGGCGCTCAATGAACGGCTGACCGGTCATATTTTTAAGGCGGTCAAGGGCATTGAGCTGCCCTCGGCCTTTCCCCGTATGACCTATGCTGAGGCCATGGATCGCTACGGCAGCGACAAACCGGATACCCGCTACGGCCTAGAGCTGGTGGAGGTATCTGACATTGTCAAAGACTCTGGGTTTAAGGTGTTTTCCGGTGCGGTTAAGTCGGGCGGCCAGGTCAAGGTGCTGCCCATACCCGGCGGTAACGATGCCATTTCCAACGTGCGCATCAAACCCGGTGGCGATGTGTTTAAGGTGGCAACCGATGCGGGGGCTAAGGGACTGGCCTATATCCGTGTCCGCGACGGTGGCGAAATCGACACCATCGGTGCGATCAAAGACAACCTCAGCGAGGACCAAAAGCAAGTCTTGTTAGAGCGTACCGGGGCCGAGCCGGGGCATTTGCTGCTGTTTGGGGCTGGTCCAACGGCCACGGTCAATGCGGCCCTAGACAAGGTGCGTCAGGCCGTTGCTGCCGAGCTGGACCTGATTGACCCTGACAAGCTCAACTTTTTGTGGGTGACTGACTTTCCCATGTTTGAGTGGAACGCCGATGAAAACCGCTATGAGGCCCTCCACCACCCGTTTACGGCCCCTAACCCTGAGGATGTGGATGACCTGACGACGGCGCGCGCCGTGGCCTATGACCTGGTGCTAAACGGCTATGAAATCGGCGGTGGCAGTCTGCGCATCTACCAGCCCGATGTACAGGCCAAGGTCTTTGCCACCATTGGTCTATCGGATGAGGAAGCCCGTGAAAAATTTGGCTTTTTTATGGATGCCTTTGACTTTGGGGCACCGCCCCACGGCGGGATTGCCTACGGTCTTGACCGGCTGGTGATGCTGATGGCCGAGGAGACGTCGATTCGAGATGCGATCGCATTTCCTAAAACCCAGCAGGCCCGCTGTCTCCTAACCCAGGCCCCCTCCAGCGTCGATCAGCGCCAGCTCAAGGAACTCCAGGTAAAGTCCACCCATCGGCCTAAAGATTAGCTAGGCCCTTTCGCCTACCCCAAAAACCTGCGCTAGGATCAGAGGAAATTAATTCCCAGCAATCGCTATCTATGACCGTAGTGGTGTTTTTGATTTTGGTGGGGCTTGTGCCACCGGTCCTATCGGTATGGGCCAGCTATCGAGCCGAGCGGCGTATGGTCGACCGGCTCGATCTGGCCATGGAGTCCGGACAATATTCCGCCATTTCCCCATGGCGACTCCGCGACCCCGATGAGCACTACATTGATGGCATTGGTCTGGTCATCGGCGACATTACCTGTCAGCTCAATGCCCGCTCTCCCCATATTCGCTGCGCCGTGAATCCGACCGGCCCCTGCGAAGGCTGCCGCGCCTACGAGGGACGCACCTACGAGCCGCTTTGAGCCAAGGGTTTACCTACGCCACCGGGTCCGCAATGGACTCGGAAAGCACTTTTTTCTCGGCTGGGACGGCGTCAGGCATACTCTCCTCGACGGCTGGAACAGGATTGCCAGCGCGTTTGGCAGCCGCCTTGATCATCCCTAAAAACAGCGGATGGGGCGCATTGGGTCGAGACTGAAACTCTGGGTGAAACTGGCTCGCCAAAAAGAACGGATGTTCTGGCAGCTCAACAATCTCCACCAGCCGTCCGTCTGGGGATGTGCCGCTCACCACATAGCCTGTTTCTAACAACAAATTGCGATAGGCGTTGTTAAACTCATAGCGATGGCGGTGCCGTTCGTAGATGACCGGCTGGTCGTAGAGCCGACTGGCCAGGGTGCCCGGTTCTAACCGGCAGGCATACAGACCCAGTCGCATGGTGCCCCCCAGGTCCACCACATCCTGTTGCTCCGGTAGCAGGTTGATCACCGGATTTTCACTATCAGGATCAATTTCAGAACTGTTGGCCCCGGCTAGCTGGGCCACATTCCTGGCCCATTCCACCACGGCGCACTGCATCCCTAAACACAGGCCCAGGAAGGGAATCCCCTGCTCTTTGATGTATTCGATGGTGTGAATTTTGCCATCGATGCCGCGACTGCCAAAACCGCCCGGTACCACCACACCATGTACCCCTTCTAGATAGGTGGCCGGTTCGCTGTTTTCAATATCTTCTGAGCTAATCCAGCGGATGCTGACCTCGGCGTGGATTGCGATCGCAGCGTGTCGCAATGCCTCCACCACCGACAGATAGGCATCATTTAAGCTGACATATTTCCCCACAATGGCAATGTCTAGGGTTTGGGTGGGACTGTATAAATTCTCCACTAACCGGGTCCAGGCCGTCAGATCGGGAATGCGCGGCTCCAGGTTTAGCAGTCGAATGGCCTGCTCGGCCAGCCCCTCCTGCTCCATCAGCAGCGGCACTTCATAGATGCTAGAGGCGTCGCTGGCCGCGATTATACAGGCCTCGGGCACGTCACAAAAGTCCGATACCTTGGTCTTGATGTATTCAGGAATGGGCTGGGCACAGCGGCAAACCAGCAGATCGGGCTGTAGACCGATGGAGCGCAGTTCTTTGACGGAGTGCTGGGTCGGTTTTGTTTTGATTTCCCCGGCGGCTGGCAAATAGGGAATTAGGGTCACATGCATGTAGATGACGTTCTCGCGGCCCACGTCCTTGCGAAACTGGCGAATCGCTTCTAAAAAGGGCAGCCCTTCAATGTCGCCGACGGTGCCACCGATCTCTACGATCACCACATCGGGGTTACGGTTTTGGGCCACCCGACGAATGCGTTCTTTGATTTCGTTGGTGACATGGGGGATCACCTGCACCGTCCGGCCTTCATAGTCGCCGCGCCGCTCTTTGTTGATCACAGCCTGATAAATTGAGCCGGTGGTCACACTGTTCAGACGCGACATGGATGTATCGGTAAAACGCTCATAGTGTCCCAGGTCTAGATCCGTTTCAGCGCCGTCTTCGGTGACAAATACCTCACCGTGCTGAAACGGACTCATGGTGCCGGGGTCAACGTTGATGTAGGGATCCAGCTTGAGGATAGAGACCGAATAGTCACGGGACTTGAGCAAACGGCCCAAACTGGCGGCTACGATGCCCTTCCCAATACTGGAAACAACACCACCCGTGACAAACACAAACTTAGTCATAATGCGATCGCAAGGGGAGGTTACTAGTAGTCACATGGGGCCAAATTTCCGACTAGAAATTATCGGCTCCAGATGTGATTGAACCCGTTAATTGTGCCACAGGCTTAGAAGGGCAGATGACTCTTTCAAAAATGACCCGTGAATTGATTGGCCAGGTTTCAGCTACCCCTGCCCGTCAGGCCAAATGCGGCCCAATAGTAGGGATGGGGGTAGTCCTCTTTGATCGCTTGCTGGGCAAGCTGCAGGGCTCTGGCGGTGGTTTCTCCCTGTTGTAAAAATCCGTAAAACTGCTCCATTAGATCGGCTGTGGCCTCGTCACTAATGGGCCACAGGGTAGCCAGCACATTGGGGGTACCTGCATACAAAAAGGCCCGGTTAAGACCAATAATTTCATCGCCGTCGCTGGCCTCACCCACCTGGGTTTGACAGGCACTCAGCACGACTAGCTGGGTGTGACGGGTCAGGTCTAGACCATAGATTTCATGGACCTGCAGTCGGCCATCGTCGCCAGGGTTGGGCGTTAGTAGGAGTTGGCTAAACAGCGGGCTGCTGGTGTTGTATTCGCCGTGGGTGGCGAGGTGGAGAATGGTGGCTTCGCTGGCTTGCGATCGCAGCCGCTCCTCCGTGGCCGCTTGACCAATGACGGGCTCCACGCCATAGAGATCGGCAATGGTTTTGGCTTCTTCCCCAGCAAAGGGTAGATCAAACGTGGGGTTACCAAACACGGCCAGGCTGCGTGGGGATTGGGATGGTTCTCCTAGAAACCGTAGGGCATTGGCGCTGGGCAGCATCGTTAGCTCATGGCGATCGATCAGATACTGCTGACCATCACTCAGGGCCGCAAAGGGCACATAGTGCAGCAACCCGTGGGGCACAATGGTCAGGTGCTCGGTGGAGATATACCGCTGCAGGGGGGCCATTAACCCCGCCTGCAGCCGCTGTAGGCTGCGAGGATGGGCCGACGCTAGGGTAGCAAAGTCGTATTCATAAAATTCCCGCACCGCTTCGGTCAGAGTAGCCCGATCGAGGGGCAACTCCACCGGCGTAAAGGTAGTCTGGGTCAGTACAAATGCCAGCAGCCGATCCGGCAGAGTGAAATATTCCACCAGGGTAGTTTGTGGGTCGAGCAGCCTTTGCAACTCTGGCAGGGCGGCAGGAGATACCGCTGTAAATGAGGCAGCCTGAGGGCTCTGCAGCCGCTCCACCAGCGTGAGGTAGTCCTGCTGTCGGGCTTCTAGTTCTGCCCTCAGCTCGGTCGGGGCCTGAGCCGGATCTGTGGCCGATATGGCGGTCAGCTGGTCCTGACGCTGGGTAATGTCTAAGCGTAGCTGCTGGGCCTGGGTGAGCAGGGTGCCATCGCTATCGGCGCGAAAGGTGACGGTGCCATTGGCCAGCTGGTCTAAAAAGGCCCTGGCCCTGGCCCGTTCGCTATAGTCAAACGCCAGCGAATAGTCGTCCGCATCCCACAGTAGCTCCACCAACCGAGCATAGACCCTGGCATGTTTGTCGGCAAAGCGAGCCTTAAAGCGGCTCCCTTGAATATTGGCCAGGGTTGTTTCATAGACCTCATCAATGGCCCGCCGGTAATAGCTGCGGGCTTGATCAAACTGTTTTGATCGGTCGTATAGACGACCTAAATCGTTTAGAGTTTGTCCTTTACCTGGGAGATCGCCAATCTCTTCATAGATCGCCAGGGCTTCCAGATAGAATGCTTCGGCCTGCTCCATATCGCCAATGTTCAACATGACGGTGCCAATGTTGTTGCGAGCCAACGCTTCTCCAGCACGGTTGCTTTGCTGAATATACAGATTTAGGGCCAGACCGTAGGCATCTAGGGCCTCGTCATAGCGACCCTGAGCGGTGTAAAAGCTGCCAATGTTGTTGGCTAGCACCGCTTCTCGATTGGGATTTGGGGTGACCATGGGGGATTGGCCACGCAGCTCCAGGATCTCTTGGTAGCGCTGTTCTGCTGTGGTCAGGTCATTTTGCAGAACGTGAACAGACGCAATGTTGACCAGGGCGGCGATTTGACTGGCGGCGGTGGGGCTGGTCTCCAGGGCCTGTTCGTAGTTTTGCAACGCCAGTCGATAGTTCCCCATTGCCTGGTAGGTCACACCAATATTGTTGAGCACCTGACTTTTACTCTCAGGATCGCTGTCTTCAGTCGCCATTAAGGACTGTTCATGCACCCGTAGGGCCGCTTCATACTGTCCCTGGAGAGTTAACAGATTGGCTATTTCATCGAGGACTATGGCCTGCTCGCGACGGTTGCCCAGCCGGGTATGCAGGGCCAGCGCCCGATCGTAATGCTGCCAGGCCTGGGGATAGCGGCCCTGGGAGCGCAACGACCGGCCCATGCCTGTTATCACCAGCGCCTGATTGGTCTCGATGGCGGCCAGATCGGCCCCGGAGTGGCGGGGAGCTAGGGCCTGCCACAGCTCCAGCGATGTCTGATATTCATTGATGGCACTGTCATAGCGACCTAGCTGATGGTAGGTTCGCCCCAGCTGGTACTGGGCCTCTGCCGCCAGGCTGGCGTTATTGCTTGCAACCGCCGCATCGGCGGCGGCCACAAAGGCATCAACCGCCTGTGGGTAGGCCTGCTGGCGGTAAAATTGCAGCCCCTGATCGTAGATCTGCTCTGCGACCTGGGGTTGGGCCATGGCCGCCGGTAGCCGTGGAGACGTCAGTACATTTTGTGGTACGCCAGTTAGGGTAAAACAAAGCGCTACCAAAAAAGCCGCTATTAGTTTTAGATACCGTAATCCCATCGATTTATCTCTCCTCTCCTGACATCTACTTCTACGGAAACAAAATTAATTAGGCTGTACTACTTGGATGTACAGACGTTCCATGGAACGTCTCTCCAGCATTAACCTTTGGCTCTTTAAGGTCCTTATCCCTAACTATCAGCATTTAGGACTGCCAACCAGGCGTTTACCGAGTCTGCTTTGGCCCCGTCGCCCAAATTTATATACAGCGCCTCGGCCTCGGCCAAATGTTGTCGGGCTTCATCTGGCTGGCGCATACCCAAAGCAATGTGGGCCAAAAAGGAATTGATATCCGCCTGCTGCCTCAGGTCGCCAGCAGATTCAGCAAGGGCCCTGGCCTGCTCAAAGACATCGCGCGCATTACGGTTGAGGCGCACCTGCAGGTATAGCTCCCCCAGGAGACGGTTTAGCTCGATGGAGGTGGTCCCTGCACTGCTGTATCTCTCTAATAGGGAAATTGCCTCACCCATCAGGTTGTAGTCCCGATAGGTCTTGGCCAGTGCCAGGGATTCTGCCAGGGTATCGGGGGGCTGAAGCGTCCCCACAGCCTCCATTAGCTGCGTTCTTTGTTCATTGGGCAGCAGATAAAACGCAAGCCCCGGCAGCCCTTCCTCTGTTGAAGTTAGTGTGGAGTTAGCCGCGATCGCCTCTGCTTTTACCGTTAAGGAATAGGGCACCCCCGGCTCCAATGCCGGCTCACCGCCATAGGTGATGCGGGGTTCAGCCACGGTGGTTGTCCACACAATACCCTCTGGACCCCTGAGGGTGACGGTGTAGCTTAGCGCTCTGGGTACAGGATGCCACCGGAACTCGGGAACGGGGGTTAGGATGGCAGTCTTGCGTGGCGTAATGATGTAGGGAATATCGTTGCGGGTACCGCCTCGGGGGCTACCCACCGCCGGGCGGCCACCGGAAAACAGTTCTCGTATAAACTGCCAGCCGGGGATTGCATGGGCGGGGGTTATGACGCCATGGCCCAGCACCACAGCAACCACAGCAACTGTCACTAATCCTTTACCCATAGCCGCGCTTATTCTCCGCTAGATCGAATTTGCTGTCCTGCCCTATAGAACCATTCAAACTCTTCCGGATTCCGCAATGTATCGGGGTAACGCGAACAATTTTTCCAGGCGGTCAGGGCCGTTTGCGGTTGGTCCAGGGTCTCTAGATTTTGGGCGAGCAAACAGTAGGCGACGGCCCGCTTGGGATCCAGCTCCGTCGCTTGTTGCAGCTGCTGTACCGCGTCTTGATAAAAGCCTAGCTCGCCTAGGGCCCACCCTTTATTTTTAAGTAGGGCATAGCGTAGCGTTTGTGCCGTCGCCGTGTCGGGGTTGGACTCTTCGAGGATCGCTTCAACATCATCTACTAGCAGCAGTTTTAGGGCCTCCCGTGGGGCGTCATTTAAAATCTCTAGGCGGGCCAGGTTGTTGTAAGCTTCTATCTGTCCGACTTCGGCTGCCAGCGAGTACTGTGTGCGAGCATCCTCATAGTTTTGCAGGTCTTCGTAAAGCAGTCCTAGGTTGTAATGGGCCTCACGCATGTTGGGATTGAGAGCAATTGCGCGGCGATACTGAATTTGAGCACTTGAGAGTTCCCCCTGCAGATAGTCGGCAAAGGCCAGGTTGTTGTATGTTTTTGCAAAGAATGGTAAGGCAGCCCGTAGCCCAATAAAGTTTAACAATAGCAGGGTGGCTCCTAAAAATCGGACTTCTTGCCAGTAGTGTTTAGGTAGGTTGAGCGACTCTAGCGCCCTTTCGACCAGCTGCTGTCCCCGACTGGTAAAAGAGCCGCCGCCAATCAGCGCTAGGGATGCTTGGGTAATGACAGCAAACCCGCCGACAATGCCCGTACCACCAACCAAAAATCGAGAGACAATATCGGTGAGGAGACTAAAGCTGGCCGTCAGCCACACCAGGGTGAAACTATTCCAGACCACATCCAAACGGTCCCACCAGTGAACATTCACCTTGGAGAACCACCACCAAGCCTCAGGGGGTGGTTTGAGCACACTGCGCAATTTGTCGAGCTGCCCTAGGGTGGTACTCAAACTCTGGCGGTCAGCCTGATAGGACAGGGCGTCTAGCTGTTGGTTAAAGCGGTCATCCAGCTGGCTGAGCCGTTCCAGTTGCCCGGCGCTCAGCTCGTTGTTGTGGACCTGCAGCTGGAGGGCATCCCGAATGAGGTAAATTCCCAAAACCCGTCGAGTTAGCCGTAGGGAGCTGTCTTCAGAATCCTGGGGTGTCGTTTTGTTCACCGCGAGTAGCTGGGTGATGCTGTCGGCGGTGGGAGGGGAGTCGTGGGGGCTAGGGCTGTCGTTTTTGTCGGCTGCGGTCGGCTCTGGAGCCGCTGGCTCAGGTACTGGCAGCCAGCCATGGGTTTCTAAATCGGTAATTAGCTGGTCGTAGGTGCCGATGGTACCGGGCTGCTCAAAGGGATAATCCTCGTCTAAAAACCACCACCAGGCACTGCTATCTGGGTTGACTAGACTGCGCCACCCTTGCAGGTCAAAGCCGGACACTTGGCCCTGGGCCCAGCGGCGCAGCCGTTCATCGTACTGCAGCAGGCTGAGCAGTGTGGTGGGTGGCACCGGATAGGTGTGGAGAACTTGCTGGATGCGATCGCGACTGGTAATCGCCTCTAACACGGCATGGGGAGTCGGTGAATCCGACTGCTCCAGGGTGACTAGGGCCAAGTCATACTTTCGAAAGATATCGTCAAGCCAGGGGGTCATGGTGCCAAGCTCGCTGTCTGTTTGCCATTGTAGTGGAGGGGGTAACGGGATTGCTGCAAATTGCTGGGGGCAGTGGCTTATAATTTCGCCCATAGGTTTAATTATGGGGTGATGGCCATGGCAGATTGGTGGGTAAGGGGTGCCTGTGGATTGGTGGGGTGGGGTGCGATCGCAATCGTACAACCCGCCATGGCCCAAAACTCATTGCCAGATTCGCTCCCAGAATCACTCTTTGTTGCCTACCCGCCGTCAAACCATACCACCGTGGCCGATCGGATCTTTTTTATCGGCACAGGTAACCCCACTGGAGATGTTTTAATCAACGGTGAGCCGATTGCAGACCGGAGCCCGTCCGGGCATTTTGCCCCCACCGTACCCCTGGCCCTAGGCGAGAACCGCTTTACCCTTACCCAGGGCAGCGAGAGTATTACCTTTAACATTACCCGCAGCTCCCTTGAACCTCCCCAGCCCAATGGCATAGCCTTTGCAGAAGGTACCCTGGAGCCCAGCCAAAGCCTAGCCCGCCAACCGGGAGAGCTAATCTGCTTTGGCGCTGTGGCCCCACCCCAGGCCCAGGTTGTTGTCAACCTGGCTAGCCAGACTATCCCCCTCAGCCCCAATCTCAGCACCGTAGAACTCCCGCCCAACTACGCTGTCCTCACCAACCAAACTACACCCTACGCCCTCAGCGCAGATCGCTACGGCGGCTGTGCCACCTTTAATACACCAGGTAGTATTGGCACCCCAGAATTTCAACTCACCCTCGATGGCCAAACCATCACCCAGGCAGGCAGTGGCCCTATAGAAATTCTCTCGCCCACCACCTTTCAAGTGGCGGAAGTTACCGTAGACTCTGGCATTGCTCGCACCGGTCCCAGCACAGACTACTCTCGCCTGACGCCATTACCCAAGGGTACCCGCGCCGCTGTTACCGGGCGCGAGGGTGACTGGATTCGCCTCGACTACGGCGCTTGGATCAAGGCATCGGAGGTGACCATTACCCCCAGTGCCGTACCACCCACCACCACCATTCGCGGCATCCAATCTCGCCAGGCCACCGACTGGACTGAAGTGATCTTCCCACTGCAGGTGCCCGTGCCCGTGAGCGTAGAACAAGATACCACCAGTCTGACGGTGGTTTTGCACAACACCGTGCCCCAAACCGATACCATTTACTTCTCCGACGACCCGGTTGTTGAACGCATGGACTGGCGGCCTATTTTGCCGGATAAAGCATCCTACACATTTCACCTTAAAGCCGATCAGCAGTGGGGTTATAAGCTTCACTATGAGGGCACTAACCTGATTCTGTCGTTAAAACATCCCCCGGTAACCGAGGCCGACACACCGCTGCAGGGCACAACAATCTTGCTCGATCCGGGCCACGGCAGTAGCGAAGACTTAGGCGCTCGCGGCCCTACCGGATTTCCGGAGAAAGACGTGGCGCTGCTGATTTCAAAGCTGGTGCAAGATGAGCTGCAGGCCATGGGGGCCGAGGTGATTATGGTTCGCGAAGGCGATGACGATCTGTTCCCCCGCGATCGCGTAGCGGTGATCAACCAGACAGAACCCACGCTGGCCCTAAGCCTGCACTACAATGCGCTACCGGACAATGGCGACGCCCTAAATACGGCAGGCATTGGGGCTTTTTGGTATCATCCCCAGGCCCATGATTTAGCCCTGTTTTTACACAATTATCTTGTCGAAACCCTAGATCGCCCAGCCTATGGGGTGTATTGGAACAATCTGGCCCTGACTCGCCCCAGTGTGACTCCAAGTGTGTTGTTGGAGCTGGGGTTTATGATCAATCCCTATGAGTTTGAGTGGATCATGGATCCGGTGGCTCAGCAGGAGCTAGCTAAGGCCCTGGCGGATGGTGTTGCTGCGTGGGTAGCCGGTCGGTAGTGTGCTGTGGTTGAGGTTGGCTGTTGAAGAGGGGAAGAGGGGAAGAGGGGAAGAGGGGAAGGGGGAAGGGGGAAGGGGGAAGAGGGGAAGGGGGAAGCGGTACAGGTTTCTCTAATTGCGAGGCTCTATCCTATTTTTAATCGGCTATTTGTTCAACGGTGAGAGACTAATTGGGGTAAGACTGGTTAGACGTATTCTTTTTGGGCTAAGACGAGTTGTTGCTGAGATCTTAAAGACAAAATGCTGGGATCGTCTGAGTCAACAAACTAGCCCAGGCTTCTCCCATGCTCTAGACAATGTAGGAATTGTCCGATACTTTGTTGGGACATTGTTTGGGCAAAAGCATTTCAATTGTCCAATTGGGTGGCAGGTCAAGGCTATCTGGAACACTACCCTCGAAGCGAAAGAAATGCGATTTTAGCTGGACGGAGCTGACTCCCATGGACCGTGGGGAATTTTTATAGCTAACGCACGGCCATTGGGTTGGGTCTATAGATCTGTTGTGACATCTGTAGCTTTAGTAGAGCCATAGATAGTAAAAGCCCTGCGGGTTGATGCCCGCAGGGCTTTTTACATACAGGAAGTAGGCTTATGTCGCAAACTCAGCTGGCTGCGATCGCGCCTACTTTTTCCAGCCACCTCCAGAACTCCGAGGCTCACGAGGCTTGGCTTTGTTTACCTTAAGTGCGCGCCCCATCCACTCAGCGCCATCTAGTGCTTCAATTGCAGCAGTTTCCTCAGCTTCTGTGTCCATTTCAACAAAGGCAAACCCACGGGGTCGACCGGTTTCCCTATCTGTAGGTAGGTGAGCGCTTTTTACAGTGCCGTATTCAGTAAAGACTTCAGTTAAGTCGTCTTTTGTAACGTCGTACGATAGATTGCCAACGTAGACTGACATGGAGATTCTCCAAAAGTTTAGAAGTACACAGAGTTAGATTCGGAGAACCATTTGTAGAAAAGATTAAACCGCCGAAAATAAATCCTACCAAACGCTAGCACAAGGCTAGTAATAGTGGATAAAAATGCAGCAAAAATAAATTCATTTAAATTCCACTAAATTCCACCTTGGTTGGCTCCCCCACGGGGACCAGCACTGTCGCCGCTTGCTGTGGGCCGCTCATAGGCAACCTCCCCTAAAATATAAGTCGCCTGAATGGCTCGGTCATCCCCCATGATCACCAGGGAAAAAACGCGATCGGCAAGTTCCTGAAGGTCGCAGGGAGCCTCCGGAGAGTTACGAAAAGCCATCAGGGGCGTAGCGCGCGGATCGAGGACAACCATATCCGCCGCTTTCCCTACATCAAAGCTGCCGATGGTGTCATCTAGACATAGCGCCCTAGCACCACCCAAGGTCGCTAAAAATAGCGCCTTAAAGGGAGATAGCTTTTGACGACGCAGCTGGGCAACCTTGTAGGCTTCGTTGGCCGTTTGTAGGATTGAGAAGCTAGTCCCTGCCCCCACATCTGTACCCAAGCCAACCTTGACCGGGTGCTCTACGGATTTTGCCTGCTCTAGTCTAAATAGACCGCTCCCGAGAAATAGGTTTGACGTTGGGCAGAACGCGATGGCGGCCTCAGCCTCGGAGAGTCGTTGGAATTCCCCATCGCTGAGCTGCACTCCGTGGGCAAACACGGAGCGCTCCCTAACTAAACCAGCCTGATCATAGGTATCTAAGTAGCCCTGGCAGTCAGGAAAAAGCTGTTGCACCCAGGCGACTTCATCTACATTTTCAGAGAGGTGGGTATGCAGATATACGTCTGGAAACTCCTTTAAAATCTCTCCTGCTAGCCGTAGCTGTTCATCCGTTGAGGTAATGGCAAACCGGGGGGTAACTGCGTAGCGCAGACGACCCTTGTTATGCCATTTTTGGATCAGCGCTTTGGTCTCCTGGTAGGATGACGCTGCAGTATCACAGACCGCATCTGGCGCGTTGCGATCCATCATTACCTTGCCAGCAATCATACAGAGATGACGACGCTCGGCAGCTTCAAAAAAAGCATCCACGGACTGCGGATACACACAGGCAAATACCAGGGCGGTGGTAGTGCCGTTACGCAACAGCTCATCCAAAAAAAACTCGGCTACTTTCCTTGCATAGGCCTTGTCTTCGAACTTCTGTTCGGTGGGAAATGTATAGTTGTTTAGCCATTCCAACAGCTGCTCGCCGTAGGCCGCAATCATCTCAGTCTGGGGATAGTGGATATGGGTATCGATAAACCCCGGCATGATCAGTCGACCGGGGTAGGTGGTTGTTGGAATCTCCCCATACTCAGATTGCAGCTCGTCAAAGGGCCCAAAGGCCCTGATCTTACCGTCGGCCAGGACCAGCAGCCCATCGGCTAGATAACGCACGCTATCGATCTCAGAGCCGTAAAAGGGATCGTCGATAAAATCTAAAAACGATCCGCGAATAGCTTTGAGATGAGACTGATCTAGTTGTTTTTTTAGAGAGGGCATCTGGTACGAGGAGATAGGGGAGCGGGCACGCTACCCGTTGGGCTGACTACCCGAACGTTGGTCAGTCTGTGAGGACTGATTCTGCTGGGCATGTTGGTCCTGGCCATTGGTCGACCGTTTGTTGGAGTAGCCGTAGTCGCTAGACTCCTGTTTTTGACTATACTCTGATTGTTTCTTATCCTGGCGATAGGACTGAGTTTCTTGCTGTTGGGCGTAGTCTTGGCTGGCAGCCATCGCCGACAGCGGTGTCAAAAAGACCGTGCCCAGGGAAAGAAATGCAATCATAGCGATAGCGAGTAGTTGACGCATCATCTGCAGTATGTCTCCTGATTTTTGATAAGTAAGCTGAACGGATGGGAAATACCGACCCGACGCCATGGAGCAGCTGTCATTAATCTACGGCAGTGGTGTCGGTGGCCTGGGGGCCAGATGCCACTGCCTCCACCGAACCATTTGATTCTTTGCTTAGTCCCTGCAATAGGCTGGTTACAAAAGCGTCAATCTGCTGGCGCTGGTTGACCAGGTAGACACTGACCAACGTTAGGGCCACACCGATCCACTGCAGATTTGTCAGCAGCTCTCCTAAAAAGAGACTGCTAAACAGCAATGCAAAAACAGGTGTGAGAAAGATCAGAGCGCTGACGCTGGTCATATTGCCATTTGCGGCTAGATAAAAGAACATGCCGTAGGTTAACGCTGTACCAAATACGGTGGCATAGGCAAGACCCAGCCAATCTCCCACCAGTAGCTCAGCGGTGGGACTGGTCTCCCACAGGGCCGACATCACCATCAGGGGAAGCCCCCCCAATATCATGTGCCATCCAGTAGCAACGATGGGATCCGCGTGGCGCTTGACGTAGCCAACAATGATGGTACCAGCTGACATCGACAGTGCGGCTAGCACCATCAACAACTCTCCACTTTGTAGTAGAGCGTCCCAATCAAAGCGACCATCGTTGACACCCTGGAGCCAGCTGCCGATGGGAACCCCCTGCTCTAGAAAGCGATAGATCCAGTCTGCGGGGAGACCGCACAGGCAAATGCCAGCGATGCCGATGGTGAGACCAAGCCAGCCCCACAGACCAATTAGATTACCAAAGAGTATCCGTGCCAACAGGGCTACGACCAGCGGCTGGGCATCAATTAAAACAGCGCCAAGACCAGCCCCCGTATTCACCAAACCAGTGGTTAGAAGACCTTGAAACATGGCCCCATCCACCAGGGCAAACAGGCCAATCCAAAGCCAGGCTGTCCAGGTTTTGGGCTGG
Organism: Cyanobacteria bacterium P01_A01_bin.15; assembly: GCA_039814735.1. Taxonomy (GTDB): domain Bacteria; phylum Cyanobacteriota; class Cyanobacteriia; order Phormidesmidales; family Phormidesmidaceae; genus Leptothoe. The sequence continues at coordinate 22,391 of JBCCAQ010000032.1, forward strand.
GGTAGCTTGAGGACAGCGGCCACAATCAGGGTCAAAATTCCGGCTGGTAGCAGCCGAAACGATGCCAAAAAGAGAGGTGACGTATGGGGAATGATATATTTCATCGCCACCATTGCTGTTCCCAAGAAAAAGAAGGGAGCTACTAGAAATAGAGGAGATTTTGCTGGATCGATCTTTTGAATCTGCATAGACTTGCGGTGGTAGAGTCCTCGGATATCACGGCCCGGGGCCGTGATCCACCGATTCTAAGGGGAGCAAGCTGTCTGTAAACGACAAACTCGTTACCGTATTGGAACAATGTCCTGGCTGGTGTATCCAGGGCGGTATTTCCTGAAAAATTGTAGCCTGCATTCTGTATACAGAGAACATGAAAACTCAGGGTTTACTGACAAATTAGCTCGGGGTGTTTTTCCCTAGTCTGGCTGTTGAGCAAGGCCGCCACCTTTTTGCGAATCATAATGCCAGGGCGGTCGGTGGCCATGTGTTCTTCTCCCGTTGGCGTTAGGGGCACGTTGTGATCGGTGGATTCTAAGATACGTTTGTCTTCTAAGGTGACGGCTCGATCAAAGGCGATGACGTCGCGGGCCGGGGTGTCGGCTTCAGTATCGTTGCGCACACAAAACTGCACCATCTGGGAGCGGTCATCACTGATGGGGGTCATGGTGTTGACCACGATGTGCTCCAGGCCGTTGGGATAGATTATTTTGAGTTTGATGGTAAAGGGCATCAGCCAGTCCATTTGTAGGGTACGGACGGTTTCAGCCTGGGTCATCCCAAGGTTTTGTTGCTGCAGTTCGGGGTTAACAACACCGAGCCTGCCATAGACATGGATACCCCAGTCGGTCTCGGTAATATCCATCTCGTCGGGGGTGGGGTGGTGCTCACTGCCAAATGTTTTGGTATGGACAAATGTTGGATGGGCCAGATCCAGCTCATTTTCCATGACCCGCAGACCCGCACAGTGCCAGGGCTCATAAAATTCTGGGATGAGTCGGTAGGTGGGGTCGCTGGCCTCCCTAATCTCAGGAATATCGATGAGGGGGTCGCCCAGACACACCCAAACATAGCCATAGCGCTCGGTACAGCGGTAGGCGCTGACGCGATAGCTGGCCGGAATAGCGCGATCGCATGGGAGCTGAGGCACTCGGGCACAGGCTCCGGAGGGGGCAAACTCCCAGCCGTGATAGGGACAACAGATCCGGCCCTGGCTGACTTTGCCAAGGGAGAGCTTGGCGGTACGGTGGCAGCAGCGATCGCAAACCGCCGCCGGATTTCCCTGGTCATCTAGCCACAGGACGAGGGCTTCGCCTAGGAGTTCAAATGCCTGGGGTCCCTGGGTTAGATCCTGATACGGAATCACGGGATACCAGAAGCGACGAAAGATGGGCTGCTGGGTGACGAGCATGGGTAGCGCATGGATATTTCATGCAAACTGTATACAATAAGCATGAAATATTCTGTAAGATTGCATACAGTCTGTCGAGGCGGTGGGGTTAGCCATCGCAGCTGGGGTTGGCAGTGCGCCGCACTTGAATCAGCTCGGCACAGATGCTAACCGCAATCTCTCCGGGGGTGAGGGCTCCGATGTCAGCCCCGATGGGGGCATGGATCTGATCTAGCTGGGTCTTCGATATACCCTGCCTCACCAGGGATTGCCGCACTAGCTCAATGCGTTTGCGAGCCCCCATCATGCCAATGTAGCAGCAGACAATTTGTTGCTGAAAAATGCTGGATAGGGCAGCCACATCAAAGGGGTATCCCCGCGACACCAGGGCCACAAACAGAGAGTCATACTGCTTTACCCGTGGCAGTGCCCGGTCGATGGGCTCGGTCAAAATTAGGCTGGCCTGGGGATAGCTGCGGGCATTGGCAAACTCTCCTCGCTCATCTTGCACAGCGATTTGAAACCCAGCCAAATAGGCCGCCTGGGCCAGGGCTTCACCCACATGGCCCGCGCCTACAATCAGCAATAGGGGCCGGGGAGACAGCCATTCAAAAAAGCCCGCTGCCAAAAGCCGAGTCCCCGTTGTTGCCGGGGGAGAGTCAGCGATGCTCGGTGTACCAGCGGTGGAAAATGGGGTAAACAACGGCACCCGCTCCCCCCGCTCCAATGCCTGGGTTAGCGCTTGGGCCAGGGTAAGGGCTTCGAGGCCAGACCAGCGCTCTAGCCAAATACCCATTTGCCCCCCACAAATGCCCTCCTTTAATGTGCTTACATCGCCCGTCAGGTCAATGGTGGCCCGTTGTTTTTGACCTGTTGCTAATACCGTACGCCCCTGGGTGATAATTTTGGCCTCACCGGCCCCGCCGCCGATGGTATCAAAGCTCCAGTCCGCGCCAATCAGCATTTTGGCACCGACCTCTCGGGGAACAGAGCCATGGATCTCAACCACGGTTGCCACAACAACAGCTTGTGAGCGGAGAGTCTCAGCTAGTTTTTGATAAAAATCAGCGATCATGGGAGTGTGGGCTGGCATTAATACGCTCCGTTAAATCATGCCAGCAATCCCATTTCCCAACAGTATCTAAGCTGCCATCTCCCCGTTTCCCCTTCCCCGTTTCCCCTTCCCCGTTTCCCCCTTCCCCAACCAAACCCAATATTTCACCCCCACGCCCATATCAGATGTCTCAAATAGTTCAGACAGGACCGTCGCGGTAATGTTAGACGTTAGTTGACCTCAGTGATTTGGCAGAGACTCCTATGTTCCAACACTTTCTTCAAGATGCGGTAACCTTGTTTGTGGTGATTGACCCCATTGGTCTGGTGCCGATTTTTATCGCCATTACCCAAAAGGAGCCCCAGGTCAGCCGTAGGCGGATCGCATCCCTGGGGGTGGGCGTCTCAACTATCATTTTGTTAGCTTTTCTGGTTCTGGGTCAGCCCCTGCTAGGAGCTTTAGAAATCAGTTTGCCAGCTTTTCGCACAGCGGGTGGAATTCTGCTGCTGATCGTAGGTTTGCAAATGGTGCTGCAGGACTCGGGAGTCCATTCTGCGTCAACCGATCCGGCCTCATCGATCGATCTGGCCGTTTTTCCATTGGCAACGCCTCTGATTGCTGGCCCCGGCGGCATCATGTCGGTGGTGCTGCTGACCGACAACATGAAGTTTGGCTGGGTGGATCAGTCGATGACGGCGCTGGCATTATTGTGTGTGCTGCTGATTACCTATATGGCGTTGCTATCCGCCGACTGGATTCAAAAGCGCCTGGGACGAACCGGGGTCAATGTGATTACTCGGATCCTCGGGTTGTTGTTAGCGGCGCTGGCGATGGAGACAATCCTGGCTGGGATCGGCGGCTACTTTGGCCCTTCGCTGCAGCTCTCATGATCCGGCGGCGGCTGCGATATTGGCCCTACACTGGCAGAACTGGTCACTGTTTTCTAACGCTTTTTGTCAGCGGGAGCTGTCTATGATTTACCAACTGAGATATTTGCGGCAACGCTTGCGCAGAATGCTTTTGGTCGTGCTGGCCCTGGGGCTGGCGGTGACGCTGGCCAACTGCAACCGCCCGAGCCCTGTCAGCGACTCTACGGCGACTGGGGCGGAGGCGCTGGTATTTGGTTCGGTGGGTCAGCCTGTCACCCTGGAGTCAGGTAATGTCATTGATGGCTACTCGATTGATGTACAACGACAGATTTATAACTATCTGCTGGGTAATAGCCCTGGTTCAACGGAGCTGGTGCCTGAGCTAGCCACCGACTGGAGTGCGTCCGCCGATGGGTTAACGTGGACCTTTACCCTGCGTCAGGGGGTGGCATTTCATGATGGCACAGCCTTTAATGCTGATGCGGTTGTGTTTAATGTCAACCGCTGGTGGGATCCAGAGTTTGAGTACGGTTTTCGCTCGGCTGGCAAACTCTATGAAAGCTGGACCTATCTTTTTAGCGGCTTTAAAGGGGACGAGACCTCGATTTTGGTGGATGTTCAAGCCACTGATGAATTTGTTGTCGTGTTTACGCTGGCCCAGCCCTTTGCTTCGTTTCCGGCTGCGATCTCATCTAGCTATTTTGGTATTGCCAGTCCCGCCGCTATTCAGCAGGCCGGGGCAGACTACGGCAGACCCTCCAGCCTAGCGGTGGGGACCGGCCCCTTTGTCTTTGAAGAATGGAAAAGTGGCGATCGCATCACCCTTTCCAAATTTGATAACTACTGGGAAGCCGACCTACCCAAGGCGGAGCGGCTAGTCATCAGCTTTGTCGAAGACCCCGCAGCACGCTTAGCCCAGCTGCGGGCCGGTACGCTGGACTTTACGGTCAACCTCACCCCCGATCAGCTGACAGAAATTGAATCAGACCCTACCCTAGATGCCGTATTGCGTCCTTCATTTAATGTCGGTTATCTAACCCTAAATCCGGGTTATGAGCCCCTGGCCACCCCGGAGGTGCGTCGTGCGATCGCCCAAGCCATTAACAAGACCGCCATTGTAGAGGCATTTTGGGGTGATTTGGCCACGACAGACGGGCATTTTGTTCCCCCCTCCATGGAAAACTACACCAGTAGCGAGGTGAGCGACTATACCTACGATCCAGACGCCGCCAAAGCCGCCCTGGCCGCAGCGGGTTACCCCGACGGGTTTGATCTAGAGCTGTGGTATCCGGCCATTAGCGGTCTGGCATTTCCCACCCCCAAACCCATCGCCGAGGCCCTGGCCGCCGAGCTCAGCCAGATTGGCGTCAGGGTCAATTTGCAAACCAAAGACTGGGCCGCCTACCTAGAAGACCGCACTACCCCACCGGGGTTCCAGTCCTATCTGTTGGCGTGGGGTGGGGACTACGGTGACCCCGACAATTTTTTATATGCCAACTTTAGTGAGAGCGGCACCAAAGACCTGGGCGGATATAAAAACCCTACCCTATACGACCTGTTGAACCAGGCCCGGTTTGAACCGGATGTCGCTAAGCGAGAAACCCTTTATCAAACTATCGATGCCCTACTGTTTGAAGAAGCGTTGCGCATCCCGATTGTGCATGCCAAACCCCTGCTGGCCAAGCGTGTAGGGGTAGAAGGCTGGATTCCTAGCCCCCTTGGTAGCGAGTCATTTGCTCCGGTGATCAAGCCCTAGGAATAGGTGACATCAACAAGAGTTTTTAACCTCCTAAGGAGATGCCTCAGTTGAAGATTTTTAGAGATGATCTCACCGGTAAACAGATTGCTGACTTTCTCCAGGAGCATCTCGATCATATGAATGAGATTACGCCGCCTGAGAGTGTGCATGCCCTGGATTTGGCAGCCTTGCGCTCTCCAGAGATTACCTTCTGGTCGGTCTGGGAGGGGGCTGAACTGCTGGGCTGTGGTGCCCTCAAAGAACTGGATCCCCATTGTGGTGAGATTAAGTCGATGCGCACGGCTAAGACCCACCGTGGCCGGGGAATTGGTTCGATGATGTTCGAGCATATTATTCAGGTGGCCAAAGGGCGTGGCTACCGATGTCTAAATTTGGAAACTGGGGCCATGGCTGAGTTTGGTCCGGCACGGCGTCTGTACCAGCGGTATGGGTTTGAATATCAAGGTCCGTTTGCCGATTACGTTGATGACCCAAATAGTATGTTTATGATCAAAATGCTTTAGGTGTGTTCGACTCGTGGGACAGAATGTTGTTAGGCTGCACCGTTAGGGAGAAGACAATCCGGCGGCTGAGCTAAAAAAAGTCCATCCTCCTAATCAAGGGAGGATGGACAGACTTTAATACTATGGACGGGACTGGCGCGATTCGAACGCGCGACCTACCGCTTCAGATTGGTGTGGGTTTCCCCACTCTCTGGACTATACCTTCACCGTGGGCGTGAGCCCGTAGGTGGTAGCCGTCTAGTCTCTACACCTTCTAGAACAAGGTTCTAGCTTGGCTCGGTATTGCCCTAGGAGACACCCCGTAGGTTTCACCGACTTTGACTACATTCACACGCCGGGTTTCCCCATGCGGTGCCCGATATTCAGGAGGCGGTTGCTCTATCCAGCTGAGCTACAGCCCCAAAGCTGGCCTTCCCCAAGATACACCTTCTATATCTGACTCGTAATGATACTATCCGTAAATTCAGCGATATGGCCGAGCGGTCACTGATTTTCTACCCAGCGCGGTACATATTTCCAACCGCTTTTTAGGATGGTGCGATAGGGCTCATAGCCAGGCATTTTTTTCCCCACCAGCTGCCAAAATTCCTGGGAATGGTTCATGTGGATCGTGTGGCACAGCTCGTGTACCAGGACGTAGTGCACCAC
>JBCCAQ010000045.1:0-24125 GCA_039814735.1 Cyanobacteria bacterium P01_A01_bin.15
GTCCGGCAGATGACGAAACATATCCTGCATGAGCAGCGTCGGGGGGATACCGCTACCGCCCACGGGTAGCGGGTCGGCATAGAGGGCACCGTAGGCAAACCGGCTTTTGTCTGGGGAAATTTGTTGGGCCTGGGCGTTGTAGGACACGGTTCCGAGAAAGGGGGTACCCCGAAAGAAAATGGCCTCCACATAGGGAATGGCCGTATCGGGTAAAAAAGTCAGCCCGGCAGACCGGGGCAAAATGTCGTAGGTGCTGCCGCCAATGTCAACGCCATAGGTGATGGGCCGGGCCGCATCTGCCACCAGCCCGGCTTTGATGTGGTCTACGATTTGGGAAATATGGGTGATTTCACCCCGGCGATAGCGCGCCGTTAGGGAGGTAAAAATATCGCTCATTACCCGCCAAAACTGGCCTAGACCGCTGTAGTAGGACAGCTGGCGAATCTGTTCAATCAGAAATTCTGGAAAGGTGCGATGGAACAGCTGCAGCACCGGGTTGAATTTAATTCGAGCTGCGATCGCAGCTCGACAGTTGCCCCGAAACTCCGCCGTATCCAAATACGCATCCAAACCGCCCCCACCATGCCAGAACATGGCTTTCATGGTGTATTCGGCATACTCATAGTTGATGCGATCGTGGTAAAAGTGTCGCCACAGTTTGCGTGGGCTCATGTCGCCATCAAAATACTTAAAAACCGGAAACAGTACCAAAAACTGGTGATTGGCAATGTGGATCAGATTTTTGGAATAGCAATCGAGGACAACGCCATAGCTGTCGAGGGCACCCATCACCTCGATCACATTGTCGGGGGTATCGGGTAGCAGGGTGCCCCCCGCCAACAGGCGATCGGCATAGTGGGCAAAGGGATGGACGCCCCGTGGTTGGGCAGACAGGGTCTGGGTCATAGGGCGCAGTCCTCTAAACAGATAGCTAAATCAGCGGCGGCCAGGTCAGCCCCAGGCAAAACCTCGGATAGAACGCGGCTATTGGCGGGCCGCACGATTTCTAGTTTGACCGGCATCGTGTTGTACATGGCGGTGGTGGTCGGCTCAATCCATCGGGTCATCCAGCTGGGGCTAAGACCAAACAAAAACAACAGCCCCACCAAGACCAAAGCCGGTCCCCGATCCTGCCAGGTCACCTTGGATAGGACCACATCCTGGGCCAACGCCTGCTGGTCGCCCAGGGTGAGACGGCCAAAAAATGCCCGATTGACCAGCAGCAAAAAGTACACCGCCGTTAGCCCAGACCCCAATAGACACAGCAGGGTTTGGGGAGCAAAGCTGACAAAGCTACCGCGATAGACAATAAATTCAGAGATAAAGCCCACCATGCTGGGAATACCGGCACTGGCCATCACCGCCAGCACCATCATGCTGCCAATCAGGGGCAGCCCCCGCTCCGGGTTAAGCAACCCGCGCAGCACGTCCAAATCACGGGTGCCTGTCTTTTCGTAGACCACCCCCACCACTAAAAAGAGCAAAGCTGAAATAAACCCGTGGCTTACCATTTGAAAGACGGTACCGACAAAGCTGAGGGGATTGGACGCCGCCGCGGCCAGCAGCACATAGCCCATGTGTCCCACCGAGCTGTAGGCCACCATTTTTTTCATGTCGGTTTGGGCAATGGCCGCCAGGGAGCCATAGAGAACGCTGACCACCGCCCACCAAGCTAAATAGGGGGCCAGGTCGACCCATACTTCAGAAAAAGTACACACCCCAAAGCGAAAAAGACCGTAGGTGCCCAGCTTAAGCAACACCCCCGCCAGCAAAACTGAAATGGGCGTAGACGCCTGAACGTGGGCATCGGGCAGCCAGGTATGAAAGGGAAATAGGGGAATTTTGATACCAAAGCCCACCAGCAGCGCCCCCAGTAAAACCACCTGCTGCAGCCAGGGCAAACCGTGGGCCATGGTTGGACTGTAGTCAAAGCTGGGGGAACCGCTGAGCCACACCAGCCCCAAAAACGAAGCCAAAATCAAAATACCGGATATGGCCGTGTAGATCAGAAATTTGGTGGCGGCGTAGCCCCGCTGAGCCCCGCCCCAAATCGCAATTAAAAGATAGAGGGGAATAAGCTCTAGCTCGTAAAAGATAAAAAAGAGCAGCAGATTTTGAGCAACAAATGCACCGGCAACAGCAAAGGCAATCAGCAGCAGTAGAGCATAATACAGACGAGCCCGTGGAATATTTTTGTCGCTGGCGTAGACCGAGACTAGCGAGAGCAAACTGTTAATCAGCAGCAGCGGCAGGGATAGACCATCCACCCCAAGCTCATAGCCCAGTCCCAGGCTGTCTAACCAGGGCAACGATTCTTGAAACTGCAGGCCAGCGATCGCCAAGTCAAACTGACTTAGCAGGTACAGACTGGCAATCAGGTTGCCCCCCAAACAGACAATGCTCAGGTTTCTGGCCCGCTCGCTGGTCAGCTTACCTGGCCAACAGCCAATGACCAGGGCTCCCAACAATGGAATCAATAACAGCGCGCTTAGCATCCGTCCCCCTTCACCACATGGCCCAGGTCATCAACAGGCTGAGTAAACTTACCCCCAAAACAATGGTGAAGATATAGCCCTGGGACTGACCGGAAATACTGTACTTTAGTCCTTCTCCACTCATCAATGAGACCATGCCCACCAGGTTGACAGCCCCATCCACCACATAGCGATCAAACCAGCTGACCAGACGGGAAAACTGACCGACAAGAAAGACCACGGTCACCCGATACAGCTTTTCGGTGTAGAAGTCGTTGGCCAGCAGATCCTGCAGCAGACGCAGGGAGCGCTGGGTAGAGCGGGCTAAAGAACGGCTCAAGGTAGCCATGCAGCCCGAGGCTAGACCCACCATACCCGACAAAATCAGGGCACCAAAGACCCAGGGATTCCAGTAGCGCAGCGGCGGTAGCAGCGACATCCGCAACAGCGCCAGGGGCAGCAGCATAACAAAAATACTGAGGCTAATCATCGGGGTGGCCATCAGCCAGTTGACTGCCGGAGACCGACGGGTCTTGGGGGTGATATCGCCTAAAAATACAAGCCTAAATACGCGCACCAGATTAAACACCGTCAGCGCATTTACCAATAAAAAGATAGCCGCCAGGACGGGATGCTCACGCCGCAGAAAATCCACACCCAGCTGGAGTGCCCAAAATCCGCCCAGGGGAAGCACGCCCACCATGCCCGCACCGCCGACTACAAAGGCAATCGTGGTGGCAGGCATACGGGACCATACGCCCCCCAATTCGGTAATGTCCTGGCAGCTGGTGTTGTTGATGATGGCACCAGAACTCATGAACAGCAGCGCTTTGGCCACGGCGTGGGTAAATAGCAAACCAATGGCCACACCGGGCCACTCGGCTCCCACCGCAATAAAAACCAGACCGATATAGGCACTGGTGGAATAGGACAGGGCGCGTTTGAGGTCGACCTGTGCGATCGCAACCAGCGAGGCCCCAATGGCCGTCGTTGCACCGATACCAATCAGGACCGTCAGGGCGACCGGAGAAAGAATCACAATCGGCTGCAGCTTAATCAGCACATAGGCCCCACAGGTCACCACCACCGAATTCCGCAAAATAGAGGCCGGACTGGGGCCTTCCATGGCCTCATCCAACCAAAGGTGCAGCGGAAACTGAGCACATTTCCCCGTTGGCCCTGCAATCAGCGCCAGCCCCAAAAGTGTCGCCGCCAGCGGACTCAAATCCGCCACCTTGACCCATTCATAGAGGGCATTAAACCGCAGGTCGCCCGCCCAGCTAGCCAAACCAAGCACCCCCATCAGCAGCAAAATATCGCCTACTCGCTTTGTCAAAAATGCATCCCTGGCCGCTGTGACCACCAGGGGCTGCGCATACCAAAAGCCCACCAGCAAATAGGTGGACAGCGTCAGCATCTCCAACAAAAAATAAGCCAAAAAGAACGAGCCGCTCAGCAAAATGCCATTTACAGCCCCTTCAAAAAATCCCAACAGTGAAAAGAATCGAGCCAAGGCCCAGTCCTTCTCCATGTAGCCCAGCCCGTATACCTGAGCCAACAGCGCCAGACCCGTTGAAAGCTCCATCGCCCCAAGGTTGAGCACCGACAGATCCAAATCAAACCTGAGGGTCATATCCGCCACCTGCAGCCACTGAAACTGCAGCTCGACCGAGCCCACATTCCAAATACCCACAAAGACACAGGAGCCGTGGATAAACGCCAGGGCGGTCATGAAAATATTGATGTAGACCGCTGGTCTAGGTCCTGTTTTTTGCACAAAACCCGTAGACCAGGGCAAAGACAAAACCACCCCAATAATCCCGTAAAGCGGGATCAGCCAACTCCATTCAATCAGAGACTGCACCATTGCTACCCAAGAGCCCACCAGCAACCCATTAACCACCCAGGACGAAGCGTCCAGCCCCTTGGCACCGCTGCCGCAGAAACACACCGGCCCGCCAGGACCCGTCAAAGCCCCCTGCCAATGCTCCTAAAGACTCACCTGACACCCCAAAATCCTATCCAACCGCGACCCATAACCCAGACTAAATATTTCTGGTTATGTGTAAGACCACACACATTTCTTAATGGCATCCATGGTACCTGATGAGGATCCCCTGACGAGGGCTTTCCCTCAGCAATCAACCCCTCCCAGGCTCCCAATAACTCGTTTTTTGGCCGGATACCGTCCCCCCGGCAATGTTCACCAGCACCTAGAATTCAGGCCAGAATCCAGACAAGCCAAAACCACCAATTGCGCCCGATCCCTCCGTAAATCACCCCCTTAGAGACCGTTAGTTACGTTTCGTAGCAAATAATTATCAGCATTAATAATGCTTAACATTAGAAACAATCATTGAGACTTATATTGTCAAACGGCTGACCCCCTCGTATTCTGAATGATAGTCATGGAGTTATTGCAGACTAACGGTTTGCAAGGTACGTCTCAGTGTGTGAAGTAATTCTAAAAAAATTCTTAACCTCACATTGCTGGACACAGTTGCTTGAGTAAAAGCTGTTTTATCTAGGAGATTTACGACAATGCCGATTGCCGTTGGAATGATTGAGACGCGCGGTTTCCCCGCAGTTGTAGAAGCGGCTGACGCGATGGTCAAAGCAGCCCGCGTAACCCTGGTCGGCTACGAAAAGATCGGTAGCGGTCGGGTGACCGTTATCGTCCGTGGCGACGTATCTGAGGTTCAAGCGTCGGTTGCAGCTGGGATCGAATCCGCCAAGCGCGTCAATGGGGGTGAGGTTCTATCGACGCATATTATTGCTCGTCCCCACGAGAACCTGGAGTTTGTACTGCCTATTCGCTACACCGAAGCAGTCGAGCAGTTTAGGACCTAGGTTTCTAGTCCTTAGTTCCGAGTTTGATTAGTTAGCATACCAAGGTAAGAACAATGGCAATCGCAGTAGGAATGGTTGAGACGCTGGGTTTTCCAGCGGTCGTTGAGGCAGCCGACGCCATGGTCAAAGCGGCTCGTGTCACCCTAGTTGGGTATGAGAAAATCGGTAGCGGTCGGGTAACCGTTATTGTCCGTGGCGACGTCTCTGAAGTTCAGGCATCGGTCGCGGCTGGTGTTGAAAATGTGAAGCGGGTGAACGGCGGTCAGACCCTGTCTACCCACATCATCGCTCGCCCCCACGAGAACCTAGAGTTCGTGTTACCCATCCGCTACACCGAGGCTGTGGAACAGTTTCGTGAGAGCGTCAGTGGTATCCGTCCCTATGGTAGATAGGGAATGCGCCTAGGAAAGGTTCGCGGCACGGTTGTCAGTACCTGTAAAGAGCCAAGCTTAACCGGCGTAAAGTTCTTGCTGATCCAATTTGTCAGTGAGGATGGCAGTTTGCTTGCTGATTATGAAGTGGCAGCGGATGTCGTTGGGGCTGGTCCCGGAGAATGGGTCCTAGTGACCCGTGGCAGTGCTGCCCGTCAGCATGATGGCTATGGGGAGCGTCCGGTGGATGCAGCTGTCGTTGCCATTGTTGATACGGTCAGCTTGGATACTGGCTCGCTTTACAACAAGCGTGAAGAGTTTAGTTATTAGATTTCTTGAGAGGATATGGGCCAATGGTTGCTCAAGCCATGGCAGCATCCCCTGCCCAATTTCAATCACTGGCTAAGCCGTCGATTGAATCCACCGCCTTTGTGCATTCGTTTTCTCAGGTGGTGGGTGGTGTATACGTCGGGGCGGAAGTATCTATCGCCCCCGGCACCTCAATTCGAGCAGATGAGGGATTGCCCTTTTACATCAGCAGTCACTGTGATATCCAGGACGGCGTGGTCATGCACGGTCTTGGGCAGGGATGCGTCCAGGGGGATAACGGCAAGCCGTATTCCATTTGGCTATCTCCCAATGTCACCCTGACCCACAAAGCACTGATTCATGGTCCTGCCTATTTGGGTGAGGGCTGCTTTGTGGGTTTTAGGTCAACAATTTTCAATTCTCGTCTCGGTGCTGGCGTGCTCGTCATGATGCATGCCCTGGTGCAAGATGTTGAAGTGCCGCCGGGACGATGTGTACCGTCCGGCTCCGTGATTACAACCCAGGCCCAGGCAGATGCCCTGCCGGCCGTTAACCAAGCCGATTTGGCCCTCGTTCAAGATATTGTTGAGCCCCATATCCAGGAGCGTTTCCACAATCAGCTTTCCCAGGGGGGAAATGTTCCACAAGCGTTTAGATACCCCGATAGTGCAGCTCATACTGTTCCTATCCAATCCGCCCGCCGCTCGGCGAGCAGCCCGCACACCCCATACGCCACCGACGATGTTGGTATCGATACTATGCAAGCACTAGCACCCGAAATTGTTCAACAGGTTCGCCAGTTTTTAGCCCAGGGCTACAAAATCGGTTCAGAATATGCCGACCAGCGCCGCTATCGCAGTGGTGTATGGCAAACCTGTCCCCCCGTACGCTCCAATCGAGAGGGTGAGGTGCTGACATCGTTGGAGCGCTGCATGGCCGAGCATCAGGGTAGCTACGTGCGAATTTTTGGTATTGATCCGGTCGCTAAGCGTCGTATCGGCATGATGACGGTGCAACGCCCCGATGGTAGGCCCGTCGCCGTTAATAAAACAACCTCATCAGCGCCGCCAAGCACCGCTGCTAGCAATGGAGCTGGCCCCGGTGGTGACGTTGCTAGTCAGGTTCGAGCCTGGATTCGCCAGGGCTACAAAATTGGTACCGAGCATGCCGACAAGCGTCGCTACCGCAGTGGCGTATGGCAAACCTGCAGCCCCATTCAGGCTACCCGCGAGTCTGAGGCAATGGATGCCCTCCAGGGGTGTTTGGCGGAGCATGCGGGCGAATACGTGCGGATGTTTGGCATTGATCCGGTTGCCAAGCGTCGGATTGCCCCGGTCACGATTCAACGGGGTGATGGCAAAACGGTGGCTTTGAATGGCGCGGCCAGTGGTAGTGCCACCGCCGCTAGCGGCCAAAACGGTGCGGCCCCGACAGTTAGTAATGAGCTGGTGTCCCAGGTGCGAGCGATTGTGGCCCAGGGACAAAAGATTGGGGTTGAGTACGCCGATAAGCGGCGCTATCGCAGCGGTATCTGGCAGACGGCACCGGCGGTTTCCGCATCTAGCGAATCGTCAGCCATGGCGGCTTTACAACAGGTCCTGGCTGACCACGCCAACGACTATGTGCGCATTTTTGCCATTGATTCCAGGGTCAAGCAGCGGGGACGCGCTGTTACCATTCAAAGCCCTGGCCACAGGGCAAATGTCTCTAATCAGGGTTCGCAGCCCGCAGCCTATGGTGGCCGTCCTGCTGAACATAGGGCGGCTAGCAACGGCAGCAGTGCCTCGGTCAGTCCAGATTTAGTGCAGCAGGTTTCCCAGCTTTTGAACCAGGGCTATCGCATTAGTACTGAATATGCGGATCGCCGTCGCTATCGCAGCGGTGCCTGGCAGACAGGTATCCCCATCGGTGGCAATCGGCCATCGGAGGTAGTGTCTGAACTCAAGGCCCAGCTGGCTGAGTATGCTGGCCACTATGTGCGGCTGGTGGGTGTGGACCCCCGCGCCAAGCGGCGAGTCTTGGAAACCACAATTCAGCGTCCGTAGTCTAAACCCATTCCTGAAATTGCTGCGATGGATCCCTCGCCTCTCCATTTTGTGAGTCACACCCATTACTATTGCGGTGGCGATATTGTGGTGGATTCGTCAGCAGCCATTGCCCCAGGTGTCGTGCTCAGGGCGGCGGTCAATGCCTCTATTCGCATTGGCCCCGGTGTGTGTGTGGGGGCGGGTGTGGTGATTCAGGCAAAGCAAGGCTGTGTATTTGTTGAGGCTGGAGCCAGTCTGGGGACGGGGGTGCTGATTGTCGGGCAGGGTCATGTGGGCAAAGATGCCTGTGTGGGGCCTTCTAGTACGCTGATCAATCCTGCGATCGCAGCCGGTGAAATCGTGCCTCCCTGTTCTCTACTCGGCGCAACTACCGCTACACCGAAAACGGCTGTCCCCCAAAACGGTACCTACGGTACGCCCCCATCCCCCGGCGCTCAGACAGCTGCGCCCTTTCAACCGGGTAACGGACCGGTACCCTCAATGCCCATGCCGCCGAGGACATCACCCACCGTTCAACCCCAGGCCGTTTCACCCAAAGCTGTCAACGTACCCGAGATCGATCCGCCATCTGCTTCCGCCAACGGTTCGGCCATGGCTGCCCCCGGCCACGTATATGGTCGAGACCATGTCAACAGTCTGCTCTCAGCGCTCTTCCCCCACAGACAGCCATTAAACAACGGCAGCTCAAATCCCTCATCCGATGGGGAATTTTAGACTAAAAATTGGGTAAGATTATGGCCCTTAGGAGCTTGAACTAACTAGCAGGGTGTATCATCCTTAGCGGCCTATCCCAGCCGCTGGCACTAGATTAATAAGTAATTGTCTTTTCACAGCTCTCCCCAAGATTTTCGCCTTACAGTATGGATGGATAAGCCCAATAAAAATCCTCGATAAAAGTCGTATATACCAATCTAAGCGCCAATTGCAGCGACTTGAGACCCACAATGGCAGTAGACTCCTCTTCATTAGCCAGTTCCACCGAAAATTCCAGGTCAATCATGTCCTGGGTCATGGATTCCGCCCTGGGCATCGTCTCAACGGCTAGCTTTCCGGCCATCATTGGCGTGGCCGATGCCATGATGAAGTCCTCCAATGTCTATCTGGTCGGCTATGAGAAAACCGGCGGGGGGCAATGTAGCGCCATTGTTCGGGGTGGGGTAGCCGATGTGCGGATGGCCGTCCATGCCGGTGTAGAAACCGCCAAACAGTTTGGTCAGTTTGTCTCGTCATCCCTGATTCCTAGACCCATGGCCAACCTGGAGCAGGTATTGCCAATTTTGCCCCGACTGAGCGAACTCCAGGGAGCCGGGGAAACCCACATGAGCAGCGGCGCAATTGGTCTGCTAGAAACCAAGGGCTTTCCCGCTATGGTAGGCGCGGCGGACGCCATGACCAAATCGGCAGAAGTGGAGCTAATCTCCCATGAAACCATCGGTGAAGGGCTCTGTACGATCTTGATTCGAGGCTCGCTGTCAAATGTGGCCATTGCCGTCGAAGCGGGTATGCACGAGGCAGAACGCATCGGCGAACTTAACGCAGTCATGGTGATTCCTAGACCGCTCAATGATTTAGAGCGTAGCCTACCGAAGGTGAAACAGGTTCAAAAACCGAAGAAGGTCCAGCTACCGCTGAAGCTCGAAGAGCGTCAGAAGGAACTCATGCCTGCCCAGGCCCCAGTGGTCGAGGTCCAAAAGCAAAAACAGCTGGACTTACCCGAGTTTGAGTAGTCTTTTACCGAGATAGGTCCCCGTTCGGCTATGCCAATCGTCTAAATATCAGCGTAGCCAAAGGTGACGTTGAATTCTGCACACCAGATAGCGACGGAACCATAGTCATCCAGGTTTAGCCCAGCGGGCAAAACGTATCCCTGGGAACCTTCAAAGGTTTTTAGATCGGCGACATAGGTATAGTCACCCTCGGCCAGGCTGACGGGAACAGAATCACCTTTGTAGAGTAAAACCTGAACCGCAGGCCCACGGGCGGTGTCAAAGGCGGCGTCAAATTCTAAAAGGCGCTGACCGTCTTTTTCGACAATGCGGGCGCTGCCGGTGGTGGCATGGGACTGATCGACGGTAACAAACTGGCCAGAGGCTAACAGGGTTTTAGCAGCGGCCTGGGTAGTACTTGGAGCGGCTTGGGCATCGGCAACGCTGATAGTCTGGGCAACGGGTACAACTGCGGCGGCAAGCAGGATGGCTGATAAACCGGTGGACAGCAGATTTTTCATGGGTTTGTTTCTCCGAGTGGCTTGATGACTACTATCGGAGCGCTACCTGAGTAGCCGTTGAAGCCTTTCTAAAGAGTGGGTAAGCGTTACCTGAAAAAGATCTGAAATAATCTGGGCGGTGCGATCTCACTCCCCTGGCGTTAACGCTAAGCTAAAAAAATACCGAGGGGTGGTATCGCTTAGACAGGATTGGGGCGATTACCACTGTAGATTTAGAAACAGTGCTTGTCTAAACAGGACGATTATGAAAAAGGCAGTCTACTGGCTAATGGGCGACAGGGGCGGTGAGGCCACCGTGACGGCTTGGAACTGGCTATGGGGGATGAACCCAGATGCTGAAGAGAGTCCAGAATCGGACGCGGACGCGGGCATGGATGAGATTGCAACCGCCGAAGCCTCCTTCAAAACAATGCAGCAATCTGTTCAACAGCTAGCCGCCGCCACCAACCGACAGTATGCCGCCTATCAACAGGCCAGACAGCTCTACATCCGCAAGGTGAGAGACCTGGGCCGGGCTGAGTCCTCAGTGATAAACGCCAAAAAAGAAGGTCGGTCTGCCGATGCAGAAGCCGCTGTTATCCAGACAGTCCAAATCAGCCAGCTTTTACCCAAACTAGAAGCCCAGGTCGAACAGGCGGAAGCGTTTGTCAACGAGTCCCAAGCCAAATTACGCCGGGAACGCGATCGCTTAGAAAGCTATAAAAGCGATTTGCAAACCCTCAAAAATTTGACTGAAATCAACGACGCCCTAGCCGCCATCGCCCAAACCCACAACGAACAGGATATGGCCTCGGCCCGCGCCCAGTTTGAAAAAGTCAAGGATTCCGTACATACGCGCTATCTAGAAAAACAGGCCTATGCGGAGCTATCGGCAGATTCAGCTGATGTGTTGGACTCCATTGCCCAACAGTACAAAATTGCCCAGCGGCTGCAGCAGCTAAATGAGCTGCCGCCGACAGAAGAGGCTTAGAAGACAAAATCTGGCTCTAACGCTGGAGAGACCTTGCATACAAGGTCTCTCCAGCGTTAGAGCCTGTACAATCCTTGTCCATTAGCCCGATTGATCTAGCGTATCCAACAGCGTCATAACCATGGTTATGGCGGCCCTAACATTGGGTTTCCTTACCATAGGGCCATGAAAAAATCATAGGCCCATCCGTACAATTACTGTTCTGACTCAGTAGGACAGTAATTGTATGGAGGGTTATAAACAGCTGAGGTATCTTTGTGTCAAGTCGGAAGAGCGGTCCCCCACCAATTGTCTATATTCTGGGTGTTGTTGCAATTGCAGCTGGCGTTTGGCACCTAAAGGACAGACTGCCACGGCCAGGACTGCTGTCCGGTGGTTCAGAGGAGCTTGTGATTTTAGGAGATACCTTCAGCGGCTACAGCACCTTTCGTGCAGCTGAATTTAACCAAGAGCTAGAACAAGTAGACCTGTCACTCCGCTACGAAAATGAGTTTGACCAAGCTGCACGGGCGGCCAGCCTTGAGAGCGGCAATGCCGACCTAATTGTTACCACCCTGGATCAGTATCTCAAACATCAGCCAGAGGGGCAGATTGTCGGTTTGATTGACCGGACGGTGGGGGCGGATGCCGTGGTCCTTAATACCCCTAAGTATCCACAGCTGCGATCGCTAAACGATCTCGCTCAGCTGCTAGAAGCCGGTCAGCCCCTCAGCCTGGTCTACGCCGCCGATACCCCCAGTGAGTTTTTGGCCCAGGTGCTAGATATCCGCTTTGATGGATTTAATCTATCGGACTTTAACCAGCTCAAGGTGGCCGAAGCATCAGAAGCCTGGGCAGACCTGCAGGAGCCCGCCCAAAATATTGCCGTCGCCGTCCTGTGGGAACCGTTTGTAACTCAAGCTCGCAACCAGGGTCACACCGTCGTACTCTCTAGCCAAGATGCCCCCAACGCCATTTTGGATGTAATTGTCGCCTCCGATCGGCTAATCGAGAACCAGGGGGAGCAGCTGACAGATTTTCTATCAGCCTACTACCGCCGTATGGATCAATCGGCTCGGGATGACACGGCCTTAAAAACCCTGATTCAAACCGATGGAAATCTGTCTGCCTCCGACGCTGATTTGATCTTGGACGGCATTGATTTCTTTACATCGGTTGAAGCCGAAAAGTGGATGCAAGAGGGACTCCTAGCCAAGCGAATCGATGCCACAGCCGCCATCCTGGTACTATCGGGGCAGCTCGCTGGGGTACCCATGGCAAGCGAACTCTATAGCAATCAGTTTATGGCCGCAGCCGTCGCCAATACCCAGTCGCTGATCCAGCTAGTGCAGGCGGATGACCCTGAGCTGGCCAAGTTTTTGGCAGGAGAAGCGGAACGGGAGCCCACCCAGGTCGCCCCAGAAACCATTCAAGCCTCTCAGCCCATTGGTGACTTGGAGGTGCGGGGTGAGGTCAAATTTGGGTCCGGGTCCGCCCAGATTGAGGCCCAGGGGCAACAGACCCTGGGCCAGCTGGCCACTGAGATTAATGAGTTCAACACAGAAACCGTGGCTATTCGGGTGATTGGTCATACCTCTCAAACGGGATCTGCCGCCGCCAACCAGCAACTCAGCCAGCGGCGAGCCCAGGCAGTGGTGAACTACTTGAAAAGCCAAGCGGTGAATCATAATATTTTGGCGGAGGGTAAAGGATTTAGCGAACCGTTGCCAGGGGTATCCGCCAATGACCCCAGCAACCAGCGGACGGAAATTCGGTTGGTTCGCATCAATCAATAGACGATCAATAGACAATTGTCAGTCATCTCAATTTTTCAGGTTCCATGCCTCTTAAACCGCCAGGCGAGACCCATCAGACATTATTAGCAGAGACCCTCGATATTACTCGCTGTCTGCAACGGCGAGGAGACAGTCCCAAGAAAAATGAAGCCTTTTACCAACGGCAGCAGCTCCGACTAAAGGTACTGCAGGCTGAACTGGGCAAGTGGCGGCGGCATGCAATTATAGACCAGCCAAAACCGGTGGAGACTATTCCCATGCCCGTGCGCCGGGCATTTGTACAGGCCGCGCTGTCTGTCAGCCGCTATCGCCAGCTGGCAGGACACCAATGGCGGGGTACGCTGCCATCGCCGACACTGAGTAAACAGATTCCCGATGGGATTCCAGCGGGGTTGGAATCGGAGGGCGCAATCTCAGCCCTGTGCCATCACTTCCAACTCTCTAGTCAGGAGCACACCAGACTGACAGCTACGCTACAGCAGGTTGATCGGCGCATTGCCAGTCAAGCTGCCACCATCCAGGCTGTATTAAGCAGCGTCGGTCTAGATGATGTCTCTCCAACGGGGGGAGCTCAGCTCAGCCGTATCCAGGCAGCTTTTTTGTTCAAACATCTGTTTGGCATTACCCTACCGGCCCAGGTGGTCGATATTGTTTATACACCGCTACAGATCTACTTTTGTCTATCGGCTAACCAAGCCACACTCGTTACAGAGGTACCAGTAGCCGAGCGCCAGCGGCTAAACCAGCTGTTTGAGTCGATGCAAACCTTCAGCTTTAAACAGTTTGGTCGCTTTCCCACCTTTGGCCCCTGTCAGCCTAAATACATCGATACAGCCTGGGTCAACTCTATTGCCCAACGGCTAGACACATCGGCCAACACTGTCATGCAGGCCCTTTCCAGTTCTGTGGGAATTTTGCCCACCGACAAAGCCGAGACCTTTCTTATCCATGACATTTGGGGTCACTATTGGCAGCTAATGATGACCCAGTTTCAAGCGGACTATGCCATTTTGGCCCGCTGTGATGCTCCCCTACAAGCAGGTGAGACCGCCTATACCGAGGAGGGTCCAGTCACCTGTCGAGAGTTGTTTCATCTGGCTGCCGAAGAAGTCACCCTGGACGAAAATAAAGCCCATGCCTTCTTCCATGGGGAAGTGCGACAGCGATTGGGGCTGGTTTTTACCCATCTGATGGGTGAGATGATGGCGGATGTGGCGGAGTTTAAGTTTGTCTGGTGTAATCCTCAATCGGTCAATGAACTGCCCAGCTCTTCTATATTTAAAACAGAGCCGGTCAAACTAGATCTGAGTCTTATTGATCTTGATTTTCTGTTTGTTAGGGTGATCAATTCCCTCATGGAAATCAACATTTCTGCCCTAAACACATCACCCCTGGAACAGGAGATTCTCTCTAGCTGGAAAGAAAAGGGAATAAAGTCTCCCTCCCTTGAGCTAAAAGCTCATTTAAAGCAAAGATTGAGTCGTCTCCATGAGATCTTTTTAGACGATTATCGGCAACACTATTTACCCTCCCTAAAATCGAGTGCTGGTATATTTAGTCAGGCTGTGACAAATCTGATCTACCTACAGAATACGATTAATTATCTATGCGTAGAGGCCTGTCGAGAGTTAACCGCTGACCTAGTGCACAACTCTCTAGAGCCACCGCTGTACCACGACCTGCTAATGATCTTTATTGGCTGTTTTTGCTCCGGTGATGGTTATAGTAACTTTTGGCAGATGGACGCGGTGTTAGCGGACTACTTTCTGCCCTGCTGGCATCTGTTGCACCTTCAGCAAACGGACCCAGATACTAAAACTGTCCTCTCCAATCGCCAAAAACCCTATGCCCGTTGATACCTGGTTTCCCCTGGCTGTTTATTATGAAGACCTGCCAGGGGCCGTGAGCCAAAAAAAGCAGTTAATCGACGCGGCCCTCCAGCTTGAACAAGACGGCTAT
This sequence comes from Cyanobacteria bacterium P01_A01_bin.15, assembly GCA_039814735.1. Classification (GTDB taxonomy): domain Bacteria; phylum Cyanobacteriota; class Cyanobacteriia; order Phormidesmidales; family Phormidesmidaceae; genus Leptothoe. The sequence continues at coordinate 14,984 of JBCCAQ010000045.1, forward strand.
GAACGTCGTGCGTTTCCAGAAATGGCCTGGACGGGTGACCTACACGGGGCGGAACAGATCCACCGCGACCCTCGCTTTGGCTGGATTGTGGGTCAAGTGGAAATCCATGTAAAGTGCTACTTGACCCAGCTGGGGCTGGATTTGGATCAGTTAGAGCTCTATATCCAGCGGGCGTGGCCGGTCATCTCTCGACACCAGCAGGAGGTGGGCTCCCACTGCCACAATACGGCCCACGTTAGCGCTGTTTACTATGTGTCGGTACCCAACTCCGGCAGTGATGAGGCTGGCAGCCTGGTCTTTTTTGATAGTGTCAGACCAAATGAAGTCAGTCCTGGTCTCGGCAGTGAAAATACAAATATTATTACCAGCTGGAACTCTTTTAATCAGGATCAGACCCTATACCCACCCACTGAGGGACGGCTGATTGTGTTTCCGGCAAAACAGCAGCACGGGGTGACCGTAAACCATACCGAAGGACTCAGAATTTCTCTCTCGTTTGATATTGTGCTGACGGCAAAGCCGGGGAATGCGGCGGGCTCCTATGAGTTTTTACTGCCGCCGCCGGAGCAGTGGCAGCGGTTTGGAGCGGGGGCGCAGTAGACAGGCATCACGCGATTGGCAACGGGATGTCACAGAAATGTCACATCCCCTGTTTAAGCTGTGAATAACACAAAATCAAGCTGAGTCAAAACCAATCGGGCTATGTCTTATCCACTTCACCCTAAATCGTCTAATTCTCGTTCTCGACGTTTGTCAGTGTTTAGCAGCCTCCTCATGGGAGCAGGTCTGGCTACGACTGGCAGCTTCCTGGCTTGGTCACCGGATTCACCCCTGCGGAACCAGGTGGCCGTGGCCCAGGTCGCTCCGGCAGCGGCGACCAACCCCAACTTTATTACCGACGTGGTGAATGAAGTGGGTCCTGCTGTGGTGCGGATCGATGCGTCGCGGACCGTGAGTCAGCAGATTCCCGATGTGTTTAGCGATCGACAGTTTTTTGGGGGGCGCGTTCCCCAGGGGGGGCAAGAGCGTACCGAGCGGGGGCTGGGTTCGGGCTTTATTGTTAGCGACGATGGTCGCATTATTACCAACGCCCACGTTGTTGATGGGGCGGACACCGTCACGGTTACCCTCAAGGATGGTCGCATTTTAGATGGTCGGGTGTTGGGTAGCGACCCGGTCACCGACATTGCGGTCATCAAGGTAGACGAGCGTAATCTACCCACCGTCACCCTGGGCAACTCGGACCAGCTACAGCCGGGGGAATGGTCCATTGCCATTGGCAACCCGCTGGGTCTAGATAATACCGTCACCGTTGGTATTGTTAGTGCCGTGGGACGTTCGAGCAATCAGGTGGGTGTCCCCGACAAACGGGTGGAGTTTATCCAAACCGATACGGCCATTAATCCGGGTAATTCGGGGGGGCCTTTACTCAACCAGCAGGGCGAGGTGATTGGTGTAAATACGGCCATTATTAGCGGTGCCCAGGGATTAGGATTTTCAATTCCCATCAATATGGTGGAGCGCATTGCCACTGAGCTAGCTGAGACGGGGACGGTGGAACATCCCTTTGTGGGGATTCAGATGGTGACCCTAAATCCGACCGTAAAGGAGGAGATTAACAACAACCCCAACAGTGGGCTTACGGTGAGCAACGAGTCTGGCATTCTGATTGCGCGGGTGATGCCCAACTCACCAGCAGCCAAGGGCGGTCTGCAGGCGGGGGATGTGATCACGGCGATTGATGGCACCGATGTGGCCGATGCGGCTGAGGTGCAGCGGCTTGTGGCTGCAGGCAAAGTAGGTCAGCAGCTGACGATCGAGGTGCAGCGAGATAATGGGGTACAGACAGTGACCCTACGGCCAGAAAACCTGCCGGAGTAGATCAATCAGCCGGCCCCTAACACCGTCCGCCTCCATGGCCCTCAGCAAGGAATGTTTCATTGTATACAGTAAGCATCTATTTTTTGCTGGTAGCGTAGGCCCACAATAAAATTCCATGGTGTGGGGAATTGGCAAGATGCTAACAGTAAAGCAGGGTGCGGGGGCTACAGTCGGTTCTTTGTTCTTTTATAGGGTGTTGTTGGCGGTGGCTTGGGTGGGCGTCTTGGGTGGGAATGTTCTCGCCAGTGAGCCAACGGATGGGCCGTTAGGGGATGAGTCGCTTGGGGTAAATCCGACGCTGGATGCTGGGGTGGTCGCCGCTGAGATCGGAGCTGATGGGGATGCGATCGCACCTGCCCATTCCACCCATGCCACAGCCGCCCCCGCCCCAACGGTGATGGATGGCCCCCCCGCTATTGAGCTGGCCCAGGTAACCAGCGTTAGTGAGCTGGATGATGTCCTAACAACAGACTGGGCCTATGTTGCACTGGCCCAGCTAGTGGAGGAGTATGGCTGTATTGAGGGCTACCCCGACCGCACCTTTCGCGGTGACCAGGCGGTGTCTCGCTATGAGTTTGCAGCCGGGCTAGAATCCTGTCTAGATACCATACTGTTGTTAACAGACAGCTTAGACGACACCGAGCTAGAAACGGTCCAACGGCTACAGGAAGAATTTGCGGCTGAGCTAGCATCGATTCGCGGTCGTGTGGACGCCCTAGAAGCGGATGTTGCTGAGTTAGAGGCCAATCAGTTTTCCACCACCACCAAACTTCAGGGTAGGGTCTTTAGCCACCTGACCGGTGTCACCGCTGGCGGTGATGTGCAAGCAGAAGGGATTAATGTGTTTGCTGCGGCTCGGGATGCCAACGGAGATCCCCTGGTACGAACAATTACGGACGATCCTGAAATCACCTTTAGCTACCTGACCTGGCTCAACCTGCTGACCTCATTTACGGGAGAAGACAGGCTGATAGTACAGCTAGCGGTGGGCGATGGCGTCTCCCCGGCTAACGATTTTGCATCGGCGGGTTTGTTTAATACCTTTGGCACCCCGTTTACCGCGCAGCAGGGGGGGCTTTCAGAAGATAATGTTATCCTCCGAGAAGCGTTTTACTCCTTTCCCATCGGCAATAAGGTGTTTGTAACAGCAGGCCCTAAGGTCAACTGGTATAGACACTTTGACAACAACAGGTATACCTTTTTGGTAACGGGGGCCAACAGCTTTAACTCCAGCGGTGGCACCCAGGTAAATGCGGTGGACCGGGGGGCTGGTGTTGTTGTTGAGTGGGATATCTTTGATAGCGTTGAGCTAAGTGTTGGTTATTTAGCAGAAGCAACGGAGTTTTTATCCAATCCGTCAAATTCATCGAGTGATGCCTCGCGAGGATTGTTTGGTGGAACCAATACGCTGACTGCCCAACTTGAGGTTTATCCAACCGACAATTTAAATCTTAGGTTTCTTTATACGCGTAGCGAGCTAGAAGCCAATGCCAGTGGGTTTGTCGGCGGTACCAATGGAGAACCTCTCTATGGCTTTGCCGATGACGGCTTTGGCGGACCGGTGGATGATGCCACAGCCGATACCTTTTTGTTTAACTTTGACTGGCAGCCTGCGGATTGGCTCGGTCTGTTTGGCCGCTACAGCTATGGCAGCACCCATGTGTCTCCGCTGACGGCGGGGCTTGCCGATGGCGATGTCAATGCCCAATCTCTCCAGTTTGGCTTGGCGTTTCCTAACTTGTTTAAGCCAGGAGCTTTGGCTACCATCTCATATCTCAGACCCTTTGATGTGACCGATGGTCGTAACTTTTTGGTCTCAGGCGGGGGCGATGGGGCTGTACAAGAAGAGATTGAGGTTTCCTATCGCTATCCGCTTACCAACAATATTGCCATTGTTCCCTCTGTTTATTGGATTGGCAATGCCAATAACTTTGGTGATAACCCGGATATCTATGTCTTCAATTTACAGACGCAGTTTTCTTTTTAGGGGGGTTGGGTAAATGTTGTTAGCTGAAGGAGGGTAGAAAGGGAAAGGGGGAAAGGGGAAAAGGGAAAGGGGGGCTTGGTTTAACGGTGAGTCCCTTGGGGGATCTGGGTAGATCCGATGGGGATCGTGTAACTTAGTTCCAGAGAAGTCATCTGGCTGTAGCGGCTCTAACTGTTCTATGGAAAAGCTAAAGATCATTGTTGTGGGTGCTGGCATGGGGGGCCTCACCACGGCCCTGGCGATGAGGCAGGCTGGGTACGAGGTGGACGTCTACGATCGGGTAAAAGCCCTACGACCGGCTGGGGCGGGTATTTCCCTTTGGTCGAATGGGGTAAAGGTGCTGAACCGGTTGGGGTTAGGGGATGCGATCGCAGCCATCGGTGGCCCCATGGAGCACATGGCTTACTACGGGGGCCAAACCGGCGATCTGCTCACCGGGTTTAGCCTGTCGCCCCTGATCGACCGGGTCGGTCAGGCCCCCTATCCGGTCTCCCGCACCGATCTGCAAAATATGTTGCTAGAGGCCTTTGGAGCGGATCAGGTACAGCTAGATAAGCGCTGCGTCGCCATTGAGCAAACCCCCGATAGCGCCACCGCCATTTTTGAAGACGGCCATCGCGCCACCGGCGATGTGGTTGTCGGCGCGGATGGTACCCATTCCATCATTCGTTGCCATGTCCTGGGTCAGCCCACAGAACGACGCTATGCTGGCTATGTCAACTGGAATGGGCTGGTCCCCGTCAGCGAAGAATTGGCCCCCCCCAACAGCTGGGACATTTATGTCGCCAACGGTCAGCGAGCCTCGGTCATGCCCGTTGGTGACAATCGCTTTTACTTCTTTTTAGATGTTCCGCTCCCCAAGGGGACCGAAAACAATCCTGACAGCTACCGCCAGGAGCTACTCGGCCATTTTCAAGGGTGGGCCGCCCCCGTCCAAAATCTCATCCAGCAGCTCGACCCCAGCCAGACAAACCGGGTAGAAATCCATGATATTGAACCGCTAAAGACATTGGTAAAAGATCGGGTCGCGCTGATTGGCGATGCGGCCCACAGCACCGCCCCTGACTTGGGCCAGGGCGGATGCCAGGCCATGGAAGACGCCTGGACCCTCGCCAACTATTTATCCACCACCACCATTAGCGTGGCAGATGCCCTCAAACGCTACCAGGCCAGCCGCCTAGACCGGGTGACCCAGCTGGTGTTAAAGGCTCGCAAACGCGCCAACATGATCCACGGCAAAGTCCCCGAAAAAACCCAACAGTGGTACACCGAGCTAGCCGCTGAAGACGGCACTAATATTATGAACGCCATCTCCGAGACGATTTTGCAAGGTCCGATGAGATGAGCACCCTACTGATCAAACATAGTCGTACGCTAGTCACCATGGATGACCAGCGACAGGAGATCCGCGATGGGGGCTTATATATCCAAGACAATATTATTCAGCAGGTGGGACCGACCGACACATTACCCGCCACCGCCGATGAGGTGTTGGATTTTCAGGGTCGATATCTGGTGCTGCCGGGGCTGGTCAACACCCACCATCACTTTTACCAAACCCTGACCCGAGCGGTGCCCGCCGCCCAAGATTGCGATCTCTTTACCTGGCTGCAGACCCTGTACCCGATCTGGGCCAACCTCACCAGCGAGGCAATCTACGCCAGCGCCCAAATGGCCGCCGCCGAGCTGATGCTCTCCGGCTGCACCACCTCTAGCGATCATCTCTACGTTTTTCCCAACAACTGTACCCTGGACGACGAAATTCGAGGCATACAGGAGATTGGTCTGCGGTTTCACGCCAGCCGAGGTAGCATGAGCGTTGGCGAAAGCCAGGGGGGGCTGCCCCCCGACAGCCTGGTCGAGCCAGAAGCCGATATTCTTAAAGACTCACAGCGGCTGATAGAGACCTACCACGACAACCGTCGCCACTCGATGCTGCGGCTGGTGCTAGCCCCCTGCTCCCCCTTTTCAGTCTCACCGGACCTGATGCGCGAGTCGGCGGCCCTGGCCCGCACCTACCCTGGCGTGCGGCTACACACCCACCTGGCCGAAAACAAAAGCGACGTGGCCTACAGCCTGGAAAAATTTGGTCTGCGACCGGGCGACTATGCCGAATCCTTGGGCTGGCTCGGGGAAGACGTGTGGCATGCCCACTGTGTGCAGCTCAACGACGACGCCATCCAAAAATTTGCCCACACCTGCACGGGGGTGGCCCACTGCCCCTGTAGCAACATGCGTCTTGCGAGCGGTATTGCCCCCATTCGTAAAATGCTAACAGCGGGGGTGGCCGTGGGCATTGGCGTAGATGGGGCCGCCTCCAATGATGCGACCCACCTGTTACAAGAATCCCGGACGGCGTTTTTGTTGGCCCGTGTGCGAGAGCAGTCTGCTGCTGCTATGACCGCCCGTGAAACCCTTGAGCTAGCAACGCGGGGTGGGGCCAGGGTGCTCGGACGAGATGACATTGGCTATCTCGCCCCCGGTATGTCAGCGGACTTTATTGCTTTTAATTTGGATACTCCCGCCTTTGTTGGCAGCCATCACGATGAGGTGGCTGCCCTGATTTTTTGTCAGCCGCCCAGGGTGGACTACAGTTTTATTAATGGCAAAAAGGTGATCGATCGGGGGCGTTTGGTGACGGTTGAGATGGAAACGCTGGTGGAAACCTGTAATCGCCTAGCGGCGGCCATGGTTAGCTAAAATCAGTCAGTTTAATCTTTTAAATGAACGTAGTTGCCCTTCGCCTTAATCCTGGAGAGGATCTTAAACAGTCTCTGGTGCGGTACTGTTGCGATCGCAAGATTGAGGCAGCCTACATTCTAAGCTGTGTTGGCAGTCTGCGTCGGGCGGTGCTGCGATTTTCCAACCATCCTAACGGCACTGTTCTAGAGCGCACGCTAGAGATCCTTTCCCTGTCGGGCACCCTGTCGCGGCATGGCGCACATTTGCACATGGCCGTATCCGATAGTGAGGGCCGGGTGACCGGTGGGCATCTGATGGATACCTCGCTAATTTACACAACCGCAGAGATTGTTTTGGGCATCGTGCCAAACACCGTATTTAAGCGAGAGACTGACCCGCTCACGGGATATCGGGAGCTGACTATTTTGAAACAGGTGGAGCCCCTTGGGTAAGCCAATGTACAGCTGTGGATAGGGTCCTGGTCACGCTTCGAAAATTGCACATTTCTTATTAAAAACTCATCTCTAACTCAGGGGATGTGTGATTAAATCAACTGCTGCTTATTTTTATCCGACTACCGAACATTTTTGCTGAAGATTGCCATCTGTTAGGCACATCTGATCTGTAATAAACCAACAACAACAAGAAATAATCTAAAATATGTTCACCGTAACCCTCACCTGGGCTTTGCTGGCCGGGTATGGCCTGTTTATCTACCGCATTGTTCAAACCACGACGCCGGGAAAAGTGTCGGCCTCTGAATTTTTTCAAGGACAGTCTCGACAGGGGCAGGCTCCTGGTCTGTGGCTATTGGTTTCTAGTGCAGCCATATCCTGGATTTTTGCCAAGTCCATTGATAACGCGGCCAGCCTGAGCAACGCCTTTGGTATTACCGGCGGCATCGGCTATGCCATTTACTACCTGAGCTTTGTGACAGCGGCGATTGCCCTGTATCTGATCCGCACGCGGGGCGGCCACCGCTCAATTTCAGAATTTTTGGTGAGCAAGTATGGCAAGGTTTGCTCTCGACTGTTTTTGTTGGCCATTGCCATTCGCTTACTGAATGAAGTGTGGTCCAATACCAAAGTCTTTTCGCTATATTTTGGCCCAGAAGGCAGCGGTGGCTATTGGTTTGCGGCGCTGTTGGTGACCGTGTTTACGGTGTATTACAGTCTGCTGGGGGGCTTGCGCAGCAGTCTTTTGACCGATGGGGCACAAATGCTGCTGGGGGCTGTTTTGCTGGTGGTCATTCTAGTGGTGCTGGGGCCGGGGCTAGCCACCCAGGGACTGCCCACCGTAGATCCAGACACCCGGCTAGCGGGGCTAACCTTTTGCGGGCTGGCCTTTGTACAAATTTTTAGCTATCCCTTCCATGACCCTGTGATGACCGACCGCGCCTTTATAACCTCCCCCAGGGTGATGTTTAAAGGGTTTGTCCTAGCCGGGGTGATCAGCGGCGGCTTTATCTTTCTCTTTAGCTTTGTGGGGCTGTATGCCCGCGCCTTTGGCGTGGAGGGATCGCCCGTGCTGCAGGTGCCCGCCCTGTTTGGGTTGCCCATGCTGCTGGTGTTTAATGCCATCATGCTTACCAGTGCCGGGTCTACCCTGGACTCCACCTTTTCAAGCGTGGCTAAGCTGGGGGCGCGCGACTGGTCTAACCGCCGGGACAACCCCACCGAGCAACAGGCGCTGACGGGGCGCTGGTGGATTGCTGCGATCGCAATCCTCGGCAATGTGCCGCTGCTCAGCATTTACATGGGCGATCAGATTGGTCCCGCCATCATTTTGGCCACCACCATCAGCGGCACCATGGTCATGGGGCTGGCCCCGATTTTTCTGCTGTCCTTTATCCCTAGCGCCGGTCGGCTGAGCTTTCACCTGGCGTTTTGGCCCGGTTTACTGTTTGGCATTTTGCGCGTGATGGAAAGTGCCCTTAGCACCCAAATTTTCCCGGACTGGGTGATGATCGGTGCCGGTAGATATGCCGTGGATTTAGGGGTGAATGTCTACGGGCTGATGCTGTGTACAGCCGGATACCTACTGGGGGCTTTGGTGAACCAGTATGGGTTGCGATCATCGCAGTCCGTGGCGGAGTAGGGAAACCCTTGGCAAGGGGAAAACTAGCCTTCCCCCTTGCCTTACGCTTTAGCGCATGCCCAAAGGTCTTTAGGGGGGATTGAGGGGGGTAATGCAGGATTATGAGCCTCAGTCCGAGATGTGTATACACAGTAGCCTTCGTAAAGGGAACCGACGGAGGGGGCTTCGGTCGTTAGCGCTATTGGTCGAGAACCCCTCCCTTGCGGTTCCCCTTGGTAAGGGGAACCCATTGGCAAAGACCGCAAGCATTCGGGTTTGGGGGCGGAACGCTTTGTTCTGGTCTATCTCCAAGATTTACTAATCCACCCGCACCCGCCGGGTCAAAATCGCCATCACCTCATTGGGGCGACCGGTGGCCAGAGGGCGGCTCCAGTCGTTGGGTTCGGCATACTGTTTGGTGTGCAGATCCAAAATGGTGCGCTGCACGGCTGTGAGACTGCCAAACAGCAGGTGCCGCACGTCCTCAAAGTCGTGCTCTGGGAGTGGTTCTCCTGA
>JBCCAQ010000380.1:0-3144 GCA_039814735.1 Cyanobacteria bacterium P01_A01_bin.15
TACCTACGAAATTTTAGACAGCTATGAAGCGGGTGTTGCCCTCAAAGGCACTGAGGTAAAGTCGATTCGAGCCGGCAAAGTAAACCTGCGCGACGGCTATGCCCAGGTCAAAAATGGCGAAGTGTGGCTGCTCAATGTCCATATTTCGCCCCACAATATGACCAATCAGGTCTATAACCATGAGCCGCGTCGCCCGCGCCGACTGCTCTTACACAAAGCCGAAATCCGCAAGCTCATTGGCAAAGTAGAAGAAAAAGGATTGACCCTGGTCCCCCTAAAGCTTTACTTGAAAAAGGGTCGAGTAAAGGTCAATATCGCCATTGGGCGTGGTAAAAAGCTCCACGACAAGCGTGAATCTCTCAAACAAAAACAAGAAAAACGCGATATTGCCCGCATGATGAAAAACCGATAGGATCTCTTTCTATCAGCTTGTCTCGCGATCCAATGCGGCCACAACCCGTCGGTAAATCTCCTCTGCCTCTTCGGGCGTGTTACCAATACAGGTAAGTCCCAGTTTGCCATGTTCGGAAAGACAGCCCATGAGATGAAATGCGGCCCCTGTACCTGCAATGGAGTTAAAGTGCAGCTGCTCAACCATAATGATGTCCATTAAATCATTGGGTAGCAGTCCTCTGTAGTGATCCTTTTGTAGGTTGTCGGAGGCTCGATAGTATTTTGGCTGCCCCTGCTGCGTATAAAACTGACCGTCCTCGTTGCTGTAGCTGCCGTTGGTGAGCAGCTGCAGCGCCATAAAGGGATGGGTGGTGCCGCCTTTGCGCAGGTTGATTTCAATGGCGTTTAACTCCCAGTGCTGTTGTGAGCGAACGGCAATAAAATCCACACTGTAGCGCTCTAACGCGCCACGCTGGGCTAGGACTTCTCCCACCCTACGGCCCATTTCCTGTAGCTCCAGACGATAGGCACTGTCTGCTGGAAACCGACAGCCCAAAAAGATCTGCCCGTCGGGTCCACCCAAAATCTGGTCATGGGTCGATAGGATCTCCACCTCCCCAAACGGTGTGATATGTCCCTGTACACTGGGTGAGCGTTTGATATCACCTTCAATAAAGGCTTCTGCGATCGCACCTAGTTCCCCAATTCTGTGGCTAAAGTGAGCCCAGGTTTCATGTACAGACTGAAACCGCAGGTGTGCCAGGGCATCTAAGATAGCATCGGCCCGTTCCCCATGGGTGGCCTGACCAGGCGCTACAGCGGCCAGCTCATCTAGCATCAATAGGGCATTCCCTTCCCCTGAGAAACCCTCGTTGAGCTTAATGACGATACGTTTTAACCCTGGCTGCCGCTCCCACAGTTCTGCAGTAGCAACAGCCAGCTCCTTGACAGATGTCTTGAGGTCACTGCCATCTGGATGGGGAACATGACAGGTCGCAAAAATCTCGCGGCTGCCAGCTTTAGTGCCTAGATTCAATAGCGCGGCTGGCACGGCCATCAACGGAATATCTAAGGTTATTGCCAGCTGCTGTTCCAAAGGCGTCGAATTAAAACACACCATATAGGCCTCCTGCGGAGACAGGCACTGCCGAATATGCTCAATCAAACGCGGACGATTCAGAATCTTTTCGGTCAAAGGTCGTTCGGAACCGTCATAGGCAGCAAACAAACGTAGGCGATTCTGGGCATGGGAACTGGGAATACCGGGTAGTAGCTCCAAGTAGTAGTCCACAATACTAGGATGCAGGGGCTGAGACGTTACATAAATCAAAGATGTATTAGGATTACGCAAATGCAGTAGCGCAAACAGCAGCCGCTCTTCATAGTGATGAACGCCTTCTATTTTCCCTAACTCTTCTTGATCCAAGCTCAGAGAGGGCACCACTAGAATCTGTCTGGGAGCGCGATCAAAGCAGTCAATCGGCTGCCAGCATTTCGCCAGCTGGGTCTGTAGTCGCCGAATTTCTGACTCATCTGTGATTGTCCAATCAGCCGATTTAGATGTCACACGTGTTCCTCAACCACAGCTGGCTTTTGGATTTTATTACACTGGCTACCAGTCCTTCTAGGCTTATTGCAAACGTCTTGATGCCTGAGGACGTTTGCAATAAGCCTTGGTGTTACCATTCAACCCTTGCGAGGATATCGCTCGTCCAGCTGGATGGGAAACAACCACATATCAGCGTTGCAAAACAAAAGAGGCGCAGATAGTTGCCTACGCCTCTAAACTTTTTTTCAAACTTCTTATTCCCATAGCCATAGGGGCCTCCACCCCCCCCTGATCAATAGTCCATGGGCATTTAGGGATCTGTTTGTAATGTTTGGGGATGCAGATAGGCAATCATCTGATCAACGCCTCGCTGAATACGCCGAGTCACCGTCATGGGACTAACGCCAATTCGTTCAGCCACCTCCTTACGGGAAAGGCCCTTAAAAAAGACAAATTCAATAGCCGAGCGTGTTTTATCCTCTAGCTGACTGAGCGCTCGCTGTAGCTGCTGGCGATCCTCTTCTAATGCCTGTAGGAACTGGTAGTGCATATCAGGCAGGGTATCCCCCAGCGTAATGGTTGAATCTGTTTGGTGACAAACGGTGGCATCTAGACTCAGCGGCATCCGATTTTTGTTCGCCATTTTTACCTGACGCCACTCTTTAACCTTAATACCCAGAGCTTCAGCCATTTCATAGTCAGAAGGCTGGCGACCATAGCGACGCAGTAAATCAGCCTGGAGTTTTTGGCTGGCCTTTTGCAAATCTTGCCAACGACGGGGAATTTTAACAGTAGTCCCCCGATCTCGAAGAAAGTGAAGCATCTCCCCTCGGATATACGGGACAGCAAAGGAACTAAACGCGCACCCCTGACTAGGATCAAACCGCTCAATAGCTCGAATCAAACCCAGATATCCAATCTGCTCTAGATCCTCATAGGGTTCAGCGCACTGATGACTGACACGATGCGCTATTTTTCGAACCAAACCTGCATTTAAGCGAACTAAATCATTGCGCAACTTGATCGATGGCTGTTGCTTATAAGCCATCAGCATCTCCATTCCGCGCGAGCGAAGCGATGAGGTTTGAGTAGCCATAGTGTGCTAAATATCCTGTGTTAGGGCGTTAAATCGTGATTTAAGTACATTGTCGGGATGTTGACTTAAGCCCACCATCGTTGGATTACGGGACTCGGTCTATAAA
>JBCCAQ010000067.1:0-18925 GCA_039814735.1 Cyanobacteria bacterium P01_A01_bin.15
AAACGGCACCCTATCAATTTTTTTTTTGCTTGGGTTTTTTTGGCAACGGTTTTATATATGCCTTGTTTATTTGGGCTGTTTCGGCATTTAAGTTTATGGCCATCAAACCCAAAACACGACTCTATTTTCAACGTGGTTTTCTCGCTCTGTCCCTTATGGAACATGCTTTATAGCTACGCTGTCACCCTTTAAGGGTTTTTCCACGACCTGGGCGGAGCCATCTACGACCCGATGATTTTGGCCCACACCAACGGCAGTGCCCAGGTTCTTGCCAGTACTGGAGCAGCGGCGGGCATTGGCGGCGTTACCGGCGCGATTGTTCTAAGTGCTTGGGTGGCCCAAAACAGCGGGTGCGGAGTCTGCTGGTGGGGTTTATCGGAGCCGGTCTCAGCAAGACAGTATTTGGTCTGGGGCGATCGCTCCAGGTCTGGATTCCGGCCCAGTTTTGTTCTTCCTTGAACTTTCCATTGCTAGGCAGTTCTGAGAATGCCCTCTGGATGGATGGAGTCGGTGCCTGCCGCCATGCAGGGGCGAGTGTTTGCAGCCAACTCACTAACAATTCGGAGCGTCAGCGCCCTAGGGGCACTGCTGGCCGGTCCTCTGGCAGACCGACTGCTAGAACCAGCGATGATGCCTGGAGGATGGCTAACGCACCGGCTCCTCGGCTTTGGCAGCGGTCCCGGTACGGGCATGGCAGTTTTGTACACGGCCTGTGCGTTGGCAATGGGGCTGGTGGGCATCGGCGGTTTTTTACTGCCCGGCCTGAAGCTCCACGAATTTGATGACTGAAGATCGATCCTTTAGATTTTCGGATCAAAACCATTTTTGAGAATGATTTGCAATAAGATTGACTTGATTGATTGTGTCTGTCCTATGGTGTTGCGTCATGTCTTCCCAAAAATTCGAGACTTATTTGAGGAGTTAGACCAGCCCTCAAATGCTGACTGTTTGGGGCAGCGACCTGACATATTTACCCTGCCAGACAAATTTGGCAAGGGGTCAATTCAGCGGTGGCATCTGCGTCCTGGGCTAGATCTGATTATCAATAACTTAAACTTTCGAGACCAAATCGTAATTGAACGCAACCATCCGGTGGCTAAAACCTCGATTGGTATGAGTTTTTGCATGGCTGGACAGATGCAGATCGAGGGGTCTACTGTTGATTCGATGGTTCAGTTTAAGGCTAAGCAAGCAAATCTGGGCGTTGTCAACAACACCAAAGGCAACATCCGATATGAGGCCAACCAGCCTGTTTTGTTAGTCCATATCCATGTTCAGCCCGATGTGATTAATCTGACTGCCGGGGAAGAGTTTGAGCAGCTACCCAAGCAGCTACGCAATGCGATCGCAGGTATTGACACAGCCTATCACCAAAGCTCTGCCATGACACCGGTCATGCATGCAACCATACAACAGTTACTAAACTGTCCGTATCAGGGGTTTACTAAGCACCTGTATGTAGAGAGCAAAGCGATTGAACTGATTAGCCTATATTTTGAGCAATTATTGTCTGATACTAGCGTGTTAAACTCTCACTCTGATTTACACTCAGATGAGAGAGATCGAATTATCTATGCTAGAGATATTTTGCTAGCGCAGGTTGCACAACCACCAACATTGTTAGAATTATCTCGGCAGGTGGGACTCAATGATCGCAAACTCAAGCAGGGATTTCGTCAGGTGTTTGGCACCACTGTCTTTGGTTATTTGCGCAACTATCGCATGCAGCAGGCACAACAACTTTTGCTCAGTTCCAACAGCACCATTGCCGGTGTTGCCCAAGCTGTGGGCTATCGCAATCCTGAAGCCTTTAGCGTAGCTTTTCGGCGGGCCTTTGCCATTAGCCCCAAAGCCTATCAGCTAGAGCGGCGCTAAAAGTCCGGCTAACACAGAAAAAAAGTCCGGCTAGCAAAGAAAACTAGAAATCTGACTAGTTATTATTTTCTCCATTAGAAATTATTGCCCAGCAGTGATCGCAATGTGAGGAGATCAGCATGACCAGGGACATGAGGCTATGGATATTGTCGCCATTCGTGATCAGTCTACTGGCTTGGCACCTACCCGCTAGAGCCGAGCCTAGTCTAGTAAACGAGACCGGTACTGACCAACTGGCCCAGGATAGTCAGCCAGAGTCTCTACGAATTTTAGTCACAGGTGATAACAACATTTACTATGTTCCTGATACAAGTACGGGTATTGTTACCCCGATTTTAGAAACTCCCCAGTCTGTCCAGGTAATTCCGCGACAGGTGCTCGACGATCAGCAGGTGCTAGACCTAGATGAAGCATTGCGCAATATTGGCGGTGTCTCCGTCGGTTCAACTGAGGGTCGGGGCTTTCAGGTAAGTCTGCGGGGATTTGAAGGAGTACCCGTCTTTCGGGATGGATTTCGCCTCTTCAGCCCCAATGGAAATGGGGATGCTGCTGGACAGAATTTTCCAGAAATTGCCAATATTGAACGCATTGAGGTACTAAGAGGACCGGCGTCCGCTCAGTTTGGCCAGATCGATCCCGGTGGCGCTGTGAATGTGGTCACTAAAAAACCGCTGGCTACGCCCTTCGCAGAGGCAGAATTTCAGATTGGCAGCAATGGGCTGCTGAGACCGCGTATCGATGTATCAGGGCCGCTAAGCGAAAACGGCGATCTCCTGTATCGTCTGAATGCGGTCTACACGCATGAGGACGGGTTCCGAGACTTTGACCAAGATATTGAACGATTTTTTATCTCACCTGCCCTTACCTGGAAAATTAGCGATCGCACCGACCTTAACCTACAGCTAGAGTATCTCGATGAACAACGGCCTTTAGATACTGGCTTGGTCGCTTTTGACGATGGGTTGGCCGATATTCCTCAAGACCGTGTCCTCGGCGAACTCGATGACAAGATTTCTAGCGACTATTTTAGTGCAGGTTACACCCTGGAGCATCGGTTTAGTGACAACTGGCAGCTGCGCAATGCCTTTCGCTATATCCGCGATGCCGACGATATCAGCGCCGCCCTCAGTTTTCCATTTATTGGTGGGCTAGATGAAACCACCGGCACCCTCAATCGAGTCTTTGGTGAGCAAAAAGTTACCAACACAACCTATGCCCTACAAACCAATGCGGTGGGTGAATTTTCCACCGGCCCCATCGATCATAGGGTGTTGTTAGGTCTAGATTTAGCCCGTTACGAGCTAAAATCAGAGTCGTTTACGGACTTTTCATTACGGATACCGATCAACATTTTTGACCCGGTCTATGGTGCTGTGGCCAGACCCGAACGGAGCGATGAGATATTATCTGGGGATACCATTGATACAGACAGTCTCCGGATTTATGTCCAAGATCAAATCGAACTTACCGACAACCTGAGTTTGGTGGCAGGGCTGAGCTACGAAACCACCGAGCAGACGACAACCGACCTGATCGATGAGACCAAATCAACTCAGAATGAAGATGCCTTTACCCCCCTCATCGGCATCGTCTATCAGCCCCTAGAGAATGTCTCACTCTATGCTAACTATGCCCGTTCTTTTCTACCCAATTCTGTTATTACTGCTGCAGGTGATCCTCTAGAACCTGAGGAAGGAGACGGCTTTGAAGTAGGTGTTAAAACAGAATTATTGGGCCGACGTTTGCTGGCAACACTCGCTTACTTTAACCTAACCAAACAAAATGTAGCTACAGCAGACCCCAACAATCCTCGCTTTTCGGTTGCCACGGGTGAGCAACAAAGCCAGGGCATCGAGCTAGATATAATCGGCGAGATTTCACCTGGCTGGAATATTATTGGATCCTATGCCTACATTGATGCGGAGGTAACAGAAGATAATCGAGTTGAACCAGGAAATCTCCTACCGGGTGTTCCTGAGCATAGCGCCAGTTTATGGACTACCTACAAGATTCAGTCGGGTGATCTATCCGGTCTGGGCTTTGGCCTTGGTTTTAACTGGGTGGGTGGACGACAGGGAGATTTAGACAACAGCTTTGAATTAGACAGCTATTTTTTGACCAATGCAGCCATCTCCTATGAGCGAGATGACTGGCGATTTGCCCTCAATTTCAAAAACCTGTTTGATGTAGACTACATCACTGGCGCACCCCGCACCCGCACCCGAGGAATTGAACCAGGCGATCCATTTTCGGTGGTGGGTTCTTTTAGCTATCGGTTCTAGGCAATCTCTCATTACCTATGGCAGACACAGGACTTAATCCTATGAAGGAAACCAAATTTATTCGGCTCCACTATTTGGCGTACAGACGTGGCATGCAACGTCTCTCCAGCCCTAATTTTTGGATTTCATACCACCTCTATCCCTAAGACAACATCTATGGTGCAAAATTTACCCTCTGCAAACTCTTCTCGTATAAAGCCCTACACCAAATTTATATTACTGAGCAGCCTATACACCTCTCAGTTTTTACCCTCTGCATTTTTCTTTCGAGCCCTCCCCATTTTTATGCGTCAGAAGGGGGCGTCCCTAGAGGTAATTGGCCTGCTCAGCCTGTTAACTCTACCCTGGATGCTCAAGTTTCTCTGGGCTCCCCTAGTGGATCTCTATGGTTCTAAACGATGGGGACACTATAAATCGTGGATTGTAATCACCCAAGGTTTGCTGGTGTTCACCCTACTCCTATGTGCCTCCATCAATGCGGCAGAGTACCCCATATTCCTATTTGGTAGTGTGTTAGTCATTGCCACCTTGGCAGCTACCCAAGATATTGCTACCGATGCCTTGGCGGTAGGATTGTTGGCTCCCCATGAACGCGGCTGGGGTAATGGCATTCAAAGCGCAGGTCGCTCCATCGGTGGCATTTTAGGCGGCGGTGTCATGCTGTTGGTCTTAAATCGGGTAGGCTGGGCAACCAGTTTATGGATATTAGCCGGAGGTGTATTACTAGCATTATTGCCATTGTTAGGCCATCAAGAGAGTCCTTCCATCTCTCGCCCCACAGCGAAACAAAACACAACCGATTCTCGATCTTATTCAGCATTTGTTATATCACCTGAATCTCTAAAGAGATATTTGGGCACCTTGATCAGCTTTGTGCGTCGCCCCGGAGCCTCGATCTGGTTGGTATTTATTGTGGTGTATGTGACTGGCGGCAGTATGGCCAGCACCATGTTTTCTCCACTATTGGTAGATGTTGGTCTGTCCATGACCAACATTGGCTGGATGAAAGGGATTGTGGGTTCGGGGGCAGCCATTGTGGGCTCGTTTCTGGCTGGCGGGCTCATCCAGCCCCTGGGTCGTCGTCGGGCGTTAGTCTTGTTTGGACTGCTGCAGGCGGGTGCCATTGCTCTATTGATATTGCCGGCTATTGGTATTACCCACATTGTTGTTCTCTATGTTGTCAGCAGTTTTGAAATCTTTGCTCGCAGCCTGACTAGCACAGCCTTGTTTACCGTAATGATGGATAAAAGTCGCCGCGCCACCGCAGGCAGCGACTACACCCTACAATCCTCGGCCTATATGGTGGGCCACCATGTGGGCATCCCGGCCCTGAGTGGCTTTATGGCTAGTTCGGTGGGCTATACAGGCGTCTTTGTTATCGGTATTTTGGTGTGCTTGGTCAGTGTTTGGCTGGCCACTAAAGTTCTTAAAAAGTCTTACTAAAACAAGGTTGAGGAGATTGACCATGGCCAGTTCCCCAAACAATTCCGATGGTGTTCCCCTGACCGAGAAACGACGGATTGCGATCGCAAACCATCTAAACCAGGACCACCTAGAAGACATGCTCGCCTGCGTTAAAGCCCAAGAAGGAGCAGACTGGGTCGAACAAGTCCGTATCATCAGCTTAGATACAGCAGGCATCAATCTAGAAGTTAGCGGTAGCGAGCGGGTACACCCGTTACGTCTGGATTTTCCGGTACCGGTGATGGGAGTCTTAGCCTTTAAGCGCACCCTTGGCACCATGATCACCGAAAGCCGTGCCAAATTAGGCTGGGAATAAACAATACTGTCTATAAATTTTATCCACGTCCAGCCCTAGAATTTTGTCGCCTTAAATTGAATTAATATTCCATGTTGTCCTTAACCAAATTGTGCTAACTTACTGGATATATCGGTTCTAGGGGGAAACAGCCCTTAGAGGAAACGGGGAAAGAGTAGTGAGAATCTGCCGCTGTCCCGCAGCTGTGAAGGAGGCATTATGCCTCTCAGTCAGAATGCCCGCCGATGACACAACTCATGTTTTACAACATCTGCGAGGTACGGATGATGGTTTTAGTATTGGCGAGATCGCGACTATATTGCTATAGGAGCACCCCTGTAAGGCTCCAACAACCTTGTGTCTGACACAGGGTGTAGCTAAATTTAATGTATCGAGAGACTGTCTATCGGCTGGCCACAGATTGTTATGTGCCGATAGGATTCTTGTGTCTTTCGACTGTGCATAGAGAGAAGAATCTAGAAGATACAGCAGGATAAAGGTTGGCCAGTTTTCTGTCAGCCTTTAATAATTGTGTTGCGTTTAAGAGCGTGAGAACGCACTGCAGCATAGCTTTTGAACAGCTTTAAACAACATATTGGACATCATAACCATGACCACCGAAACCATGACCCTGGGCTATGCCCGCATGGGTAAACACCGTGAGATAAAGAAGGCGCTGGAAGCATTTTGGCACGGTGGATTAGAGACAGATACCTTGCTAGCAACCGTGCAAGAGATTGAAGCTCACGGTTGGAAAACCCAGCTCGATGCCGGGATTGATCGCATCGCCGTCGGCGACCAAACTCTCTATGATCAGGGTCTTGATTGGGCCATTCGTTTAGGTTTGATTCCTGACCGGTTTCAAGGCTTGAACAGTCTTGATCGGTACTTTGCGATGGCACGGGGCAAGGATGGCATTCCCGCCCTAGAAATGACCAAATGGTTTGATACCAACTATCACTACCTGGTACCAGAAATTGAGGTTGCGATCGCACCCCAGGCAGACTTTAGGGATTTTTTAGAGACGGTACAGCAATCTCAAGCAGTTTTAGCCGACCGAGCAACGCCTGTAGTACTTAGCCCGGTCACACTGCTGAGCCTGAGTCGGCGAGACTCCAGTGTCGATCTGATCAAAGATTTGGCTCAGCTGCTGCCATTGTATAGAGAGTTGTTAACGCAGCTCAAAGCACTGGGTATTACCGAAGTACAAATCCACGATCCGATTTTAGTCACGAGCAGCGCCAGTAGTCTGCAAGCAGCGGTTACCCAGACCTACCAACAGTTGGCAGCGGTGGGATTGCCTATCCACTTAGCCACGTATTTTGATGATCTAGGAGACGTCTACGGATGGGTGACACAGTTACCCGTAGCAGGCATCAGTCTGGACTTTACGCGAGGCAACAATCTGGAGCTAGTAAAAAACCATGGCTTTCCAGAGGATAAGACTCTCGGGGCTGGCCTTGTGGATGGTCGTAATATCTGGAAAATCCGGCCCGATCATGGGCTAGCAACGCTCAAAGAGCTACAAAGCATTGCCCCCGATCTGCGGGTCCAGCCCTCGGCTTCTTTGCAATTTGTGCCCCACGATGCGGCATTGGAAACGCAGTTACCGGCCCCCTTGCGCGGAGTGCTCAGTTTTGCCGAACAAAAGCTCGGGGAAGTAACTTTCCTGGCGCGTACCCTCAATGGCAAAGATACGACGCCCCAGCAAGCTCAGATGCAGCAACAATGGCGGGCATTTGAACAGTTCAATCCGCCTAACCCTGTTGTGCAGAACGCACTCAAGAAACTGACGGTACAGGATTTTCAGCGATCGCTCTCCCATTCTCTTCGGCTAGATCAGCAGGTGCAATTGCCGCCGCTGCCCACCACCACCATTGGTTCTTTTCCCCAAACCCCAGAGGTGCGACAGCTGCGAGTGCGCTACAAAAAAGGCGAGCTATCCCCAGCCGACTATCAAGCGGCCATCGACGCGCACATTGCCGACTGCATCAAAGTCCAGGAAGAGATCGGACTGGATGTGCTGGTGCATGGAGAATTTGAGCGCACCGACATGGTGGAATACTTTGGCCAACAGCTAGATGGATTTGCCTTTACAAAGAACGGGTGGGTGCAGAGCTACGGCAGTCGTTGCGTGCGTCCGCCCATTATCTATGGGGATGTATCGCGCCCCCAACCGATGACGGTGCGAGAGTTTGGAGTAGCCCAGTCCCTGACCCAAAAACCGGTGAAAGGAATGCTGACCGCGCCGATTACCATTCTCAACTGGTCGTTCCCTCGTGCTGACATTTCCCGTCGCGATCAGGCGTTTCAGATTGCACTGGCCCTGCGGCAGGAAATCGCTGATCTTGGAGCCGCTGGGGCCCAGATTATTCAGGTGGACGAACCGGCCTTGCGGGAAGGGTTACCCTTGAAGGTGCAGCGCTGGAGTGAATACCTGTCCTGGGCGGTAGATGCTTTTCGTCTGGCAACAGCGATCGCCCAACCCCAGATCCAAATTCACACCCATATGTGTTATTGCGAGTTTGGCGACATTATCAAAGATATTGAACGGCTGGATGCCGATGTGATTTCCATTGAAAACAGCCGCAGCAACAACCGTACCCTACAGGAAGTGACCGCAGCAGGCTATGCCCACCAAATCGGCAATGGTATTTATGACATTCATAGCCCCGTCATACCCACGACAGAACAACTTGTACAGCAACTGCAAGTGGGTATGCAAAATTTACCACTCAAACAACTTTGGGTAAACCCAGACTGTGGATTAAAAACACGCCGTTGGGAAGAAGTCGTTCCGGCTCTAAAAAACATGGTAGCCGCCACAAAAGCACTGCGGGAAGACATTAGTGTCTGATACAGACTTCCAAACCTGGCAGCAAGATTTCATCGCGACAAACTTACTAGCCCTGGGTTACAACGCTTGGATAGGTTATTTGAAAGGCGATCGCGACGCTGTTGTCTGTGGTCTTAATCAGCCATTACTCAGCAGCGTTATCCCCAGTCCGACCTAACCGGTCTATCTGTTATTTCTCTAACTCATACAGACTCACCATGCTTAAACCCTATCTTCATCGCTCTGGACACATTCCCACGGCGACTCATCCCTTTGTCAAACAAGAAACCAGGAAGCAGACTATACGCCATCAGCTTCACTCTATCCTCTTTCAGTCAAGGGTCCCACCGGTCCAGCCGTCTCGCTCTAACCACATTATGAATAAAATCGCCGATCGGATGAGAAGAAAGAATCGATAAATTTTGCTCTAATCTGCCTACCCGAATTTCTGTTTACGTTAGCATTTCAGGCAAATCAATATGTTCAACTTTTTTCTCTTGGCAGCTGTCCTATCCGGATTCCTACTCCTGCTCGGATTGACACTCTATCTTCTCTTCCCCCGAAAGTATCAATCCTCCGATTCTGTTGCCAATTCCTATGACGATTGGACCAACGATGGCATTCTAGAATTTTATTGGGGAGAGCATATTCATTTGGGGCACTACGGTTCGCCCCCTCGCCGTAAAGACTTCTTGGCCTCGAAGCACGACTTTGTGCATGAAATGGTTCGTTGGGGCAGATTAGAGACACTATCGACCGGGACTACCGTATTGGATGTCGGCTGTGGTATTGGCGGCAGCAGTCGTATCTTGGCTCGAAACTACGGATTTTACGTGACCGGTGTCACCATTAGTCCCCAGCAGGTTAGACGTGCCCAGGAACTCACACCGGAGACGCTGACGGCCCAGTTTAAGGTGGATGATGCTCTCAATCTGTCGTTTCCTGATGCCAGTTTTGATGTGGTCTGGTCAATTGAGGCCGGTCCCCATATGCCTGATAAAGCTCGCTATGCCCGAGAAATGGTACGGGTGCTCAAGCCCGGTGGCATCTTAGTCGTGGCCGACTGGAACCAGCGTGATGAGCGCCACAGACTCCTTAACTGGTGGGAGCGCCTGATAATGCGGCAGCTGCTCGACCAGTGGGCCCACCCCGCTTTTTCTAGCATCGAAGGCTTTTCAGAACAGCTAGAAGCAACGGGCCTAGTAGCCAATGTTGTGACCACAGACTGGACCCAGGAGACTCTCCCTGCCTGGTTAGATTCTATCTGGCAGGGGATTGTACGCCCCAAGGGACTAATTCGATTTGGGTTTGTCGGGCTGATTAAATCATTGCGAGAAGTACCCACCTTTTTGTTGATGCGTCTGGCCTTTGGCATCGGTTTATGCCGCTTTGGCATGTTCCGCGCCGTGCGGGCTGACGTCCCTAGCAAGTCATCGTCCAATGCCGATGGCAACAGTCACGACCTGGTGCGTTCATGAACCCATCTAACTACGATTTAATCATCGTTGGGGGTGGCATCCCTGGTATGACGCTAGCCTGTAGTTTACGGGAGACTAAGGAAACAAAATTTATTAGGTTCCACTATTGGGCATACAGACGTTGCATGCAACGTCTCTCCAGCATTAATTTTTGGATCCTATACAATCCTGCGCCCTAAGCTCAGCATTGCTGTGGTTGAAGTCCAGTCTGAGCAGCAGGTTAGCGATCGCGATCGGGCCTACGCGCTGTCGCCGCTGTCGGCAAAAATCTTTCAAGAGATTGGAATTTGGGAACAGATTGCCCATGCCATTTGCCATTTTTCTCGAGTAGTGTTGTCGGATGAAAATTATCCCCATCGGGTTGAGTTTACCCCAGCGGATGTGGGCGAACCTGCTGTTTATTACTGCGCCGAACATCGGATTGTGCACCAGGCCCTGCAGCGTCAGCTCGCAGCTAGCTCAACCGTTACCTGCTCTTACGAAACCCACCTACAAGCGTTACACTACGGAGCTAAATTAGCAGAAGTTTTGGTAAAAAATACCCAAGGACAGCAGCGTCTGCTGGCTCCGCTGGTGGTGGCCGCTGATGGAGCTAACTCCTGGGTACGTCAGCAGGCGGGTATTAAAACCAAGAGCTGGATCTACGGACAAGCCTGTATTACGACGGTTGTGTCTCCAGCCCGTGATCATCAAAATGTAGCCTATGAGAAGTTTTGGTGCAGCGGACCGTTTGCGATTCTACCGCTGCCTCACAATCGGTGTCAGGTGGTTTGGATTGTTCCTTGTCAAGAGGCTAATGCGATCGCATCTCTACCCCCAAAGCAGTTTATCGCAGCCATGCAGCAGCGCTACGGCGATCATGATGGCCCTCTCCAGCTATTGAGTCAGCCCCTAGTGTTTCCAGCCCGACTGATGCACAGCTATCGCTATTGTCAAACTCGTCTGGCTTTACTGGGTGACGCGGCCCATGGCTGTCATCCTGTGGGCGGACAGGGGCTGAATATGGGTATTCGCGACGCGGCCCTGCTGTCCCAGGTTCTCCAAACCGCCCAGCAAAAAGGAGAGGATCTGGGGGATTTGGCCATCTTGAACCGTTATGGTCACCGTCGTCGATTAGAGAATAGCGCTATCCTGCTGTTTACCAACCTGCTTAACCATACCTTTTCTAACCGTTGGTGGCCCCTAGTGATTGCCCGACGCGGCTTACTGCAACTGATGATCGCCTGGGCTCCCCTGCGTCGGCTGATCTTACAACTAATGACAGGACTCTGGGGCAAACAGATGCTCCTAAGTGACGAGAAAAAAATGGCCAGTCAGCCCCATTTGCTACCAGATTGGTATCCGTCTAGCTCCACTCAACAGCAGGAGGATTTAGAAACATAATCCCTACGAGAGTGCGTCAGCTAAAATTCATTCTCTTAGCTTATGTCAAAAATTAAGTGAAAATGTCCTTCAAAATTCTAGAGCTGACTTAAAATACAAACGACTTCAGCTCATCTTGCTATAGCCTTAGAAGGCTCATAATCACTAGCAGCAGAGTTTTACAAGGGGTCATAACTCTGCATCACGTTTATCGGATGGGGTGATGCAGAGTTATGACCAGACGGGTGCAGGTGGACTAGCTGCACTCAATCTAGCAAATCGTCTAAACGAAAGCGGGCAATTTTTCCAATTTCCAACAGTGCTCGTTTTTGTTCGTTGGCCAGGGTGTTTTGCAACCGTTGGGTAAACTCCCCCAGGATTGTCTCTTTTGTTTGGTTTCTGACAGCCGTAATAAAGGGAAAGCCAAACTTAGTTTGATAGGTAGTATTGAGAGTTTTAAACTGTTCATATTCTGTTGGGCTAAGGCGATTGAGACCGATGCTGGTCTGTTCTTGTACAGAGGCCGGAGCCATGTGAACGCGGCTGCCAAGGTCGGGATGAGCTTGAATCAGATCTAGCTGAGATTCTTCTGGCATCTGTCCGACCAGGGTCACCATGGCCTGGTGCAGATCGGCCACATCTAAAAATGGTCTTTGGTACCAGGATTGTTCTGCAATACTGGGGGTGTCTTCAAATACGCTACCAAAGGCGGCAACAAACTCTGCCTGGGACATTTGGTTAATCTGAGTAATACGGTATCCCATGGGGTTAGCTGCCACGATAGGTACTGTAGGCCCAGGGCGAGCAGAGCAGCGGCACATGGTAGTGAACCTTTGCATCAGCAATACCAAACTGAATTGGGATACTGTTTAGAAACAGGGGCTCTGGCAGAGCATCGGACTGTGCTCTAAAGTAGTCGCCCACGGCAAACCGAAGCTCGTACACGCCAGTGGTGAGCTCATCGTCTACGAGTAGCGGTACATCTGTGCGTCCGTCGGCATTGGTAATGACGGTTTTGAGTAGGCGATTGGCCTGCCAAAGCTCGATGGTAAGCCCGGCCGCAGGGCAGCCTAGGGCCGTATCTAGAACGTGGGTAGTGAGTTTACCTGTCATGGTAGTGTCTAGTAAAATCCAGCTTCAGCCATCATGCTATAGTTTACGCGCAGCCAGCATAAACGGCTTAAAACCAGTCATATCGCAAATGTCCTGACGTATGGGGCCGTTTGCGCACCATACCGAAGGTATAACTCGATGCTTGGATGGGACATTTGTGTCTTACCCAGTGTGACAGACGCTACCAATACTCACCCTAGGAGATTTTTTGATGGAGAAAGAACAGCTTTTGGCTCAGACAATGGCGTTTCTCTTGTGTACAACTCCTGAAACCACCTTGGGCAAGATGCTAGGGCTATGTTTGGCGGCTAAGGTAGATGCAAAAAACTCAGGTAAAAGCCCGCTAGAATTCGCCCAAGAGCTTTTACAGCACCCTGAAAAAGTCTCTAGTTGGATTTCGGATGTGATCGATAGTGACGACCAATACAGCGTAGATGAGATGGTGGCCCTTTCGGACATGAATCTAAAGGATCCCAAAAAATTTATGAAGGCCCTGCTAGATGAGATGACCACACTGGATACCCAGGGGTTATGACACAACCGCTCAAAGCGTTTGCTTGGTAAGGCAGCTGATAGGCTCTTTTATAAAAGTGTCTCTAAATGCGCTCACTGCGATGCTCTCAGTAATCTCGGGTTCTACCACACGTTAGCGATGTCAAAAAACAACTTAGCGGCCCGGCCAGCTGCGGCCTATGTAAAAGAGACGGCGCGGCTTTTGGGGCTGGCTGTTCCGCCCGAGCAGTTGGCGGCCGTTGTTGAAAATTTTGAGCAGATTCAGGCGATTGCCCAGCCGGTGTTGGAGTTCCCACTGCCCGATAGTCTAGAAGCGGCACCGAGGTTCGAGCCGTGATGCTAGCGACGGATATGGCTAGGCACATTCGCCAGGGGGAGACAACCGCTTCAGCTATGGTGCAAGCGGCTTTGGATCGTATCGCCCAGCAGGATAGCCAGCTTAACTGTTTTACCCATGTGCTCAACGACGGGGCGCTGGCAGCAGCGGCGGCGGTGGATCGTCGTCGCGCGGCTGGAGACTCCCTAGGCCCCCTGGCTGGAGTCCCCTTTGCGGTTAAAAATCTCTTTGATATTGCCGGTACGGTAACGGTAGCAGGCTCCAAGATTAATCAAGACAATCCGCCTGCTGCCGCTGATGCAACGGCTGTGGCTCGACTCAAGGCCGCCGGGGCTATTTTGGTGGGGGCGCTCAATATGGATGAGTATGCCTACGGATTTGTGACTGTCAATCATCACTATGGGGTGACGCCCAATCCCTACGATCCGAAGCGAATTTCGGGGGGATCGTCCGGGGGATCGGCAGCGGCGGTTGCAGCGGGTTTGGTGCCGCTGACCCTGGGGTCTGATACCAATGGCTCTATCCGCGTACCGGCCTCACTCTGCGGCGTTTATGGGTTTAAGCCGACCTACGGTCGCCTCTCACGGGCGGGTGCCTATTTGTTTTCTAGCAGCTTGGATCACATTGGCCCCCTGGCGCGATCTGTTTCGGATATTGCCCTGGCATTTGATGCCCTGCAGGGGAGCGATCCCCGCGATCCCATCTGTACCGATCGTCCGCCGGTGGTGCCTGACCTGTCGGGGGAGATCACAGGGTTACGTATTGCCGTTGCTGGCGATCATTTTGCCCGAGGGATGACGCCTGCGGTGGCCCAGACGTTGGCTCAGGTCACCCAGGCCCTCAATGTGACTCGCACGGTTACCCTGCCGGAAGCGGCCCGTGCCCGAGCTGCGGCCTATATTATTACGGCTAGTGAAGGCAGCCAGCTGCATTTATCTCGGTTGAAAACCCGGCTACAGGACTTTGATCCGGCTACTCGCGATCGCTTTTTGGCGGGGGCTCTGATCCCCAGCAGCTGGTACCTGCAGGCGCAACGCTTTCGCCGCTGGTACCGCGACCAGGTACGACAGCTGTTTGACACCGTGGATCTAATCGTGGCACCGACTACGCCCTGTGTGGCCCCGCTGATTGACCAGACCACTATGGAGCTAGATGGGGAGCCGGTGCTGGTGCGTCCCCACTTGGGATTTTATACCCAGCCGCTGTCGTTTATTGGGCTGCCGGTGCTATCGGTGCCGGTGCAGCGCCCTGGGGAGCTACCGGTGGGGGTGCAGCTGATTGCACGCCCCTACGATGAGGCGACTATTTTTCAAGCGGCGGCGGCGCTGGAGCAGGCGGGGATCACGCTGTAGTCAAGCTGGGCTCAAAACAGCGGCGGCCCCCTGAGGGTATCTCTAGCCCAGGGGACTGAGTCTATCAGTCGCTATTGGGGTAAAAATGTCCCAAAACGAAGGAAATAGTGCAGAAAACCGAATAATAGATGATCTGTTAAGACCCTAGGCAATTACCGAAGGCCTGTGTCAGGATCAATACAACATATTTATAAAACCCACAGGGTTGTGGGCACACCCATTAGCGTAGGCGGCGCTTATGAAGACGAGGTTGGGGAGTAGCTTAAACCAACAAGCCTAAACAGGCATAATTGAGCGCTGACAGGTAGGACAGACCGCATGGATCAGCAGCTGACAGTCGAGGAGATGATAGCCCGACTTATCGGCCATTTTGGCCCCGGCCTTGAGCACTGAGTCGTTTTTAAATTCGATCGTTTTGTTGCACCGCACGCAGATGAGGTGGTGGTGATGATGGGGCGAGGGCTGATTGATTTCGTAGCGCTTTTGGCCTTCGGCTAGCTCTAGCTCCCTCAGGATCCCCATGCGGGACATGAGCTTGAGGTTGCGATAAATAGTAGAAAGGCTAATGGGCTCGCCCTGGTCCTTGAGCAGCTCACAGAGTTCTTCGGCGCTGAGGTGCTCGCCCTTGGCCACGTTTTGAAACGTGTTTAGAATCGTCTCCCGCTGGGGCGTCATCCGCCACCCGCGATCGTGGAGCTCAGCTTTCATTGCGGCGGGCGTGTAGGCGACCATGAACCTTTTTCTCCGTAGTCTGGCATTAACAGCTGCTTAATGAGAATAATAGCGAAATCTTTGTAAGCTTGCAATAGTTTCGCCTTATTGCGAATAATACCCAAAAGTTTGTTTGGGAGAATGAGAGCCGTTGTCTAGGTGCTAATCCTCTCTGGCCATAGGGTTCATACGATTTGGTGCTGCGGTCAGTGGGGTATTTGAAACTTTAGGGCTTTTGTTAAGGAAAAAACCGGGGTTTCCTACTAGAAGGGGGCAGTTCCCCTACTATGGTGATTGGGAACCTTTTGCATTAGTCAACACCCATGTTTTACAGAGCTGCACGTGTATCCGTTGGTTTGCTGTTATTTGCGATCGCAGGCTGTGTCAATCAATCGCAGGAAGCCTCCGCTCCCACCGTGGTTAATGTCTATTCGGCGCGGCACTACGACGTGGACGACGCCCTGTTTGAGCGCTTTACTGAGCAAACGGGGATCGAAGTCAATGTGCTCGAAGGCAAATCAGACGAGCTGATTGAGCGGATTAAGTCTGAAGGGGAGACCAGTCCAGCGGATGTCTTTATTACGGTGGATGCGGGGCGGCTGTGGCGAGCGGAGCAGGCCGGTATTTTTCAACCGGTGTCGTCCCCGGTGCTAGAGGAAAACGTGCCGGCCAGCCTGCGTCATCCCGATGGGCTGTGGTTTGGGCTAACCAAGCGGGCGCGGGTGCTGATCTACAACGTGGATACGGTGGACCCAGCAGAGCTGTCCACCTATGAGGCCCTAGCCGAGCCGCAATGGGCGGGGCGGGTGTGTGTCCGCAGCTCTGGTAATATCTACAACCAGTCGCTGCTGGGGTCGCTGGTTGAAACCATCGGGCTTGAGGCCACCGAGACCTGGGCCGAGGGGCTGGTAAATAATTTTGCCCGCGATCCCGACGGTGGGGATGTCAATCAGATCAAAGCCGTGGCGGCGGGGCAGTGTGACGTGGCAATTGCCAACCACTACTACTGGGCGCGTCTAGCCAAGTCGGACGATCCGGACAATCAGACCGTGATCGAAAATACGGCCATCTTTTTCCCCAACCAGGAAGACCGGGGTACCCACGTTAATATTAGCGGTGCCGGGATGGTGGCTGGCACTGACCATGGGGAAAGTGCGATCGCATTCCTAGAATTTTTAGTCAGTCCCGACGCCCAGCAGGTTTTTGCCAATAGCAACAACGAATACCCGGTGGTGGACGGTGTTGCCATGGACCCGGTTGTATCGGAGCTGGGGGATTTCAAAGTAGATGAGGTCAACGTGTCTGCCTACGGGCGCAACAATCCCGAAGTGGTCAAACTAGCTGATCGCGTCGGCTGGAAGTAGGGCCATGCTGTTTCAAATCCCCGATGTCCTTGCTGCCGATGAGCTGGACCAGCTCCAAAAGAAAATGGGCGAGGCCAGCCTGATCGACGGCAAGGCCACCGCTGGCTGGTATGCCAAACAGGTAAAAAACAATCAGCAGCTCCAGAGCCGCGATGGTAAACCCCTGGAGACCCTGGTTAAAAAGGCCCTGCTGCGCCATCCCCTGTTTCAGACAGCGGTGCGTCCTAAACAGCTGCACACCCTGCGATTTAGCCGCTACGGTCCGGGTATGTCCTACGGTACCCATGCCGATAATGCCATCATGGACGGCGGGCGGGCCGATGTGTCTTTTACCCTGTTTCTAAATCAGCCCGCTGACTATGCGGGGGGCGAACTCGTAATTGAGGGAGCCGACAACGAACAGACCTATAAGCTGACTCCGGGTACTGCCATCGTCTATCCCTCCTCTACGCTCCATCGGGTCAACCCGGTCACCCAGGGTCAGCGGCTGGTGGCGGTGGGCTGGGTACAGAGTCAGGTGCGCGACCCGGCCCGGCGAGAGCTGCTGTTTGATATCGACACGGTGCGGCATTCCCTGTTTGCACAGCATGGCAAAACCGTTGAGTTTGACCTGCTCTCCAAAAGCGTATCGAACCTGCTAAGGCGATGGGCCGAGTAGGCTGGTCGCTCGTCTTACATAGCTTCTGGCATAGCTTCTAGCCTCAGAATAAGCCGCGAGCAGCCCCTCAGGAATAAGCTGGTAATACCTGAGCCAGCGTTCATTCACCTGGTTGCCCTGTTTTTTAGTCGCTCGGGTAATCTCCATGTCCGCCTGGGGCAGGTCCACACCGCAGAACGCGACGGTCTGACGGATAGTCCGATCAAAGTCTTTGACCAGGTCCTCATAGACAACCTCAAAAAAAGGCAGGTGGTTCTGTTGAAAAAATGATTGCCAGCTGCGATTGCGCCCCGCCACCCCCTGTTTATAACGGTAGATATTTAATGGTTTAAAGGAGAGAGATTGGCCGCTGGCCGGGTCATCGGCGGATGGCACGGCACCTTTTTTCTGCTTTCTATCCTTGAGAATAAGATAGACCCCGGTCTGCTTGCTAATTTCCATGGAAATTGCCTGGCTGACTAGGTTTTGACGCCGGATAAAAACAAACTTAGGGTTGGGAAACAGATACGACAAAATTTCGCTGTCTGGGTGCGATCGCAGGGTCGGATCGGTGCGTGCGATCGCAAGCAGCTCTCCTAGGTGGTCCCAATGCAGTTTGGCGCTAAAGACTCGGTTAGTCGTCTGACCCTGGGAATATACCCGAGCCAGGTAGGGATACAGCTCGCTAGCCAATGCGGTAACGCCGTTTTTGGCCAGCATATCGGAGCGAAAAAACTCTATCGGTTTGCCCAAACACCCAAGACTGCTAAGGGTCCGGCTCAGCAACGTGCTTCCTGACCTACCCGTTGAGCAGATGATGATGCTTTTTGTGGGCCGTAGATCCGCCGAGACTACATCAGCATAGGACATGGGGCTACTACTCAGGGCAATTTTCTACTGATTAGAATAGCAGCCCAAGCCAAGGGGACTGTCTGCCCCGCTAATAGGCGTCCTGCAGCTCGTAGAAGTCCGGGGAAATATAGTCCTTACGCATGGGCCAGCCGGTCCAATCTTCCGGCATTAGCAGCCGCTTGAGATTGGGATGCCCTTCATAGATGATGCCGTACATGTCGTAGCTTTCGCGCTCTTGCCAGTCGGCCGCTTTCCAGATCCACTAGACCGAGGGCACCTTGGGCTCAGCCCGAGGGACATAGACCTTGATGCGAACTTCCTCTGGCCGGTCAGCATTGTCGCTAACCTTGAGCAGGTGGTAAAAGCTCACCAGGGGCTGACCAGGACCGGCATCATAGGCCCCCTGACACTGAAGGTAGTTAAACCCGTAGGCATAGAGCGCCGTACAAAAGGG
>JBCCAQ010000147.1:0-13338 GCA_039814735.1 Cyanobacteria bacterium P01_A01_bin.15
ACTGTTTTCTGTCTCAGGCTTTCCCTCATTAGTCAGCATTTAAACCACTGCTGATCACCGAGTCTTTGAAAGCATCGCAGATGGCAACTCGCCTGACAAACTCATTCCACTATCTTTATCGCTGTCATCTTCCGACGTGTAATAGAAATAGCTGTCTGGCTCATCTCTAGATTGAGTCACATTCGCTATAAGGCCCAAGACATTCTGATTTGAGCGAGCTAGATATTCTTTGGCTGCTTTTGCCCTAGTTACATCAACCACTTTTGGACAGACAATCAGTAAAATCCCGTCCACCAGTGCCCCTAAGATTGATACATCAGCATTTCCTGTTAGGGGTGGTGTATCGAAAATAACAAAGTCGTAATCCTCTGAAAAGTCTTTTACTAATGATGCCATCCGTTCAGAGTCGAGCAGTGCTACTGAATTTGGCGGCACAACTCCCGCTGGAAGCACTGAAAGATAGGGGTTAATCGTATGAATAGCCTCATCCAGCTTGGCTTGCCCTACAATGACATGGCTCAACCCCACCACATTTGTTAAATTCCATATATGATGCTGCATTGAATTTTGTAAGTCGGCGTCAACTAACAAAATCTTCCGCCCAACTTGAGCCATAGATGCGGCAAGATTGGCAGATACCTCCGATTTCCCCTCACGAGGCACCGAGCTGCTTATAACGACTGATTTCAACTGTTTATCTGGGCTGACACATTTTAGGTTTGCCTGCAACATTTGGTATGCTTTACCGACAGCAGATCTTGGTGCATCTTGTACTCTAACTATTGGCACGTCTGGTTCAGATTTGAACGTTCCAATAGGAGATCGCTCCCTAAGAGTTGAGATAGGAATAAGCCCGAGTAATGGATAACCAAAGATTTCCTTCGCCTCCTTCACTGTCTTGACTGAACTATCCATTAAGTCCAATAGGAAGGCGAGCGATATCCCTACTAAGATGCCAACAAATCCACCTGCCACGACAAGCAGCTTACTATTTGAACCAACTGGGTCCATAGGCCTCATTGCTGCCTCAATGATACGGGCATTCCCGATATTCTGATTTTCTGCTACTTGTGTTTCCTGGAGTCTAGTTAAGAGCGTTTCATAGGCAGTATTTGCAGCTAATAATTGGCGATCTAACTCTCGACCTTCCTTCTCTAAGATTGGAAAGACATCGGAACGCTGCTGAAATACTTCTCGAGCTGCGCTTAGCTCTTGCATTCTCTGAGATAGCCCTAGCCGCTGAACCTCCGTTTGAACTAGATTTGCGGTGAGCTGCTGACGTAATTCCCCCATTTGCAAATCTCCGGTTGAGACAGAGGAAGTATTCCCTAAGATGTCAGCTGCACGCTCTTGCAACAAATCGTTGAGAGCAGTGACTTGCTGTTCAAGATTAATTATGGCTGGATGGTTGGGCTGGTAGCGCGTACGTTCAACGGTTAATAGACTTTGAGTTTCCTGGAGTTGAACTAAAACCTCCTGTATACCTGGTGCTTCGCTCAACGCACTACTATCGACGGCTTGTTCAGAGCTGGTTCCAACTTGTCGGCGCAGTTCAGCTGCCTGAGCAATTACGTCCTCTAGATCGGCCTTCAACACTGTGATCTCTCGGTCCAAATCGCCTTGTATCTGAACAAATGTACTGGCCTCTTCTTCTAATACTACGATTCGATTCTGCTCCTTGAACTGGCGTATTGCGTTCTCTGCTGCTTGAACCGCTGCTCTACTTTCAGGAAGCTCTTGTTCGATATATTTTCGTGCTGCTGCTGCCTTAGCTCGGTTTGTGAGGATATTCTGCTCTAAAAAGGCAGCCATTACTTGATTGACAACTTCAGCTGCCACTTCTGGTTCAGGGGAACCATAGCTCACAGTCATCACGTCAGTTCCGGTGATTGTTTCTACATCTAAGCCTTCGACCAGTATCCTAGGATCGAGTGGTTTTCCTGTCTCATCATCCTTTAAATTAAGGGCACTAATAGTCTTCTCAGCAATTTCAGTCGTTTTAAGAATTTCAGCCTGGGTCTGTAGTGGATTATCTCCTAGTGTAAGAGCTTCTAGTTCTCCAACCCGCCCTTCAACTCCAGCCAAAGCAGTAGAACGGTCAGACTCAAACAGTAGCTTCCCACTAGATTCGTAAACAGGTTGTTCTAGCAGTGCAAAAACAGCCGATAGAGAGGTAATTCCAACACAGGCTACGGTTGCCAACAGCCAGCGGCGTTTTAAGATTAACCAATACTTTTGGAAGTCAATGTCTCCTTCGTATTCTTTGGGCTCCATAGAGCAATGCTCCCACTAAAAAAATATACCGACAATTGCATGTTTCTTGTTAGCTATAGAAACAAACTAGAGAATCAGCTACTAAAATCACATTTGTTGAGTCAATATCCATAAATCAACTAATAAGAATATAATTTACTAGTCAAACAAACATCAACCTCAAAATTAAAGTACTTTTCATATAAGAGAACTTTCGTATGGGTTCTCAAAAAACATCTAGCAAGCTAGATGTTTTTTGCGGAAGAATAAGATTAAACATTCTGAGAAGCTTTAGTTATAAGTGGATGACTAACTTTAGAAAAAATAGTTTCATTTTCAGGATCCGCCAAATCTTTAAATAAGTAAAGTAGTTTTTGGGCCTCTACAGTTGCATTATGTTTTTGATTGACTTGATTCGAGCCAAATTGCCCCATCTCTTCCAAAACATAAATTGGCGCACAGATTGCTTTATCCATGGCTTCTACTAAAGCATCTACATTTCCGGAAGGAATTAACCAACCACAGGTGTTATGCCCTAGTAGTTCTGGAATACCAGCAATATAAGTGCTGATAACTGGTCGTTTTAGAGCTAGAGCCTCCATGATAACTACTGGCAATCCTTCTGCAAAGCTGGGTAAAACCAAGGCACGGGACTCAAGTATCTTTTCTCTGACAACAGCACCACTTGCCCAACCCGTAATCTCTATAAACTCTTCAATCTTCCACTCCGCGATAATTTTTTCTAATTCAGAACGAAGTTCTCCATCTCCCACAAGCACTACCTTAAATCGATGACCATTATTAGCTAGCTGCTTGATAGCTTCTAGTAGTAATAAGTGTCCTTTCTGCTCACTCAGTCGAGCTACACAGACAAACTTGGCCTCCTTGGGTATCGAGACTGAGGATTCGTACTTGAGAAAACTGCTATCCAAACCGCAATGTACAACATGAATCTTGCTCCAGTATTTGTAGGAGCACCACCGGTAAAGCTGGCTACGTCCAAAATCACTAATTGCGACTACAAATTTTGCTTGTTCAATTTTTGTAGGTAAAGACAAAGCCAGTGGCTTGTCAAACTCTTCAGGTCCATGGACCGTAAAGCTGTAGGTCGGCCCTCCCAAAATATGGCACATCATCGCAACAGATGTGGGATTAGTGCCAAAATGGGCATGAATATGGGTTATGCCATCGCGCTTAAACCAGTTGAATAGAACACAAGCTTCGGCCATGTAAGCAAGGCAGTGGAAGAAGCTACTATCCGAGGCATGCCATAGGCTCAGCATACTGCTAAAGCATTTCAACCAGGCAATAGGATGTTTAATAAACATTCCCACCAGATGACCAAATAGTGAGAATAATCCAATGTTGAGAACTACTCTGGTTTTTAGTGCCTCGGCTTGGTCAGCAGGGTCAACGAGTTCTTCGTGTACTCCACGTATAGAATATCTAGACACTTGAACTCCTGACTGCTCTAAACCAGAAATCTCGCGTCTGATGAAACTATGACTGACTTTAGGATACAGATTAACTAAATAAGCTACATGCATAAGGATTGTGCTTAGAATCAGTGAATTATTATCATCGTCGTTCAAAGACAACAACTTACTATTTTCACAAGGATGGGGCTCTCGATAGAAAAGAAAACCAAAACCTCACTGAAACATAATCTATAGTCGGTTATTTGTGAGGTCCTCTTCTAAGAGGACGTTTTGTACTCAATAAGTTTTACAGGCTGATTAGTTATGTGATTTAACCAATATTTTGTTTGACCAGCTAGTTGGGGGAACTTAGATAAGATGCAAAAAAACGCGTAGATGCGTGCTTTCTTAACACCATCACCGTAATCCAGGCGATAGCTATAAATTCGATATCCTAAGTATGCGTAAGTTAATAACAGGAATAGGCTTACACCGTGGGAGGGCCAGGCTAGGAGTAAAGCTGTCATTGGTATGAGAGCGCCCCAAAGCCAACCACTACGATATTCTCGCACCATGTAACATTCTTCGGTATTGCCGTGCATGACAAACCCCTCGGCAACGGCCCATCCCGAACGGGTCATGCGTTTCCACCACTGTCCGAAGTGGTACATGCTGAGATCATGTTTGGTCATGTCAGCCGCAATTCTTTGAATTTTCCAACCGCGATGGCGCAGACGAATACACATCTCTGGTTCTTCGCCACAGATCATGGCAGGGTTATATCCGTCTACTTCTGAAATTGCTGCTACACGGATTAATGCGTCACCTCCGCAAAAGCTGGCTTCTCCGACAGGTGTGTTCCATTCTATGTCTGCCAGTAGATTGTAAACAGATTTCTCGGGGAATCGTTCTCTCCTACGCCCACAAACAATCGCAAACGATTCATCACTTTGAATCGTTTGCAGGGCCTGCTCTATCCAACCTGGAACAAGTTCACAATCGCCATCTAGAAACTGAATATATTCAACGTCAAGATAGGTCTGTTGAAGATGTCTCAAACCAGCGTTGCGCCCCCGTGCCATTGTGAAGGGTTGGGAGAGGTCTAATGAAACAACGTCGGCCCCAACTGATTTGGCGAATTCAATACTCCCGTCTGTGGAGCCTGAATCAACGTAGACAATAGGAGTCGAATCGTTGCACTGAGTCCTTAAAGACTTGAGACAGCGGATAAGTCTATCCCCTTCATTTCTCCCGATAACAACGAAACCAAGTTGACTCATAGGAGTTTAGTGGTTACTGATAAATGACTTTGGAGTAAACATAGACACAGTCTGATAACACCCAGAAAATAATATAGAAAACAAAAAATTATTAGTTGCCTTAAACTTACTAGTAGCGGTTTGGCTAGTTTTTTCGATGCGCTTTAGTAAAGAAAAAACCTAAAAATACGGTTCGATACGTTAATAACCTGTGAGATTTTTACCCTCGCTTACCTGGAAACGGTTGCTATTTGGAACATATACTTCTCCAATCATAGTGGTGATAAATCAGGACCATTGGTTAGGTCTCCTTGGTTTCACTGAAACCTCAAATAGTGCCAGCCTACTTTGAAGCTAATAGTGTAAAAACCAACATGAGACCTGTAGGCACACGTATCACCCCGTATAATGTGCCCAGCTTTGAGCAGTGCTATCTCACTTTTAGCTCCCTCAGCGGCAAGTGATGCCTGGAGATGAAGCCAGGAATCTGTTTGGCTGGCTGTACTGGTACCTGTTAATGCGAGGCTTACTGATAGGGGCTCCGGGCAAAATGGTTGAATTTGGGGTGAGTTGACGGGTCGATATGACGGCAAAAGACTTATTGAATCAGGGGGTCGATCTGGCACGTCGACGCGATTATGCGGGTGCGATCGCACTGTTCAATACGGTCATTGAGTATCTCCCCAGCTACACCAAGGCCTATTACAACCGAGGACGGGCCCGCTACGATCTGGGCAACTATGGCGGCGCTGTTGAAGATTTTAGTTGGGCTATTCATCTCACACCTGGCTATGCATCGGCCTACCTCAACCGGGGAAATGCCCAGCGCTACCTAGGATATGTGGATGCCGCCTTAGAAGATTTTGAACGGGGAATTCAGCTCGCCCCCCTATCGGCGCGGGGTTACTGCAGTCGGGGGCTGCTGCGGCTAGACCTAGACGACTATGACGGTGCTGTCCGGGACTTTGACTATGCCCTCAAGCTCCAGCCCCGTTTTCCCCGAGCCCATCTATGGCGTGGGGTGGCCTGGCTAGGATGTGGCGAGTGCCCAGGTGCGATTCGGGATTTTAACCGCGCCATAGCTAGCCATCCCCAGTGTGCTGAAGCCTACAACAACCGTGGGTTAACCCACTTTTATCAGGTTGATTATGACCGCGCCCTGGCAGACTTTGATCAGGCCATTAGCCTAGATCAGGGTTTTGCCGATGCTTACAATAACCGAGCCAACCTAAGAGCTGAAACGGGCAACTATGGGGATGCCATGCAAGATTATTGCACTGCCCTCAGACTCGATCCGGAGCTGCCTGAAGGCTACCCTCGGACGTTAGAGCAGCTAAAAAACGGGCTTAAGGACTTGGTTGCTCCAGGTAAACTGGCCCTGCTCAACAATCGGGGCAATACCCGTGCCACCCTGGGAGATAGTGACGGTGCTATCCAGGACTATACAGAAGCGTTGCGGATCGATCCTAACCAGGTCGATATCTATCTCAACCGAGGGCTGGTGAGGCTTTACACCCATCACTACGAGCTGGCGGTGATTAATTTTAGCAACGCCATTAGACTCGATGCCCAGAACGCCGAGGCATTGAGCAACCGCAGCAGCGCTCGGCAGCATTTGGGTGATTTAGACGGTGCCCTCCACGATGTCAACCGGGCTATTGGCCTTGCCCCGTCCCTGGCCAGTGCCTATGTGCAACGGGGTCGAATCCAGGTGGACTTAAATAACTATTTAGAAGCTATCGCTGACTTTGACCAAGCGCTGGCCCTCAGACCCAATGAGGCCTACACCCTCAATGAACGGAGCGTGGTGCGATTTCGCCTCAACGATACGGAAGGGGCGCTCGCCGATGCAAACCGGGCCTTGGAACTCCAGCCTCAGTTTTCAGAAGCCTATATAAACCGCAGTCTGATCCGGTTTGATCGAGGCGATCGCTCCGGTGCCCTCAATGACATTGACCGCGTCATGGCAATCGGTCAGTCTGAGGCTACCAAAGCGTCTTGAAGCCATCTGGTCTCAATCGTCGTCTTCCCAAACTTCAAAGGAATCGACGTCGATGGTGGATTGCTCTGTGCGATCGCTAAATTTGTCAAAGGTATCGCCTAGGGTGTTTTCTAAGACCTTGTTGAGGGGGCTGAGGCGCTTTTTGGCTTTGGATACCTGCTGGTTTAGCTGCGATCGCAGTCCCTGGGTCCGATCCTGCACCTGGCGGGTCGTGGACTGCAGTTGTTCATTTAAGTTGTCGGGTAGCCACCGCTCCTGGGCATAGTCTGACAGCCCCTGGGCTTGCTGCTGGACCCGATCGGCCAGCGACTGGGCCGTCGTTTGGGCCGTCACCTGCCAGTCTTGCTGATCGACAGGGATGGCCCCATCGGCAAAATACTCAGCCTGCTCCATGGCTGAGGCAGCTACCATAATCCGCTTGCGGCCAGCGCTAATAATGGCCTCGGGGGCCAACCCATACAGCCCTGGCTGGTTTAACTGGGCAACCAGGTACTGCACCATCGCCCCCTGACGCTCAAACCGATAATCGACAATCCGTCCCACGCAGTTGCCCGTATCGGTCCAAACCTCCAGACCTACCATGGGCTGGGCAGCCGCACTGGGCATTTCAGCTGCTTGAGCATGGAGAATGATACTATCGGCCCCAATGTTAGCGATTTGAGTCCAGCTATAGGTCGGTCGCTGCCGCTGCCACAGCGGTCCGTTGCTCACTAGGCCCACCACCTGGGCTTGGGCCACATCCACCAATAGACCCTCCACTAAGCCCAGCTCATCGGTGGTGTCATAATCAAGCATCAACCGGCCCAGCAGTGAACCTTGCCGTAGGACAGACTCATCAGCCATAGACTCATCAGCCATAGTAGTAAATATAAACACGCCTGTACTTGAGTTATAGCACCCTACCTCTGCTATTTGTCCCTTTGATCTTTCTGGCTGTGTGAGGGGGCGGCCCATACCTCCTAGCCATGTTTCCTGACTTCGAGACCCGCACTGTTACCACCACAGTTGGCCATATCCATACTCGCATTGGTGGGGAGGGGCCGCCGCTATTGCTGCTCCACGGCTACCCTCAAACCCACACGATGTGGCATCGGGTTGCTCCCCGTCTGGCCCAACGCTTTACTGTCGTCTGCACGGATCTGCGCGGCTATGGCGACAGTGCCCATCCCCCCACGGCGGCAGACCACCACCCCTACTCAAAACGAGCGATGGCGCAAGACCAGGTAGAGGTGATGGCGGCACTAGGGTTTGACCGGTTTATGGCGGCTGGCCATGACCGAGGTGGTCGAGTGCTGCATCGGCTGCTGCTCGATCATCCTAATCGGGTGAGTCGAGCCGCCATGCTCGATATTGTCCCCACGCGCCATATTTTTCAGACTATTGACCAAGCCATGGCCACTATCTATGAGCATTGGTTTTTTTTGATTCAGCCAGATGGCTTACCTGAGCGCCTGATCGGCCAGGACCCTGAGTTTTATCTGACAACCAAGCTGCGGCGCTGGAGTGGTCATCCCAAGGCGTTTACCCCTGGGGCCATGGCCGAGTATCTGCGATGTTTTTGCCGTCCTGAGACCATCCACACCACCTGTGAAGACTATCGGGCGGCGGCGACCGTTGACCTGACCCATGATGCCGCTGATGCGAACCGCAAAATTAGCTGTCCGCTGTTGGTGCTTTGGGGAGCCCAGGGAGCCATGGAGCGGCACTACGATGTGCTGGCCATTTGGCGACAGTATGGGGCTACCGCCACGGGTGATGCCCTGCCCTGCGGTCATTTTTTACCCGAGGAAGCACCGGAGCATACCTATCAGGCACTGGTTAAATTTTTTGGTGAGTAAACCACAACGCGGGTTGGCTGATTTTTAACGCTTGTGTTAAGTCTGTTGGGTTTTCCCCATGGCGGCTGGACCCTAGCTTTATAAAATAGAGAAGAAGAACTCGTGGATATGGCTATGGACATCGCGATCAAGCGTCCCATTCTGATTGGTGGTTTAGGTCTGAGCGCCAGCCTATGGCTGCTCGATATCGCCAATCATGTGGACGGGTCCCTTGTGCTAGGTGCGATCGCACTGGGCTCGGGTCTGTGGTGGTTGCAGCAGCAGGTTACGCCCGCCACCCCTATCCCTCAGCAGGGCAGTGTCAAGCGCGATGCCATTGACCGGGCCTTAGAGCGCGCGGACATGCTGATTGACCAGCTGCTGATCGAAGACAGCGCCGCCGCCGCCCAGGCAGATGTTTACCGCACCGAGCGGGACCTGCTCCTAGATAGCCTTGAGCGCACTCACCTAAAGGTTGCCATCACAGGTGGCAAAGCCACGGGTAAAACGGCTCTCTTTACCTGTCTGCAGGCGGCCGAGTCACCGTCTTTTACGGTTACGGAACGGTCCATCGCCGACGCCGACCTGGTGCTGTTTACCCTTGCGGGCGATATGACCGCCTCAGAGCTAAATCAGTTAGAAACACTGGTCACCGATGGCTATCAGGTACTGGTGGTGCTCACCAAGCAAGACCAGTACACCCCGATGGATCGGGCAGTGGTGCTAGATCAAGTCAAGCAGCGGGTCACCGGGCGGGGGGTGAGGGTGGTTGCGATCGCAGCTAATCCAAACCCAATCAAAGTCCGCCGTCATTCTGAATCGGGCGACATCACCGAGTTTTTGGAGCAGCCCGCCGCCGATATAGCGGCCCTGACGCAGCAGCTCGACACCTTTACAGCTGAGCCAGCGCCCTTGGTTATGGCCACCACCCTGCGCCACACCAGGGATCTGCAGCAGCGGATCACCCAGGAACTCAACGGATACCGCCGCCAAAAAGCCATGCCTGTCATCGAGCAAATGCAGTGGATTGCAGCCGGTACCGCGTTTGCCAACCCAATCGCCACGGTCGATTTAGTCGCCACTGCCGCCATTAATGGCCAGCTGGTGCTTGACCTGGGCAATATCTATGGCCAAACGTTCTCATTGGACCAAGCCAAAACCGCCGCCGGTACCATTGCCGAACTCACGGTCAAATTGGGGCTAGTCGAGCTCGCGACCCAGGCCATTGGCACCATTCTCAAAAGCCACGCCACCACCTACCTAGCCGGAGGCGCGCTGCAGGGTATGAGCGCGGCCTACCTCACCCGCTTAGCGGGTTTGACCCTAATCGACTATTTCGAAAAACAAAGCCTGCTAGACTCCACCGAGCTTGACTTTAAAGGGCTGGGCAGTCGCCTACAGACGCTATTTCAGGAAGCTCGTCAGGGATTGGCACTCAAGGATTTTGTCATCCGAGCTATTCCCCACTTACCCAAACCCGCTAGTCAACCAGCTGCCTAGACGCTGCGTCACCAACCATGACCGACCCTGCCCTACTAGCTCCTACCCATGTGGTTTCTGCCCCCAACAAGGCCACAGCCAATGCCCAAACCTATCCACTGGTTGACCAGGCCCGTGATACTCTGCGGCAAACCATTGACCGATATATTCCTCAGCTAGAGCTCACCCGCTCAGATGCTGATGAACTTAAGCGTCAGGCAGCTGTTAAGACAGGCATCGATCAGCTCACCGCCCTGCTCAGCAAACTGGATAGCACACTGCTACGGGTAGCGGTATTTGGCCTTGTCAGTCGGGGCAAGTCCGCCGTGCTCAATGCCCTTGTCG
Organism: Cyanobacteria bacterium P01_A01_bin.15; assembly: GCA_039814735.1. Lineage (GTDB taxonomy): Bacteria > Cyanobacteriota > Cyanobacteriia > Phormidesmidales > Phormidesmidaceae > Leptothoe. The sequence goes on from JBCCAQ010000147.1 coordinate 10,574, forward strand.
GCGAAAAAATTCTCGAAACCGGCCCAATCAATGGAGTTACCCAGTGGCCCCGCTCCATCTATTGGACGCCATCCCTATCCCCAGAGCAACCACCCCTAAAAATTGAGCTAATTGACACCCCCGGTCTAGATGAAATCGAAGGGGCAGAGCGAAGTCAGGTTGCCCAGAACGTAGCTCAACAGGCTGACTTGATTCTATTTGTGGTTGCTGGAGACATTACTCGTACCGAATATGCCGCCCTACAAACGCTCCACGAGACCCGTAAACCGCTGCTGCTGATTTTTAACAAAACCGATCTATATCCAGATACCGACCGTCAGGCTGTTTACACCAACCTACAGCGTCTCCAGAGTCAGCTTAGTGCCAACCCAGCCAGCGCTGCCGACCCTATCCATCAGACGGACCTGCCCCTCGTAGACGATGTCATCTTGGTCGCAGCAGACCCTTCACCGCTGCAGGTCCGCATAGAATGGCCCGATGGCCACATCACTGAAGAGTGGGAAACTCCCCAGCCTGAGATTACCCCCCTCAAAACAGCGTTGATTGATTTGGTTCAAACCGAAGGCCCGACGCTGGTGGCCCTTAACACACTACATCAAGCGAACCGGGTAGATACCAACCTGGCCAAAGCCACCGCAGAGCTAAATCAAACCGCCGCCGAAGATATCATTCTGCAGTTTGCAAAATATAAGTCCGCCGCTGTTGCCCTAAACCCTGTAGCTGTTTTAGATCTGCTGGGTGGGATCACCTCTGACCTGGTAATGATCCGTAATCTGGCCAAGCTCTATGGTTTTCCCATGACTAACTTTGAAGCTAGTAAACTATGGCAGGCCATCGTTCGCAGTTCGGGGACACTGCTCTTGAGCGAGCTGGGTAGCGGTTTAATCTTAGGTATTGGTAAAAGCGGTGCAGCCCTCTGGAGCCTGGTGGATGGGTCTGCCGGACTTACTGCCTATGCTGGAGCCATGGGAGCCCAGGCAGCGGCCGCAGGCTATGGCACCTATGCCGTGGGTCATGCGGCGCGCGTGTATTTGGAACGGGGGTGTTCTTGGGGACCCCAGGGTATCAAAACCCTCATGCAAACCATCGTCGAGAATGCCAAAACGGATTCTGCCCTTGAGCGGTTACAGCAAGAAGTAAAGCAGTCCGTAGAAGAACAGTGTGAAACGCCAAAACAATAGACAAGCCCAGAGCATACCTGAATCTTTAAACCTTCTCGGTTTGGTTAAAGCTGAGAGATCTGTATGGCCAGCTGAAAGTCTAGCTCTGTGAGCCCCTGGGCGTCATGGGTTGTGAGCTTAATCAGAACCTGGTTGTAGCTGATGGTGATATCAGGATGATGGCCTAACTGTTCAGCTGGCTCCACCAGGCTGTTAACAAATGCAACCGCCTCAACAAACCCATCAAACGTTTGCGTATAAAACAGATGCTCACCATCGGTTGTCCAATCGGGCAGCTGCCGCATCCGTTCATGGATATCTGCCCCATCAAGACGAACAGACATAGGGGTGAGACGGGTTTCTTGACTGATTTGCACGGTACTAGAAGTCAAAATTACTGACTCCTGAAAACCTAGGCTAGTCGATAACAATAAACTCAGTATGCCGTTCATCAGATTTTACTAATTTTCGCAAGGTGCCCATATGGTGGAGACTCTGGACTAGAGCAGATAACCGGGCAAGCCATAGTCCAAAGCTATCTAACTTTAATTTACCTGCTTGCATGAAAATCATTAGTGTCCTCACCCGCAGGTGATGAGGGTTTGTTGGATCAAGCTGACCTAACCGATTAGACTGACTTTAGGACAGTCGGCACCATCTACAAAGACTTTCCGTAAGATGCGACAATGGGGCTTGCACCCAACCGGTATTTTCGATGCTAAAGCGACTAGCTGCTCTTATGTTTGTATTTGCCACGATGTTTGGCCTGCAGGCCTGCAGCGGTTCGGCACCTGTTAGCTTGCTGGACTATGTCAATAGCTATCAGGGATATCAGTTTAGCTATCCTACCGGTTGGCTAGAGGTCAATGTGTCTGAGGGGCCAGATGTCGTTTTTCACGACATTATCAACCCGACTGAAAACGTCAGCGTAGTGGTCAGCCCCGTGGCAGAGGGCAAAACTTTGGAAGATTTGGGTGGGCCGACGGAGGTTGGCTATAAGCTCTCTAAGAGCATTACGGAAATGGCCGGTGAAGACCGGGATGTGGAATTGCTCAGCGCCCAGAATGTAGAAACGCCTGAAGGCAAGACTTACTATATTCTGGAATATTTAACCAACACGCCTGCTGGGGCACGCCACAACCTCGCCAGCGCGATTGTGCGCCGTGGTCAGCTATTTACCTTTAACGCATCTGTACCCCAAACTCGCTGGAAGCGACTTAAGAATTCGCTGACTCGCTCGGTTGCCTCATTTTCCGTCTATTAGTTTATCTATATGCCCGTGCCCCAGTTTGTATTGGCGTCTGCCTCCTCGGCTCGACGAAAGCTTTTGCTCAATGCAGGCATTCAACCATTTGTATCGCCCAGCAAGTTTGACGAAGATCAGATTACGCTTAGTGACCCAGAGGCCCTAGTAAAGGCGCTATCCCTAGGCAAGGCCGAGACGGTTGCCCCTTTATTTCCCAATGCGATGGTTTTGGGATGCGACTCGGTGATGGCATTTAATGGCGTCATCTATGGCAAACCGGAGACACCGGAGGCCGCTGTGCAACGCTTGTGCCAGATGCGGGGAGGGGTATGTGAAATATTGACGGGGCATACGCTGAT
>JBCCAQ010000194.1:0-10743 GCA_039814735.1 Cyanobacteria bacterium P01_A01_bin.15
ATCCGGCGCTCTTCACCGGTCGGATCTGGAAAACGCGCCTGGGTACGGTCGGCGCTAATGTAAACCTTTTCAATGGAGCCCCGCTCTACTTCATTGACAAAGCGGCTGTATCGCCATGCTTCAGTTTCAATACGAGGTTGTTCAAAAAATGCGGTAGCCAGTGCGATGACGACAACCACTAATAGTACGTAGAGTCCTGCGTTTCTCCAGCGCTTATTCACAGGGAGTAAGCCTCCTAAAGTTCTTGATTATTGGCAATTTCAGCGAGCTTGCCTGGGCCGAGCTGATGTTTGTTAACTTATGTTAACGCATTTCAGGATTCTGTATGGCGATCGCTCTCAGCAAATGGGCTCACCATTGAAGGGCTGCCAAACATTCGTTTGAGGATGTCTAAACCTTTATGGCCAGAATTATAGTTTAGTTTAATATTCTCAAGTAGAACTGTGTGAACTGGCAGGATTTCGATGACACAGTTGCTGTAGGCTAAGCATTCAAATTTCTTTGCGATGGCTGGTGTCCAAGGTGTGTCGCTAATGGCTTGGCCGGCCAAGCCGTTGAGCAGTCGAGCTCGGCTGATGCCTGGTAGGAGTCCGGAGGATAGGGGGGGCGTCCACCAGTGTCCGGCGGCATATCCCCACAGGTTGCCGGTGCTGGTCTCTAGCCATTCTCCCGAGGGGGTGGTCAAAATGGCATCGCGGGCTCCGTGGGTTTTGGCAGTTTGCATAGCTAGCCAGCTCGGGAGATAGTTGCCTGTTTTGTGGCTGGGCAAACTGCGCTGGTATTGAGGGCCAGTGGCTACCCAGGCGGTGACGCCTGTGGTCTGCTGCTGTGGCAGGTTAGAGGGGAGCGGGCGTCCGGTGATGAGCTCACGGCCATCGGCGAGGAGGGTCAGGCGCAAAACCGGGTAGTGAGCCATCAGTGCCTGAGCGCCATTGGCCACGCAGGACCACAGGGGTTGGGGCCAGCCAAATGCCTGCAACGATTGGGAGATGCGATCGCAATGCCGCTGCCAATCCGTCAGCGGATGCTCCAGACTGTTGCCATAGATCCGCAGTGTAGTAAATACGCTGGCCCCATAGGTTAGGGCCGGATTGCTCGGAGCAATGGACATCTGCTCCTTCTCAAATAGCTGCCCTGCAAACCAATACGGCATCGCCTGCGTATTCTTAGATAATTTGTTAGATACCTGGGGAGTGCTTTGGTGCAACTAAGCCTCCCAACCGTGACCCAATCTTAGAAGATTAGAAACGTAGTGGAGAGGAGTGCGCGGGTGCAAAAATCGACGGTTCAGCTAGGGGAGTATGGGGCGACTTACCTAGACATGGGGTCCCAGGAAAATCCGGTGTTGCTATTCCTCCATGGATTTTTAGGAGAGAGCAGTTTGTGGTGCGCACTGATGGAGAGGCTAGCCAACCGCTATCGCTGTATTGCGTTAGACCTGCTTGGGTTTGGGGGCTCCTCTAAGCCCAAGCTAAAGTACACCATCTGGCATCAAACAGCGTTTTTAGATGAGTTTATTGCCGCCCTAAACTTACAAGATGTCACATTGGTCGGGCATTCCTACGGTGGCTGGACCAGCGCCGCCTATGCCATTGAGCAAGCAGATACTACCCCGCCGAGGCTTCACAAGCTGGTTCTCATTGCACCTGCGGGAATTCGAGACGATAGCTTTGTCGGACGTTATGACTATATGCGCCCCATTTTGTGGGAAACGCCCGTCGTAGACTGGGTGCTGAGTGGGCTCAAGCCCATCGCTAAACTCACAGGCCAGCAAAAAAACTACGAGCAGGTTGCCATGGCACGGCGGGAATTTGGCAAGCAACCCGTCGCAAAATCCTTTATTGTCGATCGCCTCCGACCGGAGGATGCCATCGATACGGTTGAAAAAAATATTTATAAAATTACCGTCCCCACGTTGGTGGTTGCCGGTGCCCAGGATACGACTATTCCCCTCTGGCACTGTGAAACCTATGGTCAGGATGTGCCGAAGGCGACGCTTGAGGTACTACCCGGGGCGGATCATGATTTGATTCGGACGGATTGCGATCGCATCGCTCACCTAATCGACACCTTCATGAATATCCCGAGGTAGAGATATTCCATAGAACGTCTCTACCTCGGCGGGGGATTGACCATTAATCGATGTCTTTAACCAATTCCTTCAATCATGGGATGAAAGAAGAAGGCTAAACCAATGATGACGTAGGTCGCTAGCAAGAGCGTCCCTTCAAGCCAGTTAGAACTGCCATCGCTACTAATGGAGTTAGCAATCAAAATAGAAACCGCCACGGCGATTAGCTGAAAATTATTAAAGTCCAGGTCCATGGGTTGCCCCGTTAGCCATCCGACAATGACTAGCACCGGAGCTACAAATAGAGCGATTTGCATGCTAGACCCGACGGCCACTGACAGGGATAGGTCCATCTTATTTTTCAAGGCTACGGTGACAGCCGTCGCATGCTCCGCTGCGTTACCAATAATGGGCAGTAAGATAACGCCCGTAAACAGTTCAGACAGACCCAATTGTTTGGTGGCCACTTCTAAAGAGCCCACCAGCCATTCAGACTCTACGGCTACCACCAGCGTGGCTACTAGCAGTACCCCGATCCATAGGGGCAGATTGGGCTCACTAGGGTGCTCTGCTTCCATGCCTTCTTCTTCTGCTGTGCCCACATCGTAGAGATAGGCGTGGGTTTTCATGGAAAACAGCAGGGTGAGGCCGTATACCAAAATCAATACGATCGCTACGGCCACGGATAGACGTTGCAATGTCGGCTCAGTAATCGATGGAGAGGTAAAATCCACCGCCGTTGGAATAAGAATTGCAATCACCGCCAAATTCATGGATGACGCATTCATGCGGGCGATCACTGGCTGAAAATCTTGCTCTTTAAATTTGATGCCTCCTAGCAGCATCGATAGCCCCATCACTAGCAGCAAGTTGCCAATAATCGAGCCGGTAATGCTGGATTTGACCACATTGATCAGTCCGGCATTGAGGGCAATTAGCGCAATAATCAGTTCAGTTGCGTTACCAAAGGTGGCATTGAGCAGCCCCCCCAGGGATGGCCCCACCACCACGGCAATTTCTTCGGTGGCGCGGCCCATCCAGCCTGCTAGGGGGATGATGGCGATGGCCGCTGTAGCAAAGACCGGCAGCTCACCCCAATCCAAAAAATGGGCAGTGGCGGAAATAGGGACAAACACCAGCAGACCAAAGAAAATTAAGTTTTTGATGGACATGGGAGCCTTAAAGCATGGTTGAGCATCATCAGATTACCCAAGTGAGCCATAAGTAGGGGGTTATTTCCAACTATTCTTGGGATGAACTTTACGTATGTCATCCAGGAATCTGAATCGTTCAATGGGTATGACTTTAGGTGGATGACTTTCTAAGGAAGGTAAATGATGGGTGCTTCAAAGCTAATGTTGTCTGTCCTGGGTTCGCTAGTGCTGGCCCTAGCTGTGTTTTATTGGTGGGCGACGGCTGGTAGCTATCCTCGAGAAAACTACACAGATATTTTTACCTACGATGGTGAGACCGCTGACTCTGAGGACAATACAGTTTCCCTGGTGTCTTACAACATTGGCTATCTGTCGGGGTTGACTAACAATCAGGCGGTGGAACGCTCCAAAACGCTGTTTGATGACAATTTGGTGAGTGCGATCGCAGCCCTCCGTCCCCTCAATGCCGATATCATCGCCTTCCAAGAAATTGACCTTGACTCCAACCGTTCCTATGGCATCAATCAGGTTGATGTCCTGGCCAACGCCCTGGGCTTTGCCAAGGCGGGGCTAGCGATCAATTGGAATAAAAACTATGTTCCCTTTCCCTACTGGCCGATATCAGCCCATTTTGGCAAAATCATTTCGGGTCAGGCGGTCCTCAGTCGCTATCCGATTGCTGAGAATCAGCGCATCGTCTTAGACAAGGTGGCCAGTCGTCCATTTTTTTACAATGCTGTCTATTTGGATCGCCTGGCCCAAGTCACTCAGCTCCAGGTTGGCGATCGATCGTTGATGGTGATCAATGTTCATCTAGAGGCGTTTGATAACCCAACTCGCTTTAGCCAAACCCGCGCCGTTCAAGAACTGGCCGAAACCTATGCCAGGGACTATCCGGTTTTACTGGTTGGTGACTTTAATAGCGCCCTCAATCGCCCTGAGGAAGGGGAGCGATCGATTGAAATTATGGCAGATTCCCAGATATTTGTTTCAGCTCTACCCAAAGGCCAATGGACCAGCCAGCCTACATATCCTTCGGACACTCCGGAGTATAAGCTCGATTATTTGTTTTATACCCCAGCCACCATTGAGCTGAATGATACTCGCGTTGTTACAGAAGCCGGGCAAGCGTCGGATCACCTGCCCCTAGTGATAACGTTCACCCTGAAATGAGCCGCCGCCATACTCCATTGGGCCGTACGGTGGCCCCTTGATGATGCTCAACTAGTCAAATACTGATCGCCTACTATGGAGCAGCTGAAGTATTCCCTAGGTCCCTTCGAGCTTTTTTCCGCAATTATTGGCGGTACTCCCCTGATCTTGGCGGCGTTCCTTTTCTATAACCCGGTCGCAAGTGTAGCCGATCTGGCTCCGATAATTCAGAACAGTGGATCGGTTGCGATCGCGATCACCCTCCTATTTCTGAGCTACATCATCGGTGGCACCATCCAAGGACTCAGCTGGTTATATTTCATCCGTCTGTGCAAACTTTTTCAAAAAGATTATTTTTACTACGGCCGTTTACTGAGAAATCGACAACAGTCCCTGGCACACCCTAATCTTGAGCAGCAACATTTCTCAGAGTTTGAAGAGCGCATGGTGCTGCAGCTACAGGACAAAGTTGGTATCCCCCAAAAGCTGGACTGGATGGACAACCGTCTTAAAGCCTTTCTACGCGAGCGTAATAGCCCTTCAGTAGCCAAGGCAGAAACCCTGATTGCGTCTCATATTATGTATCGCAATCTGTCCCTAGGCTGCTTGGTTTTAGCCATGGTTAGCCTGATTAACAGTATTCGTCTAAGAACATTAGAGCCCCTCTTGATAGTCCCTCTGCTAGGCTATACGGCCTATCTCATGTTCTTACAGTCTGTGAGTTTCAAACGATGGCACAATCGCACACTAATTTTGGGTTTCTATTTTGTAGTAACCCAGGAATCAAATGATGGAGCGAGTCAGTAGAGTCTGATAACGTTGATGGGCAGAGCCATGACATCAATTTCAAGCCGCTCCATAAACCATTTTCATAACTATCTAGAAAAATGTTTGGCCTAGCGCTCCACACCTCCACACCTGAGTTGGGTCTATCTATCAGTGATTTTGACGCTGTCGATCGTCATCAAACCTGGAACCTAGGCCGCGATCTGTCTAGCCAGCTCCATGCCTTACTCCAAGATTTTCTAGTGCCTCAGCACTGGCAAGATCTAGGGTTTATAGCTGTTTGCATCGGTCCTGGAGGATTTACCGGCACTCGCATCGGTGTGGCCACTGCCCGTACCCTTGCCCAGCAGCTCGATGTGCCTCTGTTTGGTATTTCTGCCCTGGCGGCAGTTGCCTACCAGACGGCTCGGCTGTCTAAAATTGACCCCGATCGGCCCGACATCGCTGTTACCATGCCCGCTAAGCGGGGAGCTGTCTATGGTGGCATGTACCGCTGGTCAGGAGAAACGCTCGTTTCCACATTCGAAGACACCGTTTTGGCGGCTCATGACTGGGATCTAAAACAAGCCCAGTGGCCCCAGCCACTTGTGCAAGTACGTTTAGACGCTGGGATGGGTCTTGCTAAAACCACTCCAGCTTTGCTAAAGCTAGGACATAGTCAGGCACAAACGGGTAAGGAAGCTTCTTGGCGTGATGTGACTCCGTTTTACGGTCAGCACCCCGTAAACGTCTAGAAATTCTAGTCCTGGTCCGTCTGGCTATCACGGCGACCGATCTCATATACACCGCTAGCCATGCAAGCAATGAGGCCAAAGCTCAAAGTCCAGCTATGACCCAAGCTAATATCTAGCAAATAGTTGCACAGGCCACCTGCCAACACAAACGGCACAATGCTCCCAATCGAGGCATAAAGCTCCGCTGGCCCGGATGTTGTTTGTTGGCTTGAGGCGGCCAGCCAACGGCCAGCCTGTTTCTCTAATGTGTCTGTCAAACGGGCAACCAGAGGTGAAAGCATCAGGTAAAGCGCCAGAGCCCACAAAAAAATTCCAGAAATCCAAGCTGGATCAAAACTCATTAGGTAAAGCAAAATTGTTGAGTACAAAGCCGGAAGCCATATTTAGCTAACCTCTGTCTTAAAATTTATTCACAATACTAAGCTTAGACTAAACGATCCGGTACATTCTGTCGTCTACCTTGCCAGAGTTAGCTTTTTAGCTAGAGCCAAGAGCACCGAATTTTTTAGCGTTTCACGCTCACCGCAGTGCCCATCTCGACATAGCTGTACAGGTCTTCAATATCTTCATTTAGCATTCGTATACAGCCATGGGAGACCGCTTCCCCAATCAGATTTTCCTGGTTGGTTCCGTGGAAGCCAATTTGAGCCCCATTGACTGATAAAAAACCAATCCAGCGTGACCCCAAAGGATTATCCTGCCCCGCCTGGACCACTTCACCTGTGATTGGATGTTGCCACGTGGGATGCTCCCGCATTTGGGTCACGCTAAAGCTGCCTGTTGGAGTTTCCCATTCGGCCTTACCAATGGCCACAGGGTATTGTTTAACGATTTCACCGTGTCGATAAACATCGACTTTTCGGGTGCTTAACCGCACCACAACCTGCACATCCGATTGGGGGAGGCTGCTCACCATACTGGGGCGACGGCCGTTGGCCACCGAAATACGATGGCTTAGGTTACTCACTTCTTTGACGGGCTGAGCGGCGGCGGCCTGCCAACCAAAAGGATCTTGCCACTCCAATACAGCCAAGCCTAGGGCCGAACCAACGCACAAAAGGGCAAAACTGCCAGCTAAGGGATGTGAACCTTGCATTGTGGAGTGGGGTAGACGACGACTAAATGCTGACGCAGGCGAGGTATTAACTATTGTAACCACCCCCAGCTGTTTTTAAGTTCCGTTCTCGCTAGCAGGGGCTCTCAGGCGCTCTCTGTACCGTGGGTCTTGTTACAATTGATATTGTTATTACTGTCTCAGCCATAACAACCACCCATTCGTAAAGGCAAACTAGTGTGACTGTTAAACCAGCCTGGCTCAGAGTAAAAGCCCCCCAGTGGGAAAGAGTCGGTAATGTTAAAGGTATTTTGCAGGACCTCGCCCTCAATACGGTCTGCGAGGAAGCCTCTTGCCCCAACATCGGTGAGTGCTTCAATGCTGGAACGGCCACGTTTTTGATTATGGGTCCAGCCTGTACCCGAGCCTGCCCCTATTGTGATATCGACTTTGAGAAAAAGCCCCAGGCCCTTGATCCAACAGAGCCTCTTCGGCTGGCAGAGGCGGTTCACCGAATGGGGCTTAACCATGTGGTGATTACGTCTGTAAATCGGGATGATCTGTCCGATGGCGGCGCTAGTCAGTTTGTTCGCTGTATCGAGGAGACCCGGCGTCTCTCCCCCAGCACGACCATTGAGGTTTTGATTCCTGATCTGTGTGGCAATTGGGAGGCTCTGGCTATCATCCTAGCGGCGGCACCTGAGGTGCTGAACCACAATACGGAAACCATTCCTCGGCTCTACAGGCGAGTGCGGCCCCAGGGTGACTATCAGCGTAGCCTTGAACTTTTACAGCGCACCCGCGAGCTGGCGTCGTGGGCTTACACCAAATCGGGCATTATGGTCGGGTTGGGGGAAACCGATGAAGAAGTGCGTCAGGTGATGGCCGATCTGCGGGCTGTGGATTGTGACATTCTGACCATCGGTCAATATTTACAGCCTACGCAGAAACATTTGGGTGTGCAGGACTTTGTCACGCCTGAGCAGTTTGACCAGTGGCGACAGGCTGGTGAAGCGATGGGATTTTTACAGGTTGTGTCATCTCCCCTGACGCGCAGCTCCTACCACGCGGCAGAGGTCAGACGACTGATGGCTGAGTATCCTCGTTCTCGTCCTCAGCTGGCTTAAAAGGTATCAGCTTATTTAAACTCTTCTAGCTGCGCGACCTGCAGCCAAATATTTGGCGTGGGAACCTGGCCAAATTTGACGAGGGCATAATCGTCGCGGATGTCTAAAATCTCCCCTTTTGTGTTGAAGATATAGGGGGGAAACCGGGTATCGCTAGCGCTAGCTTCCACGCTGTTTTCTAGTTTTTCGCGCACGACGCTGACAAAACTACCCTTTTTAATAGCCATTGCTTAACCAAATAACTGCCCACCATTTTATCGTTCTTGGTTCATCTCTGACCTATTTCCCTGGGCAAGGCTATGTTTGGCAGCTGGGGCAATAGTGGGCTGAGCGTCCCGCTAGCTTGATTCGTTTGATGGGGGTACTACAGACGCGGCAGGGTTCGTTTTCGCGATCGTAGACCCAGGCTACGCCGCCGTAGTTGCCGTTGGTGCCGTGGATATCGCGAAAGTCACTAAAGGTGGTACCGCCCGCTTCAATACTGTCGGTGAGAACTTTGCGGATGGCAACATGTAGGTGCTCTAGACGACGATGGGAGATGCGATCGCATCTTACCCTCGGGCGAATACCGCTTAAAAAAAGCGCCTCGTCGGCATAGATATTCCCAATGCCAGCGACCATTGCCTGGTCGAGCAGAGCATTTTTGACCGGCCGCTGCCTGCGGCCAAACCAGGCCTGCATATACGCGAGTGAAAATTGCTCGCCAAAGGGTTCGGGTCCTAGACGTTGCAGACCCGTCATGATGTCTTCAGGACGGTGGTCTGGGGGCACCCACCACAGACGACCAAAGGTGCGCTGGTCGACGTAGCGAAGTTCTTGATCGCCATCAAAAAATAGCCGAACGCGACAGTGGGAAGAAACCGGCATCGACCGGCTTACCCACAGTAGCTGCCCTGTCATTCGCAAATGGGCACCTAACCAGCCGACCGACCGATCCTGCCGAGCTAAAACAGCCAGCAAATATTTACCTCGGCGCTGCCAGCCAGTCATCTCAGCCCCGATGATGGCTGACAGAAAGTCTTTAGTAAAAACGGGGTGGGCGATGCTGCGGTCTAACAGCACCTCCCCACCCCGAATAGGTTGATATAGAGTAACTCGACTGAGCCCTCGTCGGACAGTTTCTACCTCAGGAAGTTCTGGCAAGATAAAGCTAACAAACAACTTTGCTAATTCTATCAAGTCCGTTTAGAGCAACGGAGCTACTTCACTTCCTTAAGTTCACTCTCAGCAAAATTGTTGGTGTTGACACTAGCGTAGTTAACTTTGTCAAATCGAACTACGACCGGATACTTAATACCGCTCTGGTCAACGGACGCAACCGTGCCGACGTCTCGGTACCAATAAGACTCCTTACGTAGGATACGTACTTTAGATCCACGCTTAACCATGAATATTCCTCTCTTGTTCAAAGACTAGTGATTGATGCAAGCAGCAAGCTACCTGTTCACCACCTTACTACTCCCCAGAGCTGAACTTACACCCTAGCCGTTTAAGAATTGTTGCATATCGCAGATTTTGGAAATATTTCTTAAACCCAAAAGCGACTGGCCTCAAGAAGTCAGTCGCTTTTGGGTTGTTATTTGGGGTGAGCTTGAGCAGTATGACCTAAATGCCAGGGCTAGGTAGCTCGGGTAGCGTTCTTAAGGTAGACACTGTCTCTGCTGGTGGGGGAGGGGCTTCTTCAGGCGCTGCCGCTGTCTGAGCGTCCGTTACCAACCGCTCTACTTCGATTCCGTTTTCTACCAAAATAACCCGAGGCTCTACCGAGCGGGTATCGATGCGCTTTACAATTACGCGTCCTCCGGCCAGGGATTCACCCGTTCTGACATAGCGTTCTACATCGTTTGGTGCCTGCACGATGGCATAGGGGGAGCCTCCAACCAGCACGACGCCCGATACACGCACGGCCCTAGCCGTAGTTGGTTGAGGAATCTCAGGTAGTGCTGCAATCTCTGGTGGACCTAGCGGAGACTGACGCGATTCTGGGCTGGCCGCATTGGCGGGAGTAGCACCGCCTGCCGTTGCCGGTGAAGCCGCTCCCGGCGAGGTTTGACCACCACCGCCAGCTCCAGCAGCCGTTTCCGCCTCAATTGGCTGAGGGGGAATCAGCGGGATAGTCAATCCTGCAAAGGGATCGGTACGGGTACGTTCGACACCGATCGTACGCTCATTGGGGTCAGTAGATTGGATTAAGTCACGGGCAACCACCGTTGTCGGAGAATTGGGTGAAGCTACCACAACAGCATCACCGCCCTCAGGCAGGTTGGGCAGCTCGCCTTCGGCTGTTTCTAAGGGTTGAACGGTGGGGTCTGTTGGGGTAGTCGGTTCTTCGGCAACATCGCTGTTACGATTAAAGAATCCACAACCGCTCAGGGAAATTGCCCCAGTTGTCAATAGCAATACCAGGAGCTGACGCTGCATTTTTCACCCTCCAAGAACCTTTGTTCGCAAAGTATAGAGCAAGTCTTGCCGAATGCCTAGAGTTTAGGCAAAATCCGTTTCTTCATCTTCACTGGGAACCATCAGATCCTGGAGTCGCTTCAGCCCGCTCTTAACCCGGCGAGACACGGTTACAGCACTGATACCCAAGCGCTCAGCTGTTTCCTTTTGGGTGAGGTCGTGGAGAAAGACAAATTCTAAAACTTCCCTTGTCCTACGTTCTAGC
>JBCCAQ010000077.1:0-18179 GCA_039814735.1 Cyanobacteria bacterium P01_A01_bin.15
AAACCCTTTGGTCTCAATCTGGTTTGTATGCTGATAATTTGGAGCAACCATGATTGCGGCCTAATTGCAGTCTCAGTATAGAGGATGGCAGCTGGGATGGTCGGAACGCGATCGCACCTCCCAAATCCAGCTTAACTAAAACAACAAAGCAAACTACATCGCCCACAAATCGTAACGTTATTACCAACGAAATAGTAGCCCCAGGATCGTAGAAACTGGGTGTTGGCTTTGCGTTTAGAGCCAATGCTCAGCCCCCCAGCGTCTACGGCAAACCATGGCCCTTACTGGTGATACATCTAATCCCTATGTCGGTGCAGGTCTCGCATTTCCCATCGGTATCAACGTACAGGGTAGTTTTCAGCTCAGCGGCGATACCACCAATCTTGAAGAATCCATTCGGATTATCCTCGGTACGCGCCTGGGCGAACGGGTCTACCGCCCTAACTTTGGCTCACGGCTGTCGGAGCTGGTGTTTGAACCGATGAATACCCAAACCCTGCTGCTGCTAAGGCTTTACATCCAAGAAGCCCTGGAAATTTGGGAGCCGCGCATTAATCTCAAGGATATCTACACCGAGCCCAACCCGAGAAGCGGGCTGGTGGCGGTGACAATTTTGTATCAACCCAAAGACAGCCATGATATTCGCAGTATGGTGTACCCGTTTTACCTGACATCCGCTGAGCCCGCTGCTGTAACGGAGGGGCTGTGATGGAACCGGATTTTGTTAGCGCCACTCAATATTTACCCAAGCTGCCCAAGGCAAACCTGGACGACCGCAGCTTTGAAGACCTGGTGGAAGAATGTCTGCTGCGAATTCCCCGCTACTGCCCGGAGTGGACCAATTACAATCCGGGCGATCCGGGGGTGACCCTGATTGAGCTATTTGCCTGGCTGGTACACCAGATGCTGTACCGCTTTAACCAGGTGCCCCGGCGTCACTATGTGGCGTTTTTAGAGCTGTTAGGAATTCGGCTGCTGCCACCGGCTCCGGCCAGGACAGAGATTACCTTTTATCTGACCCAGGCCCAGCCGGTGGTACAGCTGATCCCAGCTGGGGCGGAGGTGGCCACCGTGCGGACGGAAAACCAGGAGGCGGTTGTCTTTACCACCGATGAGAATCTGGTGATTGGTCAACCGGTGCTCAAGCATCTGTTGTTTGCGGGGGAGGCAGCGGAGACCCCCGAGCGAGGAGACTTTAATGCTAACCGGTTTGACAATACTATCTATGAACAAACTCAAAATTGGGCCGAGCTAGAAATTGCGGTGGATCTGTTTTCGGCCTGTCAGGTGGGAAACTGTTTTTATTTGGTGGTGGAACCGGCCCCGGCTGAGGGGGCAGACAGCAGCGACCCGACGGCGCAAAATCGTATAGAAGGCAACGTGCTGGCTTTTAATTTTAAGGGTCCGGCGGCGGTGACTACGGGTATTAACCCCAATAATCCACCGCTACAGTGGCAGGCCTGGGATGGGACTAAATGGTGCGATCGCATCCTACAAACCTCCCTAGACGACAAAACCAAAGGCTTTAGCTTTGACCGGCTAGGAGAAGCTGGCCCCAACCCGGAGCAAGAAGGAGCCGACGTAATTTTGCACCTGCCCCACCAGTGGCCCCCCACCGAGTTTGGCAGCTACCAGGGCCACTGGATTCGCTGTATCTACACAGCGCCCAATGCCCAGTCTCGTCGGTTTGGCTATGAGCGCTCCCCCGAGATTACAGGTATCGGTCTGCGGGCAGTGGGGGGTGTGGTCACCGCCAGCGAATGTATCACCATCGGAGAAGAACTGATTGGCGTCAGCGATGGTAAAGCAGGCCAGGTATTTGAGCTGAGCCGTCGACCGATTTTGGCACGGCAGGCCAGTGAATACATAAAACTCCGGCTGCCCAACGGTGTCATAGAAGACTGGCAAGAAGTCAGCGACTTTGGCGACTCCACGGTTCAAGACCGGCACTACATCATTGACAACAGCAGCGGCACCCTGCAATTTGGCCCCCTGATCCGAGAACCAGGACACATTCAACAACAGACCCATGAACGCAGTCAGCTACAATCCTGGGGGCGACCGGGACGACAGGCGGCTAGCAACAGCAGCGCCGCTATCCCAGCCGTCTTAGAAGCAGCTGATCGCTACGGCGAGCGCCAATATGGCCGGGTGCCCCCCATGGGCTCCGAGATCTACATGACCGGCTACCGCGTGGGTGGGGGCAGTCGCGGCAATGTGCAAGCAGGGCAGCTGCGGGTACTCAAGTCGTCTATTCCCTATGTCAAACAGGTAACCAACTACAGCCTCGCCGAGGGGGGCCTAGAAGCAGAATCCCTAGATGAAGCCATGATTCGGGTGCCCGCCCTGCTGCGTACGCGCAAAACAGCCATTAGCCCAGAAGACTTTGAGCGCACCGCAAAACAGTTTCAAACCGGGGGCTATGTCCACCGTGCCCACTGTATTACTATCCCCCATCTGACCACCCCCGGCGTCGTCAGACTGCTGATCGTGCCAAACATTACCCAGGGTCAAATCGACCAGGGTCTGCATCCAGACAGGCTGCAGTTAGATTCTCTCTTTGAGCAGGATCTGCAGGCCCATTTAGACATGCACAAAGCCCTGGGGATTCGAGCCACCGTCGAGCCGCCGGACTACATTGGTGTCAGTGTCCAAGCAGAGGTATACCTGCTGCCCCAGTATCGCCATCCGATCGACCGAGAGCGGCTTTCAGCGCTGCTCACCACCCGACTGTATCAGTTTCTAAACCCAATTACCGGCGGTATCGAGCAGCAGGGATGGCCCCTGGGGCGCTCGGTACAGGCGTCAGACATTATCGCCCAGCTACAGCAGATACCGGAGGTGCATTCGGTGGGGCAGGTGCAGCTGCTCAAGTCCCAGCGGTATCGCCATCGCCACCAGACCGGTTGGATGCAGCTACCCACCCCCCTGGCAAAAATCGATCTAGGTCCGGTGCAAACCCTCACCTCCTGGCATGAGCCGGGGGAGATCTCATTGGCATCGGGCCATAGAATTTTGTTTTTAGACCTGTAGAGTGTGGCGCAACAGCTGATGACACAAAACGGCAATCGACCCAATGTGGAGCTGGCGATCACGCCGTCTGAGTCGCCCGTGCTCGTGGCGGGGCAGCGGGTAGAAATGAGTGTTCGGCTGCGAAATGACGGCCCCCAACCGCTGCAGGCATCCCTATCCATTAGCGGAGAGTTTCCGGCAGACTGGTTTACACCAGAGGACCCCTGGCTACAGGATAGCGACCGTCAGTTTGCCACCCGATTTACCAGTCTGCCATTTGACATTGCCCCCCAGGCCATCCTCTACAAAACCCTCAGCTTTACCCTACCATCCGACTTTTTTGAACGGGCAGAGGCCCTGGCCCACCGGCCAGCGCTGCTCTATCCGGGCACGGTTTCTCTCCATCGCACCGAGTCTGCTCAGCTGGTAGGTCACGGTACCTTTAAGCTCCAGACGCAGCCCAGCCGCACCTATATCGACTTTTTACCAGAGATTTACCAGGAGTCCGACTTTTTAGGACGGTTTCTCAGCATTACCGAGCAGGCGTTGGAACCTGCCTATGAGACCCTAGAAACCTTTTGGGCCTATCTAGATCCGCTGACGGCTCCCAAGGCGCTGATTCCCTTTTTGGCCCACTGGGTCGCCTGGCCGATGAATCCGCGTTGGACCCTAAGCCAGCAGCGACGGCTGATCCGCCATGCGATTGAAATTTACCAGTGGCGGGGGACTAAGCGGGGGCTGCAGTGGTGTTTGCACCTGTGTACGGGGCTGCCGTTGGATGATGAGCATATTCACATTGATGAGGCGGAAGATGCCGGGTTTACCCTGGGGCAGGCAACGCTATCGGAGGAGCCCTGTTTGGGGGGTGGGCAGGCGTATCATTTTGTAGTAACGTTGCGACCGGTGGGGCAGACGTTAGAAGAGGCGATGGTGAGGGAGATTATTGAACAGGAGAAACCAGCGTTTTGTACTTACGATTTGGTAATTGAACCTGGGCGGTAAGGTTTGGGGTTATGGCCACCACCGGCAGACTTGCTCCATGGCATCGACGCAGCCTTGGAGGGCTTCCTTGCCGCCTAGCTGGATGATAGCAGGGGCAAGTTTAGGTAGGTTTTCGATAAAGTCTTGGCGGCGGCGGTAGGCGAGTTCGTGCAGGAGCTGTAGCTGTTGCCAGCGGGCGGCATTAATAGTTTCTAGTTCCATACGTTCTAGAAAATTCTTTAGTGCGTCGGCCCGGTGGTAGCCCTCTTTAATAGCATCAACCATAGCTAGGGCCTGCTCAAATTGTTCTTTAGGCAAATGTGGTGCAAGGCTACTCAACGCTTCTGAACGACTAGACTCAGCCTGAATCTGTTGAGTGATAGCTAGGGCCTGCTCAAATTGTTCTTTAGGCAAATGTGGTGCAAGGCTACTCAACGCTTCTGAACGACTAGACTCAGCCTGAATCTGTTGAGTGATAGACAGGGCCTGCTCAAATTGTTCTTGAGGCAAATGTGGTGCAAGACCACTCAACGCATCTGAACGTCTAGACTCATCCTCAATCTGTTGGGCAATAACCAGGGCCTGCTCAAACTGTTCTTGAGGCAAATGTGGTGCAAGACCACTCAACGCATCTGAACGTCTAGACTCATCCTCAATCTGTTCGACAAGTGCTAATGCTTGATTCTGTAACTGAGGTGAAAATCTGACTAGTCCACTCAGTGCATATGCACGCCAAGATTCATCCTGAATCTGTTGAGTAATAGCTAAGGCTTGCTCAAATTGCTCTTTAGGCAAATGCGGTGCAAGACCGCTCAGTGCACATGCCCGCCAAGACTCAGCCTGAATCTGTTGAGTAATAGCTAAGGCTTGCTCAAATTGCTCTTTAGGCAAATGCGGTGCAATATCACTCAATGCATATGAGCGCCAAAACTCAGCCTGAATCTGTTGAGTGATGGCTAAGGCCTGCTCAAACTGATCTTTAGGCAGATGCAGTGCAAGACCACTCAATGCTGGCGCACGCCAAGATTCAGCCTGAATCTGTTGAGTGATGGCTAAGGCTTCCTCAAACTGTTCTTTGGACAGATACGGTGCAATATCACTCAATGCATATGAGCGCCAAGACTCAGCCTGAATCTGTTCAATCAGCTCTAATGATTGTTGTTGAAATGTTGGTAAATATTTAATGTATCTGCAGATTGTATAGCATCTCCAGGCTGGGCTACGAATAGTGTTAATAATCACTAGTACTATATCAGTTGTCTGCGCTAAAAAGTCTGCTAACTTGCATATAGCGGTTATCCGTCTAGGCTCATCCCGAATCTGTTGAGTAATGGCTAAAGCTTGTCCAAATTCTTCTCTAGGAAGATGCGGTGCAAGACTACTCAATGCATATGAACGCCTATATTCAGCCTGAATCTGTTGAGTGATGGCTAAGGCTTGTTCAAATTGCTCTTTAGGCAGATGCGGTGCAAGATCACCCAATGCATATGAACGCCTAGACTCATCCTCAATCTGTTGAGTGATGGCTAAGGCTTGCTTAAACTGTTCTTTAGGCAGATGCTGTGCAAGAGCACCCAATGCATCTGAACGCCTATATTCAGCCTGAATCTGTTGAGTGATGGCTAAGGCTTGCTTAAACTCTTCCTCGGGCAGATATGGAATTAGGCAATTCAATGCATATAAACGCAAAGACTCGTCCCAAATCTGTTGGATAATGGCTAAGGCTTGCTCAAATTGCTCTTTAGGCAGATGTGGTGCAAGACCACCCAATGCATCTGCACGCCTATATTCAGCCTCAATCTGTTGAATAATGACTAAGGCCTGCTCAAACTGTTCTTTGGGCAGATGTGGTGCAAGATCACTCAACGCGTCCGACCGCAAATACTCATCCTCAATCTGCTGAATAATGGCTAAGGCCTGCTTAAACTGTTCTTTAGGCAGATGCGGTGCAAGATCACTCAATGCATACGAACGCAAAAATTCATCCTCAATCTGTTCAACGAGAGCTAATGCTTGAGCCTGTAGCTGAGGTGAAAATTTGACCAATCCACTGAGTGTGTATGAGCGCCACGACTCATCCTCAATCTTTTGGATAATGGTCAAGGCCTGCTCAAACTGATCTTTGGGTAAGTGTGGTGCAAAACCACTCAACGCGTATGAGCGCCACGACTCATCCTCAATCTTTTGGATAATGGTCAAGGCCTGCTCAAACTGATCTTTGGGTAAGTGTGGTGCAAAACCACTCAACGCGTATGAGCGCCACGACTCATCCTCAATCTTTTGGATAATGGCTAAGGTCTGCCTAAACATCTCCTTGGGTAGGTACGGAACGAGTCCACTCAACGCGTCTGAACGTCTAGACTCATCCTCAATCTTTTGGATAATGGCCAAGGCCTGCTCAAACTGATCTTTGGGTAGGTACGGAACGAGTCCACTCAACGCGTCTGAACGTCTAGACTCATCCTCAATCTTTTGGATAATGGCCAAGGTCTGCTCAAACTGATCTTTGGGTAGATACGGTGCAAGACTACGTAACGCTGATGCACGATCATACTCAAGCTGAATCTGTTGAGTTATAGCCAAAGCCTGCCCAAACATCTCCTTGGGTAGGTGCGGAACGAGTCCACTCAACGAATCTGAACGTCTAGACTCATCCTCAATCTTTTGGATAATGGCCAAGGCCTGCTCAAACTGATCTTTGGGTAGATACGGTGCAAGACTACGGAGCGTGTCTGAACGCTGAGACTCATCTTGAATTTTTACAACAATGGTCAAAACATTGCTCATTAATGAGGGTATATGCTGGGCAAGATTGCACAGCGCATAGACTTTCCAGGGTTCAGAGGGAATCTGAGTAGCGATGGTCAGAGCCTCATCTTTGAGGCTGTCTGGGAGCGATGGCACAATTGCCACCAGGGCGTCCGCTCTTTTTTCAAACTCAGGTAGCTGTTGCACATAGGCCAGGGCCTGAGTCGACTGCCATTGACCCGATGTTAAAAGTCTGGCAATGAGTGCTGGGGGAATATTGCCAGCCAGGTTGTTCAGTGTGGCCCGTATCACCCCATAGCGCCATTGCAGCACCATGGACTCTGTTGGCTTGGATACCAGCATTGTTTCGGCAAGAGTCCAGGCTCTTGCCAAATCCGTGACAAAGGTGGCTGTGCGTCCCAACCGCTCGCAGGCCCCATACCAGCCATTACGTCCGTCGCCATCTGTTTCACTCAGCAGCGTATGAATCTCATCTGCTCGCCCAGCTTGGCTCAGGTGCCCGGTTAAGTGATCGTGGATATAGCCATCGTCAGGCAGCTGATGCCATTGCCCCCTGGTTTTCGCTTTGTACGTCTCAAGTAAACGATCGTGGGCGGCTGCCAGGGTTAGCCCCAACCCTGGCAGCGCCTCTGGCTCGGCTGGGGCAGCTGGCTGCTGTAGTAAGTGCTTGGTTAGATATCTCACAATATCCTGCAGACGATAGCCAATCTCACCGTTTGGCTGTTGTGCCTCCAACAGCAAGGAACGATTCTTAAATATACGCAACAGCTTCTTGGCTGGCAGAGGCGCTAGCTGCCACAGCGTTGCAGCCATTTCCCCGGTAACGATCGCATCCTCCGGCGTGATGCCCAACCATAGAAACTGAGCCAACTGTTCCGGATTTTGTCGGTATAGGCTCCGAAAACTCAGATTAAACGATGCGACTAAGCTAATATTCTGAGAGCGGCTGGCCTGGGTATTCATGCCGCTCAGCTCTGAAAGGTCAAACTCCTCTAGCCGTACAATTTCTGCCTGCAGCTGGCTCAGCAGCTCCGCCCAGTTGGCTACCTTTTCCTTGACTTGAATGGCTGCTAGCTCCAAACCGAGCGGCAAAAACCCCAGTGCTTCAACCAGTGCTGTGGCAACGGGGCGATCGCACTCATCAATTGGCTGCCTGGCTGTTTTTTCCAGCATTTCTAATGACTGCGGTAGCGTCATTAGCTGCAGCTCACAGTACTCTGCCTCTGGCAGATACACCTCGCGTGTGGTCACCAGCAGACGACATTTGGCCCCACCCACCCGGAATGGTGCTACATGATCCGCATTCCAGGCATCATCAACCACCAGCAGCATCCGCTTTTCACTCAGCAGCGTCATCAAATGACGACTAGCCGCCTCGACCGTCAGCGGCTCAAACGTATCCCCCAACGCCTTGATCCACTGGTTCATCAGGGGCAACAGCTCCGGCTCCGCACCCAGTGTGACCCACAAAATGCCATCACAAAATCGCCCTCGCACATCCGCCTGCTGACACAGCACCTTTGCCAAGACCGACTTGCCAATCCCCCCGGACCCATGGATCGCCGTAATAACTAATGTCTCTGCTGAGCTAAACAAATAGTCCTTGACCCGCTGCAGCTCCCCAGGGCGCTTTACATAGTTAGCTGGCGGCAGGTCAGCATTACAAAGGTAGCTAGAAAACGTTTTGGGTTTATCGTTGCCCTGATAAACATTGACATCACCCTGAACAACACCGGGTACGATGTTACGATTCCCCTGAGTCTTTTGCCGAACGCTAGTTTGTTGTGGCACCTCGCGTGCAAGCATCAGTGACGGTTCCGGTTGAGCAGAGGCTACAGATTCTCTTACATCAGCCTGAAACCCCGCTGGCCTCTTTTTTCGCCGCCTAATAAACAGTCGCGACCACCAGCCCAGCAGCCGTTTTATCCACTGTTTTATCCCCCTAGACCATTTAGCCACGGCCAATACTAATATTGCCGTCCGTCTGGCCTATTACAATATTGCGATTCCCCGTCACCGTTTGAGTAACGCTCACCCCGTTACCCGCCGCCGCTACCTCATCCGCTAACAGTTCCTTTAGCGTCGCCGTCAGCTCCGGGTCAGCCGTCAGCAGCTTACCCAGCTGTTTAGTCAGCATTATCTGCGCGTCTTTATCGGTCACATCGTCTGCCAGTACTACAGCCGCTCCACTGATCGCAGGCCGTGCCTCTGCCCTTGGCCATAGCCGCTGCCACAGCTGCTTTGCCCGCTCCCAGCTGCCCGCCCCAATTTGCTTGCCCACTTCCTTACCCGCTTCCTCGGCCAACGGCTGACCTAGCTTCAGCAGCTGCGGCAAAAACGGAGCCAAAAACGAGGTAACCAGCGCTGCAAGTTCCATAGGCCAATAGACACCGTAAAATCACTAACTGCCTACAGTTAAGCACGGATTTTTAGCCATGCCCAATCATGCCTCAACTCCCCCAAACCCCAAAGAACCAACAATCTAACAAAGTTCCCCCCCTTTCCCTTTCTCCCTTCCCCAACCAAAACCAATACGTTCCCCACGCCCCAACCCCAACAATCCTCCTCCAACACCTTGACGCATTGAGTTGTTGCCTGGTAGCTTTATAACCTGATGGCGAAAACGCCGTCTTTCACACCCAAAAATTTAGCCACGTGGGATGGCAGTGATTCCAGCACCACCACCCCACTGACCCCTGACTGACGAACCCAGTCCGGAGCTGTCGTTTATTGTACAGCCACCCCGGTCTGCCAAAGCCAAGGGTGGCTGGATTTTTGGGCTTCTCTCGCCTGCAACAGCAGGCACTACCCAACCAAGGAGCCCATATGACTTTTTCTGACCCCACGGATCAGGCACCCCCCAGCCTGCCCGCCGATTTTTCCATTACCCTGCCCACCGGCGACTCCATTCGCCACATTCTGCTCGGCCCTCCCAGCCACATCCGCCAGACTATCCACCTGTTGCACAACCTGCGCTATGTAGAAACCAGCCAGTGGAGCCCGCTGATAGAAGTACCGGAGAATCGGCTGATCCTGACACCAGAGCGGGGGGAGGTGATCAGCCTGCTAGCAAAACGGATGTAGGGACTCGGTGGCTGTCGTAGAAGAGCATGCACCCACGCTGGGTTCAAAACCCACCGCTAATTGGGGGCTGTCCACTAAAGGGACAACGCTGGCTGTGAGGCTCTGAATACAGAGCTTTTAGCGATCTCTTAACCCCTACCCTGCGGGAACGCTGACGCGTATGGTGGGTTTTCACCCAATTAGCCCTGACACTTTCAGTGCAGGGCGAGCTAACACAGCCCCACCGAGACTCTAGCGTTTGTTGCAGGAATTGCCAGGCGTTACTCGTCGTTACCCTACACGGACACCCTAGCGAGATAAGTTATTTTCCAATTGGCCTGTCCGTCAGACCGGAATATTAGCATTGAAGCCATTGCTCAGCTAATTCCCTGAAATATCTATTGAGCCTTTATTTCATACATATGACCCTCGACAACCAGGACAGTCTGTAGTACGCATTGGAAGCTAGCAAAAGCCTGCCAATCTTAACGAAGTTTAATTTTATGATCTGCATAGGTTGGGATGGAACATCGTACTACAGCGCATTTGTGCACTGTCTTGTCTATGCATCAACTAAAGTTAATAAAGTATTCCAATCACGATAACTGCCTGTCCCAAGCCAGTCTGATAGACTGTGCGTATATACGTATTCCCTGTATCTACCCAACTCAATGACGGCACTCGCAACTGGAAATTTCACAACGTCAGTGGTTAAGAGTATTGCTGACCTGTTTATCAAAACTGTATGGGAAAAGAGTACAAGAGAGCTGGCCCCCCATCTGCAACAGCAAATATTCAGGGCATCGAGACAATATATCCGCAACTATTCTCGACGTCATGGCAGGCTTAAGGTCCTGGGAATGTCCAGGGCCGTTTCCCTCGAGAGAGTCTATACAACCGTTCAGCTATTAGATAAACAAGATCTGCTGGGGTTTGCCACGGTTGAAGCTTTGGAGAAAAACTATCGTAAAGGCCCTGATAGATGGTTTGAAGATACAAAAAAAGATCGACAGGTAGGTATCGATGTTGCCAATCGGGAACAGTATCTGACCGTTCTTGGTCAGCCGGGCGTTGGTAAATCAACATTTCTACGAAAGATTGGTCTAGAAGCCCTGAAAGGACAGCGGGGCCAGTATAAACATGCGTGTTTTCCTGTTTTTTTAGAACTCAAGCGCTTTGATGAGGGTGCCACCCTAAATATCGAAAGTCATATTGCCAAGGAGCTTGAGATTTGTGGGTTCCCAAACGCAGAAGCGTTTGCAGAAAGAGCCCTACGACAGGGACGGCTGTTGTTACTGCTAGACGGCCTAGATGAGGTACCGACCAAAAAGCTAAACCATGTAATTCGCGAGATCAACGACTTTATTGACAAATATTTTAGGAATCGTTTTATTACTTCCTGCCGTGTAGCGGCTTATCACGGCTATTTTCAAAGCTGCACCGACGTTGTCGTTGCCGCCTTTAACAAAAAACAGATTAAGCAGTTTGTTTATAACTGGTTTCAAACAGAGCTAGACAGACAGCAGCGAACCGCTGACAAATGCTGGGAACTGCTGCAGCGTTCAGAAAATGCAGCGGCATTGGAGCTAGCCCGCACCCCTTTATTGCTAACGTTTCTATGTCTGGTCTATGATCGCTCCCAGAGCCTATCTGACAATCGCAGCAGGTTGTATAAAAAAGCACTGGATATCCTGCTCGAAGAATGGGCATCTGAAAAACGGCTGCAGCATGACATGATCTACCAAGGGCTGCATAGTGAGCTAGAAAAGGTTCTCCTATCAGAATTTGCCTATGAGAAGTTTACTGGAGACCAGCTATTCTTTTCCAAAGATACGATTATTGATCATATTGCTAAATTTCTAAAGGAGACGTTGGATGCTCCAGAGAGTCTCAACTGTAAGGAAGTGCTCAATGCCATTGAGGTTCAGCAAGGCATCCTGGTGGAAAGGGCCGAGGGTGTTTACTCCTTTTCTCACCTAACGATCCAAGAATTTTTAGTTGCTCGGTATCTTGCCAAGGATCATCGAAGACTTAACATGCTGATCTCGTCGGTGCGGTTTTTAGACAGTCGTTGGCAAGAAGTTTTTTTGCTGGCAACGGGTCTCCAAGATTCTGCTGATAGCGTTTTATTAGAAATGGAAAAAACAACCCACAATCAGGTCAAGTCAGAAGGGCTCAGACGACTTATCCGTGTTTTGAGTCAGCAGGCCAACAGCGAAATTACCGGCGATGGCAAACCGGCGGCTAAACGTGCCATGTGTATAGCATTTTTTCTCAAATATGTTTCTAACCACAGCGATGATGTGGCTGACCGGGCCGTGATAGATGGCTCCTGTGAAACGGCTCGACTGCTAAGCCAGCTGATTGATGGTAAGAGTGGTCTCAAATATCTCCCGATACGAGCTTTTAACCCCAGGGTCTCTATTTCTCAAAAGGAGCTGGATCACCTCAACGACTATCTGAGATCGACTCTGGTTATGATGAAATGTAAGCAGGCCGCGCTCCGTGTGTCACCCACGGTATGGCATCAAATTGAGAGAAGGATCCTGATGGCACCGGACCAACGAGAACTTTTTCGTACGTTTACTCCCCGGTAGAAGCTCACATCTTGCAGGTCGGCTGTGGGGCTAAAACCCACGCCGGGACCCAACGCTCCAGATATAAGAGAAAGAGGCACCTATACCCCCCTCAAATGGTGTGTCTCATCTTCAAACTGTTCTAAAACAGCTGGGTCAACCGTCAGCTGGGGTTCAGTGTCCTCATCTTGATCCAACATCCGCTGAATTTCTCGTTCAAGCTGGGTGTCGCCCGCTTCAAAAAAACGCTGGGCGCTGTTGGGATAGGACAGATCGGCGGCCAGTCTGACCAAATCGGTCTGGGTTAGACTCGGGGGCCAGGGCTGGGCCAGGGCTGATGTCTGAAACCCAGCCAGCGCTCCACCGACAAAGCCCAAGATAGCGGCAGTATGTTGCATACATTCTCCTTCCCAACCGGGCATATGGCACATCACCAGTGTAGAAAATTCTTGCTTTGGTTGTGTCTAAGTAGGGATTTCGCCGTTTGCCCGATCGAAAATAATTTTTATGAACAACTGTTCACTTATCCATATTTTTGATTTACTACGAAGCTATAGGAGAGAATTTTCCTTAGCTAGATTTCTATCCTGGGTGTAATGCGAATACTGCTGGTAGACGATGATGAAGCCCTGATGGATAGGTTAGCCAATCATCTAATCCATCAGCGCTATGCCGTGGATATTACCGGCGATGGCACCAGCGCCCAGGGGTACCTCGATATGTTTAGCTACGACTTGGTGGTACTCGATCTAAATCTGCCCGATGGCAGCGGTATTGAATTTTGCCAGACCTTTCGCAGCGCCGGGTATGAACAGCCGATTTTGATGCTGTCGGCGACCGATGCGGCCCAACAAAAGGTCGAGGCCCTGGATGCTGGCGCTGATGACTATGTTGTCAAACCCTTTGATCTAAATGAACTGGATGCCCGCATTCGGGCCTTGCTGAGGCGAGAGCAGGTGGGGCTACCCACCGTGTTGCAGCTGGGGGGCATCAACCTGGATCCGAGCACCTGCGAAACCACCTATGACGGAACGCCCGTACACCTTACTCCTAAAGAGTTTGCTCTGCTGGAATTGTTTTTGCGACGCCCCAACCGTGTTTATAGCCTAGACGCCATTATTGATGACCTGTGGCCGTTTGAAAGTCCCCCCAGTGAGGATGCTGTCCGCACTCATATCAAAGGATTGCGGCAAAAGCTCAGTGCGGTGGGAGCCCCTAAAAATTTGATCAAAACGGTCTATGGCTTGGGCTATCGCCTGAATGTTACTAATGTCAGCCACGTCAGTGAGCCCGCTGAACCCGTCGCAGCCCCACCGTCGACCACCGCTGTTGCCGTGAGCCAGGCCTGGCAAAAGTATCAAACTGTGATGCAAGAACGGGTAGCGGTTTTAGAACGGGCTGCGATCGCAATCCAACAGGGTGAGCTTGGGGCAGAGCTTTGCCACACCAGCCAGCTCACGGCCCATAAGCTTGTGGGTGCATTGGGCAGCTTTGGCTTTCCCCTGGGGTCTACCCTGGCCCAACAGGTTGAGCAGCTGTTGCAAACCACCCCCCTAACCAATATTCCGGTGGAGCAGTTTCATCAGCTGGTCCAGCAGCTACGCCAGGAGGTCACCGATAACTCGGTCGAAACCGCCACCGAGGCCGTTACCGCCGGGGCTCCCCTGCTATTGCTGATCGGCTCGGACAGCGATTTAGTAGAGCAGCTAAGCCTGCAGGCCACACAGCAGTCCCTGCGGGTGCGACAGGCCAGCAGCCTCGGCCACGCCCAGCAGCAACTGCAACAGTTTCAACCCCAGCTGGTTATTTTTGATTTGCTAGTATCGCTGTCAGCAAACCAGCCGTCGGCCCCGCTTTCTCCTGAGCTATTAGCAGATATTACCAATGTGGCCCAGCAGCTCACCGGCCCTTTTTTATTTTTGGTGCCCGCGCTACCGGCCCAAACTCGGCTGCAGCTAGTACAGTGTGGGGTAAGCCAGCTACTGGACCGCACCGACCAGGCCCCCCAGCTAATGGCAGAGGCCCTGCGGACCATGCGCGCCACGACCACCCCGGCCAAAATTCTGATTGTGGATGATGATCCGCAGATTTTGCAGCTGCTGCAGGTCAGTTTGGCTCCCTGGAATTTTGACATTACAACCCTCACCGATGGCAACAATCTCTGGGCGGCTATGGAGGAAAATAAGCCAGATGCCCTGGTGCTAGATGTGACCATGCCAGCGATGAATGGGTTTGAAATTTGTCAGCTGCTGCGGGCGGACCCCCGCTGGCGCACCCTCCCGATTTTGTTTCTCACCATGCATCAAGAAGACGTCATCCGGGGTCGGGCCTTTCACTTTGGGGCCAATGACTTTATCAATAAGTCAGTGGCAGCTTCAGAGCTGGCCGTGCGCATCCTCAATCAGATCCGTCACCGGGAATAGCCATAAACGGCACGGGCCATGGCTATCGCCAAATTAGCCTAGACCAGGGTGGGCGGACAGTAGCCCAATCCCTCAACAAAGCGACTGCGAAACTCATAGAGTTCGATCGGATCGGGGGCACCGTGGGAGACCACCACCACCTGGTGGTCATTCATGACCTGGGTTAGGGATGTACCCAAATCCAAATCGTCAAATGCCTTGAGCAGGGACACAGACGGTTTGTGGGGAATCCCATTTTCCTGGAGAAAAGCAATCAGATTGCCTTCTGCGATCGCATTTAATGGCTCGCTCACATGCAGCCGCATCACCCAGCGATCCACCAGGTAAATCACAGTCAGGGCCTTTAGGGGAAACCCTCCCAGGCGAGATAAGCGATCGATCACCCTAATAATTAAGCTAACATTCGCAAATCCGTAGAGATATTGCATTGACTTTTCCTCCTAACCTCCATCACCTTAGGGCAAGAATCTGAAGAAAATGTGAGGATTCCCCACAAAACCAAGTTTTTCTAAAAGAAAAAATCGCTGGTGGACTATCACAACGTGTGAAGAACTTCCCCCCAAATGACGGGAAATTTACATGGGTCGTTAGTATGGGAGCAGATAATTGTCAGCCCGTCATGGGGTTCAGTGGGTGGGTATTTTCTATGGCCAGCTTTAACCACCATCCCCCTGGTCTGCAGATGCTGGGGCAAACCTTAGATTCCTATCCCCTATTTTCTGAAACCACCCGGAGTATTCACCAATCCCTGACGCTGCAACAGATTCTAAAAACCAGCGTCTGTGAAGTACAAAATCTGCTGGGCTGCGATCGCGTTTTTATCCTCAAACACCAGGCCGACGGCAGCGGTCAGCTGCTGGCCCAGGCCAGCCGTGAGCAAGCTTGGGAACTCCTCACCGAAAGCTTTAGCGCCGACTACATGGCCCCCTACCGCCAGGGCGGTGTGGTGGCATTTGGCAGTTTGACTGACATGCCCGCCGATGCCAGTAACCGGCTCACATCCCTCAGGGTCGCGGCCCAGCTGGTGGTGCCCCTGAGCAAGCGACAGCAGTTTTGGGGCCTGCTGATGGTGCACCACTGCCACCAGCCCCACCCCTGGAATCTGCTCGAAACCCGCCTGATGGAACAGCTAGGCGCTCAGATTAGTGCCGCCATCGAGCAGGCCGAGCAGGCCGATAGCCTAGAACTTATGGTGCAACAGCGCACCGCCGCCCTGGGCCAGGCCAACCAGCGGCTGCAGCGGGAAATTGCTGAGCGCAACCGGATGGTGGCTGTTTTGCGGGAAAGTCAGCAAACCCTGGCGGGCATTTTTGACCGGGCCGGGGAGGCGATTATCTGCGTTGATCAAACGCACCACATTCGCATGTTCAACCAAACGGCTGAGCGCATTTTTGGCTACACCGCCGCCGAAGCCGTGGGACATTCCCTAGATATGCTCCTACCGGACAGCTTTCGGGGCGTTCACCACAGCCACATCCAGACATTTGAGCACGCGCCTGGGACTTCGCGCCGCATTGGAGAAGACGTACACCCCGCCAGCGGCCGACGGAAAAACGGCGAGACTTTTCCCATCCAAGCCTCCGTTTCCAAAAGTACCACCAAGGACGGAGTGTGGTTTACCATCATGCTCCAAGACATTACCAAACGTCTCAACGCAGAAGCGGCCATTCGCCGCAGTGAAGAACAGCTGCGTACTACCACCAACGCCCTACCGGTGCTGATTGCCTATATCGATGCCGAGGAGCGCTATCGCTTCAACAACAAGGCCTATGAAGACTGGCTGGGGGTACCCTACCAAAGCCTGGCCGGTCAGTTTCTCGCAACGGCCCTGGGGCCAAATATCTACGATACGATTCAGCCCTATCTCCGTCAGGCCCTCGATGGCCACGGCGTTACCTTTGAAGTCGAATTTCCCGACAGCGAGCGGCCCTATCGCTGGGTCAGCGTCAGCTATCAGCCCGATCTTCAAGCCGGTCAGGTGCTGGGCTGTTTTGCCATGACCCAGGATATCAGCGCCCACAAAGCCGCTGACCAAATCAAAAATGAATTTGTCTCGGTGGTGAGCCACGAGCTGCGCACGCCGCTGACCTCGGTACACGGAGCCCTAAAACTGCTCACCACCGGTCGGCTGGGTCAGCTAGAACCCCAGGGCAAAGAGCTGCTGGAAATTGCCCTGAATAATACCGAGCGGCTAACCCGGTTGATCAACGATGTGCTCGACCTAGAGCGGATCGAATCCGGTCGCATCAAAATGATTAAGGTGCGCTGTCAGGTGGCAGAGGTACTACAGCACGCGGTGCAGACCATGCAGCCCATGGCCCAGACCCATGGTGTGACGCTGCAGGTGATATCCAGCAACACCCACCTCTACGCAGACCCCGACCATCTAGAACAGACCCTGACCAATCTGTTGAGCAATGCCATTAAGTTTTCACCCCAGGGGGAAACCGTGGTGCTCAAATCGATTGAGCAGGACCATCAGATCTTGTTTAAGGTCAGCGACCACGGACGGGGTATTCCTGAAGACAAGCTAGAAACCATTTTTGAGCGGTTTCAACAGGTGGATGCCTCCGACACTCGCAACCACGGGGGTACAGGGCTAGGTCTCGCCATCTGTCGAGAGATTGTACAACACCACGGCGGTCGGATCTGGGTCACAAGTCTCCACGGTGAGGGCAGCACGTTTTGTTTTACCCTGCCCAAGACATCCAAGCCCGATAGTGTGTCATGACCTGTCGCCAGATCTTGCTTATTGATGATGAGGCCGATATTCAGACCGTTGCCACCATTGGTCTCACCCTCAGCACTGACTGGACTGTAATGACGGCAAACTCAGGGGAGGCGGGGTTGGAGGTTGCGATCGCAACGCCCCTAGATGTCATTTTGCTAGATGTGGCCATGCCGGGGATGGACGGGTTGGCCACCCTCTCGGCCCTCCAGCACAATGCCACCACTACCCACATCCCAGTTATTTTTCTCACCGCCAAGGCCCAGGCAGCTGACCGTCGTCGGCTCTACGAAGCCGGGGCCGCAGGCGTGATCACCAAACCCTTTGACCCCACCACCCTCGCCAGCCAGATTGCCGGTTTTCTAGCCTGGTCGATTTAGACACCAACAGGTATTGCATTCTCTTAAGAACCTGTTTCACTTTTAATAAAACATGTCAAGATAGAAACACCAGTAGGAACAGTATTAGACCTCTTGCATAATAGTCTCTATGGTAGAGCTGTAGGCTTTGGTTCATTGCTTTACGCCTGGGCAGATGAACTACGAAGCTACCGAAACCCTCAGCAACTCAAAGTTTAAGCGTCGATTCGGCGTCCGACGTCCCACCTTTGCCCAGATGGTCCAAGGG
>JBCCAQ010000207.1:0-9891 GCA_039814735.1 Cyanobacteria bacterium P01_A01_bin.15
AGCCTGTTCAGTGTTCGTCAAGGAAGGTTTGCCCGATCCAGTGCCTATAGTCTAGTGGTGGAATGGACCTAGAGCGAAAAAAACCTGAAAATTTCTTCTCCATAGAGTTTTTATAAATGGGCTCCCCTGGGGCATACCCAGGCACGGGGGAGAGTGTTCCCCCGTGCCAACCCTAGGCCGCCTTCAGACCGCGATGGTGCAGCAGGGCCTCGGTACTAGGTTCACGCCCTCGGAAGGCATGAAATATCTCCATCGGGTGACGGCTTCCCCCCAGGGCAAGGACCGTATCGCGAAACCGCTGCCCGGTTTTCTGTACAGCCGCTTCGTTATCAATGCCTGCTTCCTCAAAGGCGGCAAAGGCATCGGCGCTCAGCACCTCGGCCCAAAAGTAGCTGTAGTAACCCGCCGCATAGCCACCGGCAAAGATATGGCCAAAGCTACACAAAAAGGCATCCTCCGCCAGCGGGGGGAGCACCGCTGTCTTTTGGGCCAGTCGATTGCGCACATCCCAAACGGTTTCAGCACCCTTGGGGTCGTAGCTAGAGTGCAGGGCAATATCTAGCCAGCCAAAGTTTACCTGGCGCAAAATGGCGTTACCCGTCATAAAGTTGCGAGCCGCCAGCAGCTTTTGATAGTCGGCTTCGGGCAAGGGCGCACCGGTTTCATAATGGCGTGCCATCTTAAACAGAGTGCTGCGGTCATAGCACCAGTTCTCCATAAACTGGCTGGGTAGCTCGACCGCATCCCACTCCACATTGTTGATGCCCGCCGCTCCGGGATAGTCCACCTGGGTGAGCATATGCTGGAGACCGTGGCCAAACTCATGGAAGAGGGTTTCCACCTCCCGAAAGGTCATCAGACTTGGTTTGCCATCCACGGGCGGCGACTGGTTACACACCAAATAGGCCACCGGTAGCCGCACGGGGGCATCGGGGTCAGTATGGGCGCGCACGACGCATTCATCCATCCAGGCCCCGCCCCGTTTTTCCGCCGGGCGGCTGTAGGGATCCAAATAAAAGTAAGCCGTCGGCTCGCCGCTGGCATTGGTAATGGCAAAGTAGCGCACGTCCGGATGCCAGACAGGAGCCTGACCATCTGCGGCGGTAATGGTGACACCAAACAGCCGACTGGCCAGACCAAACAGCCCGTCGAGCACCTGCGGTAGCGGAAAATAGGGCCGCAGCTCTTCATCATTTAGATCAAACTCCGTTTCCCGCATACGCTCTGCCCAAAAGGGGATATCCCACTGTTTGAGATCGTCTGCTGCGGGGGCGTTTTGCCCTTTGGCAAAGACCCTGAGGTCGTCTAGCTCTTTGACCGCCGCGTCATAGCTGGCGCTGCGCAATTCTTCCATCAGCGCTTCTACCGCCGCGACCGACGGAGCCATTTTGCGGGCAATGCTGAGGTCGGCATAGGTTTCAAAGCCGAGCAGCTGGGCCTGTTGTTTTCTCAGCGTTAGGGTTTTTTCGATCAGCGGTGAATTGTCCAGCTCGCCGGACGATGCCCGGTTGATATAGGCGCGGTAGAGTTTTTCCCGCAGCTCCCGACGGCGGCTGTGTTTGAGAAAGGGACCGTAGCTGGGAATATCGAGGGTAATGCGCCAGGGACCGGCATCTGCGGTTGCATCGGTGTCCCCAGCTTCGCGGGCGGCCTGGGCCGCCAAACTCAACAAACTGGGGGGCAGTCCGGCAATCTCTTCCTGGGTCGTCAGGGTAAGGCTAAAGGCCTTGGTGGCATCTAGCACATGGTTAGAAAACTGTGTCCCCAGCTCCGCTAGCTGCTGTTGGATTTGGTTAAACTGCTGTTTGGTCTCCCCTTCTAGCCCCACACCAGATAGCTCCGCATCGCGAATGGCAGCGTCCACAATCCGGCGCTGGGCCAGGCTCAGGGTCGGTTCCTCGGCCAGCTGTTTAAACCCGTTGTAAAAGACCTTACTCTGGCTGAGGCGGGTGGCAAACTCCACCAGGGCAGGCTGTACGGCTTCGTAGGCCGCCCTTAGCTCTGGGCTGTTTTTGACCCCCATCAGGTGTCCCAAAACGCTCCAGGTCCAGCCGAGCTGTTCGCTGAGTTTGGTCAGGGGAGCGGCCAGCCCCTCCCAGGTGGGGGTCATGGTTTGCTCCAGGGATTCTAGCGCGGTTGTCAGGTTGCCAATCAGCTGGGCTACCGCTGGTTCTACCTGGTCGGCCTGAAACTGATCAAAAGGCGGTAGGCCATGGCCTATCAAAAAGGGGTTAGTTGCGGTGGGAACAGCGGTAGTTGCCATTGTCATGTGAGCTTTGGGGATAAAAACTAGGTGACAGAATTTGCAGGAAATCTGGTTTCCCGGAATCATTCCGACTTAGCCTTATCCTAATGTACCGCGCTCTTTTTGTGGGGACTAACCAGTTGGCTATCCGGCTTCAATGGTTTCTGGATCGAGGGCCTGCAGCACTCGGGCTGCCTGGGTGACAACGCTTTCGCCACCATTGACGACCACTAGGTACTCGCCCGCCTCAAGGCGATCGCGATAGGGCGTTTCATTATTGTTAAACAGCAGGGGTGGACCACCGCTAATAAAAAAGCTGCCCATGAGGCCAGACCCGGCCCCCAGCAGACCGCCAATCAGCTGGTTGCCCAGGGTGCCCGCCCAGGGGAAGGTATCGAGCCCGGTAATGGTGTCAAATATAAAGCCACCGCCAAAGCCAAAGGGCACTAGCCAGGTGGCCATGATCCGCACCTGCCGCCAGGCGGCTTCCTTGGGGTTCCGCAGGCCAAACTCGTCGTTGGTGGGATACCCATCGCCCAAAATAACTATATCGTCCATGGAAAAATTGCTGGACTCTAGCCTGGCATAGGCTTCTTCGGCGTTGATGCGATCGCAAAAAACAGCGACAAGGTATCTCATGGGGATGCAGACGGTAGGAGCTTGAGATCAGGGCGAGCCCCGATAGCTTCCATTATTCCTCGTCGGTTACATTTTGAGCTGTGTTGGTTGCCTGGGCAATCTAACGGGTGCGATAGCATGATGGATATACCGGCTACTCTGTGCAACCATGGTTCTCCAGTACGATCCCAAGCAGCAGTGTTTACCATCCTCTGCTGAGCTGCCAGACTCTGACGATACGCCCGTGGATAATGAGCTACAAAACTTAGTCCCCAATCTGTTGGCGAGCACCCTGGCACTGGCCTGGGCAGCGCGAGAAGACTGGTTTTTCGGGGTGGATATGGGGATTTACTTTGCCCCCAGCCAGTCTGCCATTGTGCCCGATGGATTTTTGAGCCTGGGGGTGGAGCGATTTGTCGATCCTCCCCAGGGCCGTTTGAGCTACGTGCTGTGGGAAGAAGACAACATCGTGCCGTGTCTGGCGCTGGAGGTAGTTTCGAAAACCTATGGGGGAGAGTACGAGCGCAAACGGGAGCGCTACATTGACCTGGGGATTCGCTACTACGCCGTCTATTCACCAGTCCAGCACCGTCGTCGAGATCGGGATCCCCTAGAGGTCTACGAGCTGGTAAATGGTGAGTACAAGCGACTACGGGGTGAACCGATCTGGCTATCGGAGATTGGTTTAGGCTTGGGCCGTGACAGTGGTCGCTACAACGGTTGGCAACGGGAATGGCTCTACTGGTATGACGAGTCAGGGAAACGACTGCTAACCCCGGAAGAAAACGCCGAACAGGCTCAGACGGCAGCGGTTCAGGCTCAGACGGCAGCGATTCAAGCTCAGACAGCAGCGGTTCAGGCTCAGACAGCAGCAACCCAATCTGAAGCAAAGGCCGCTCGATTAGCGGCCAAATTGCGAGAGTTGGGCATAGACCCAGATGAGATTTAGGATATCGGCAACAGTTTTCTGGAATAGGTTACGGATCGTCAAATTGAACACTTGACGGCATTTCAAATCCGGTCTAAATTTTCTCGTAGGTTGTGCTTCCGGTGCGACCGTTCGACTAGAACCTAATACTTGGCACCGTCAGTAGGTGTCACTACCACCTACTGACGGCTAACCCACAGGATTACGCACAATCCTCGTCGGGTAAGAAGGAGCCATCGCTGACTCCCCCTCCCCTAAGAACCGTGCGTGCGACTTACACCGCACACGGCTCAAGCCACTCGCGCTTAGAGAGACTACTGTTGTCTCCCCGTTGCGTCGCTTGAAAGATACGACAGCGTAGCGTCTTCACACGACGATTAGCTCGTCGGTGGTTTGGGTCCGTTTACGGCTCTTGTCCGCACCTAACTTGTCCCTAAACTGCAGTCGCTACAACTCCGTTCTCTCAAGGAGTCACCCGCCTCACGTGGGCACCGTTTCCGGGTGAGCAGTCGCTCTATCCCGCCAGTTATACGAGTGCTCTCTCGCTTTCCTGTGACCTTTCGGCCTGCGGGCCTTCGCTTCTTGAGGCATCCTTCACCCACTGAGGATTCACCGCCTTTACAGTCGGCTTACTGGACTTGCCAGACCTCATTGGGGTTGCCACGTTTCGCTCGATTGAGATGCGCACCTGACGGATACCTGCTCATATTGCGGAAGCTGGGGTGTCTGACGGCTTCTGACATCCCGAGTCGAAGCTCCCCGTTGTGCTTCACTATCAGCGTTTCAGCCTCCTTTCGCTGACCTAACCATCTCGCAACCTAAGGCCGGTTCACTCATCGTTTATCCGCGGGTACTTCCTCTCACCTGGTAACCGAATTGGGGTTCTCAGTTCCCTTAGGCTTTATCCATCGCTTCACACCCCATCGTTACCAATGACGCATGGATGGATTGAGGACTAACCTAGACACTGGTTTGGCTGTTACGATTGCTCTCAACAGCACTCTTTCGAGCGACTTCGTGTCGCACGGGATGGGGCTATTATGACCCACCCTCCGCGATTTGCAATGCGTCGTGGGGGGCTGGGTTTAGGTTCTGGCTTTCCTAGTCCCTAGCGGGACTGTCCTTTCTGGAGACCAGAACCATGTTTCAAGACCCAACATCGGGCGCAGCTGCGCCCACCGTTCAGCGCGTGCCCGACTTTTTGCCCGAGCACGAGTATGAAACCGTGCGGCTTTTGGCCCTCGGTAGCCTTACCGCCGTGCAGCTCACCATTCAAGACCTGCACAGCAAACGCTACGCCGAGCCCAACGACTGGAGTCGGCCCCTGGCCACCGGACGCCCCAACGAAGTAATGGCGATTTTGACCAAGCGGGTCAGGGTGGACTAGCTAGCCGGGAGCGCGCCCCTTAAACTTCTCTCAGGGCGCGCGCTTTAGCTTTACTTGAAGGGTATTTGGGGTTTTGTTCTTTTCTAAACCAGGACAAAACCCCAAAGCTAGAATGGATTTGAGCCCATGCCATCAAAACGATGAAATCCTTCTTTAAACCCCTAGCGTGGTTCTGTCTGGCCCTTGTTATGCTGCTTAGCCTGTGGCTAAGACCGGTGGGTGCATCGTCCCTGGTCAATCCTCGGATTAATCGACTGGAGTCCCAGGTGCGATCGCTCCAATCCCAGATCAGCCGTCTGCAGTCCCAGCTGCCCCGCAGTAGCGGCAGCAGTCGCCCTGCCCCCACCAGCTCGGCCCCCGTGAGCGATGCCCCATCCTTTGACCAGCAGTTTGATACCCTGGCAATTTTGATCATTGAACTGCAGGAGCGTGTATCTGATTTAGAAGCAAGGCTGACTGAAACAACAGAATCTTCTCAATAACTCAACAGAACTTTGGTAGGGCTGGTTAGAGAGATAAGGGATCTGCCAATAAATAGAATACCTGTTGAAATTGTGTTGTAGGATTTCCTCCCCTTACTAAGGGGAGGTGCCGTAGGCGGAGGGGGCTCGACCAATAGCGCCAGTCTTCGAGACTCCTCCCCGACGATTTCCTTTGCCAAGGCTACGGTGTACACACAAGTCTGGAAACTACCGTTTGCGGCTGTCTCACCCCCTCTAACTCCCCCTAAAGCCCTTTGGGCATGCGCCAAAGCGTAAGGCAAGGGGGAGAACTAGAAATTCCCCCCTTGGCAAGGGGGGGTAAGGGAGGTAATGCAGGATTGTGAGCCCCAGTCCGAGACGTGTTTACACGGTAGCTTTGCCAAGGAGAACCTAATATTATCAAGCTTTTTAGATAGATGAATGATTTGTTTTAAGCTTCCTCAGCAGTTGTTTAGCTGGGCAATATTTAACACAATCTCATCGATAATCTGGCGCATGCCTGTTGCTGATAGATCGGCGTTGTTTAGGAAAATGCTAAACACCAATGGTGGAGAGTTGGGGGGCTGCAGATATCCGGCCAGGGATTCGTTGTTGCTGACAAAGCCGGTTTTACCCTGGAGCTGGCCCTGTACGGGGGTATTGCGAAAGCGAGAGCGGAGGCTGCCTGCTTCTCCTGCGACCGCCAGGGAACGCCGGTAAATAGACCCATGGAGGCTATGGGCCATGGCTTGGAGTGTATCCACCAGGGTCTCGGGGGTCACCAGATTGTGGCGCGATAGTCCGGAGCCATCCACCATTTGGTAGCTGCTGGGCTCAATGCCAAACTCGCTCAGTATCTCTTTTACGGCGTTTGTGCCTGCTTCTGTGACATCGGTTACGCCGGCTCGATTCGCTGCAGCCTGACCCAATGATTTGAGCAGGGCTTCTGCAAACAGGTTGTTACTGCTTTGGTTAATGGTTGGCAGCCACTCTATCAGCGGTGGCGAGGTAATGGTGGCAACTTCTGAGAGGACACTGGTGGGCCAGTCAGATATGAGCCCTGCCTCATCGACGGTGACACCAGCCTGGGTCAGGCGGTACTGAAACTGATCGATAAAGTGATCCCCCGGTTGGGTAATGGCGATGGCAAACCGATCGGGACCGGCATCGACGCTCAAGTCACCAAAAACATGCAAAATAGGCAGACTCCAGTCGCGCCCGAGGTCAGCGGTAAGGGGCTCCCCGGCGGGTACGGTGCGAGATTCATTGTTGATCTGCCATCGGCTGGCCTGGGTTGGGTCGGCCCACTCTACCCGCAGGGGTTGGCCCACCTCGGTGGGGTGTAGGGTCACCCCCAGGGCGTTTCTATTTAGGATCAGACCGTTGGCTGAGGCTCCATAGCCCGCTAAAACATCCTCCCATTCCCAGTTGGGATGCACCGCTCGACCGGCAAAATAGCCGTCATAGCCCCACAGCTGGTCGATGTGCCCTATACCCTGCTGGGCAATCTGTTGGGCCAGCTCATCAAGGTGGGTACTGGTGAAGGTGGGGTCGCCGCGACCAATCACATAGAGGGTGGTTTGCCCCGGTTGCTGGGTGGTGTATACCGAGGTTTTCACTTGAAACTCGGGTCCTAGATGCTGGAGGGCAGCGGCGGTGGTCAACAGCTTGAGGGTGGAGGCAGGAACAAACCACCGGCTGGAGTTGCGCTCTAGCACGACCTGGCGGTCGGCGGCGGTTGGCCCCTGGCGCTCTACTCGTATCCCTAGGTGGGCCTGGGTCAGGTTGGGACGGGCTGCGATCGCATCGATTTGCTCAGCTAGATCCGCCCGACAGTAGCCCTGGGCAATGGCTTGCCCGCCTGCTGTCCAGAGACCAACTCCCCAGACAGCTCCAACCAGCCCCTTTAAACATGGGCGGGTATATTTGGCGAGTTGAGTCAACAAAGCAAGAGCCATGGTGGTCTACGTAAATGGTGCAATATGCTCCTATGAGATTAGC
Source organism: Cyanobacteria bacterium P01_A01_bin.15 (assembly GCA_039814735.1). Lineage (GTDB taxonomy): Bacteria > Cyanobacteriota > Cyanobacteriia > Phormidesmidales > Phormidesmidaceae > Leptothoe. The sequence goes on from JBCCAQ010000207.1 coordinate 7,641, forward strand.
TGGAAAATTCATTAACACCCGGATGACACCGGGGATTGTTTGAAGTCTTAGTGAAGCACTTTCCTAACTCCGGATAGGGTCTTGCAGATCGCGCATGTTGGATTGGTAGATGCACCCTGATTCCGAGCCCTGGAGATGCATCTTTGGGGCTCTTTCTTCTCCTCTAATGGAACAAGGGTAGTGTTTTTTAGGCCCGCTGTTTAATCGCGTTAATAATCTGACTGTTGGCCTTGGGAAACGGATAGTTATCAATTTCGTCGAGGGTGACCCACTTGATTTCATCGCACTCGATGGGCTGCGGCTCACCCCTGAGGTGGGTGCAGTTAAACACATTGAGGGTGACCTTAAAGTGGCTGTAGGCATGGCTGACGGTGATCAGCCGGTCGTTAACGGCAATCTCAATATCCAGTTCTTCTTTAATCTCTCGCTGCACGCAGGCTTCAACGGTTTCGTTGGGTTCAATTTTTCCCCCTGGAAATTCCCACAGGCCGCCCAGCAGCCCTTCTTGCTTACGGCGGTCAATCAGTATGCGACCGTCACTGCCATAGATAACAGCGACGCCAATGTGCTTGTGGGGTAAAGGAGCGCGGGTTTCGGACATGGGTAGCTGAGACTGTAGGTTTTGACGGTAGGCGGTGCAGTGGGTTTGCCACGGGCACAGCAAACAGGCCGGTCGGTGGCGGGTGCATAGGGTAGCGCCCAAATCCATAATCGCCTGGTTAAAATCGCGGGGCTGCTGCGGGTCTAAAATTTGCTCGGACAGCCGCCACAGCTGGTCCATGGCCTTGGCCGGGGGCCGGGGCAGGGCCACTAACCGGGCCAGCACCCGTTTTACATTACCATCGAGGATGGCCACGGGCAGGTTGTAGGCCGCACTGAGAATGCCGCCAGCGGTGGTGCGACCGATGCCAGGAAGTGCGATCGCAGCCTCAAAATCCTTTGGAAACACGCCACCATGCTGCTCTACAATCACCTGTGCCGTTTTGTGCAGGTTCCGAGCCCGAGCGTAGTAGCCCAGACCTTCCCAAGCCTTGAGCACCGCCTGCTGCTCAGCCTTAGCCAAATCTACAACGGTCGGAAACGTTGTCAGCCACCGTTGATAGTACGGCAGCACCGTCTTTACCTGGGTCTGCTGCAGCATAATTTCCGAAATCCATATGGCATAGGGATCTCGGCTCCGACGCCAGGGTAAGTCCCGACCCTGCTCGCCATACCAGCCCAGCAGTGTCTGGCGCAGCGCCGGAGCTGATTTTTCTAAGTCGGTAGCGCTATCAACGCGTAAAGCAGATGCCCCGGATGGAAACATCTGCTTTGAACCGTATGTGCCACCGGCGCTATCTTGCGCTCGATGTCGTTTTTTCTTGGTCTCACCCACCGTAGATCGCCGCTGTCGCTACTCTGATCCTGCCATGGGTGGGCGCTCTACGCTAATCTTCGGTCCAGGTTATTCCTGGGTGTCGGCTTCCAAACTGCCCATGACAGCTGTTTCCATAGAAAGACGCTGCTCGGCACCCTTGAGAAAATAACCGCCCATCATGGCCGAGGCTAGCAGGCGACCTAGATTTTCACGACTGGTGGTTACCGCAACATCAAATCCATCGGACGGCAGACCGCCCAACATACCAATAATATTGTGCTCCATGGCCTGCAGCACATCGCCAGAAACAGGGCGCGACAGCTGCTCGATGGTTGCTGGCTCCATGGCCCGCACGTACTGCATTAGCGAGTTGCCTTGCACAGCAGCGCTACCCATAAACCCAGAGTTTGTGTTGTTGTTCGATTGATTAGTCATCATTGCCTCACTCGAAACGTGGCTGGTAGCGGCTGTCGAGTCCTTTGCCGCTGTAATGCCAATGTAACAAAGCTATTTGAGTTCCCCATAGTGGGCAGAACCGAACTGGGAGGTGGGGATTTTAGGAAGAAGCTAACGATCCTGGAGAAGATGGATCAAAGGTGAAGGGTGAGATATCGAGGGGCAGTTATTTAACTTTGTTTAAGGGAAAAATATTAACCCCGTTTGATACGCTTGTGTGCCTTGAAAATGGGCACTTGTTAACTCTCAAATACGATGTACGACGCACTGTGCACCACGTACTGCTCAATAGCTTTGGCTAGCAAATCGGCTATCTGAGCTACAATTGTTAAGGTTTTTTACGAAACATCACGACCGCTTCTAGTTCTGGAATTTCCAATCCCATGAGCCTTCCCATTCGCAACGTTGCAATCATCGCCCACGTTGACCACGGTAAAA
>JBCCAQ010000274.1:0-7117 GCA_039814735.1 Cyanobacteria bacterium P01_A01_bin.15
CAAGGCCAGCGTGTGCTTTTGCTCAGTGAAGATGCGGGTCCCGGTTTTGGCATGCTCTTAGAACGTGAGGTGGATGTAGCGCCTACGGCAGTTGCTCCTAACCTGTGGGCTGTCCAGCTGCAGTTTGCAAAGCTCCTAGAGCAAAACTGGGAGCAGCTTAAAAAATTAGAAGCGCAGTATCTGAGGGATCCGTTCTTCAAGGCTGTCTACGGTCAAGAGCTCAGCCTGCTGCCCGGAATGGACCAGGCCCTGACGCTCAACGCCCTGCGGGAATACGATCTCAGCGGCAACTATGACGTTATCGTCCATGATGGCCCTGGCGATCAGGCAAGCCTCCGAATGTGGGGTATGCCAGCGGGTATCGACTGGTATTTTCGCCGATTTAAACAAGTATTTCAGGTCTCTCAGTTTTCCAAGACCGTAATGCCGTTTTTACAGCCCCTAGCCGGAGCCATACTCAGCGGCGGGTCCGGTGATTTGTTTGATCAGCCTGAGGTGCAGCAGGGATCCGGCTTTGTGGGAGAGGGCATTGCTGCTGTTAAAGATCCGATGCGGGTACGGGCTTATTTAGTGTCCAGCGGGGATGATGTGGCGATTGCCACCGCTCGGTATCTATGGGGAGCTGCTCAACAAATAGAACTGACGGTGGCGGGTGTACTGATTAACCGAGCCGATGCGATCGCCAGCTTTGAGCCCTTATCGACCTATGGTTTGCCCACCTACACTGGAGACTGGCAGCCTTTGATCGAGGCGCTACCGGACTACATCAGTAGACCATCGGTGCCAGCCTCCGTAGACATCGATTTAGCGACCAGCACCGTGCGCTTGTTTTTACCGAGCTTTGACAAAAAGCAGATTCAACTGACCCAGTATGGTCCGGAGGTCACCATTGAAGCAGGCGATCAGCGCCGTAATCTAGCGCTACCTCCAGCCTTGCAGGGCCGTTCTGTAACAGGAGCCAAGTTTCAATCAGGGTATCTTATTCTATCTTTTGGCTAGGATTGTCCTAAATCATGCCGTATTTTTGCCGTTCATTCTGGAAAGCCCATGGTCGATAATCCTTCCCCAGCCTTGTCTAGTGAAGATGATGCTAAGCCTTCTAATGAGGGCTCTAAGGCAAGACAGCTGCTGGGCATGAAAGGGGCTGCTGATGGGGAAACCTCCATTTGGAAAATTCGCCTGCAGTTAATGAAACCCATTACCTGGATCCCTCTAATTTGGGGGGTTCTTTGCGGGGCAGCTTCGTCTGGCCACTTCGTTTGGAGCGTCGATCATGTGCTAGCCTCCCTAGCCTGTATGTCAATGGCGGGGCCTCTACTGACGGGCTACACCCAAACCATCAATGATTATTACGATCGTGATCTAGATGCCATCAATGAGCCCTATCGACCCATTCCCTCTGGAGCCATTGGTCTAGGACAGGTACAGATACAAATTTGGGTGCTATTGATCGGCGGTATTGCTGTTTCCTACGGGTTGGATCGCTGGGCAAACCATGAATTCCCAATTTTGACGGCACTATCACTCGGTGGTTCATTTATCTCCTACATATACTCTGCACCGCCGCTCAAGCTCAAGCAAAACGGCTGGCTCGGCAACTATGCCCTGGGAGCCAGCTATATCGCCTTACCCTGGTGGGCCGGTCACGCGCTGTTTGGTCAGCTCAATCCGACCGTGGTGGTGCTCACCTTGCTTTACAGTATGGCGGGTCTGGGGATTGCGGTTGTCAACGACTTTAAAAGTGTCGAAGGCGATAAAGCCCTTGGGCTCAAATCGCTACCGGTAATGTTTGGGGTGGGGACAGCCGCGTGGATCTGTGTCCTCATGATTGACACTTTTCAGGCGGGGATGGCCGCCTATCTGATCGCCATTCACAAAAATGTCTATGCAATCCTGCTGATCTTGATGATCATTCCACAAATCACCTTTCAAGACATGTACTTTTTGCGGGATCCCCTATCCAACGATGTGAAATACCAGGCAAGCGCCCAACCGTTTCTCGTGCTTGGCATGCTAATCCTGGGGCTGGCGCTGGGTCACACTGATTATTTGGTGAGTTAAGGCAGAGTCTGCTAGCCTTTTGAAGATATGCCAGGCGATATAGCCAAGGGACATCGACCCAATTTCTGACTTCAGGTGCGGGCTCCTATCGAGTTTATTAAGCAGGTTGTTTGAGCCAGAGAGTTAACCATTTACATAGGTCCAGTAGGATTTTTTAACGTGGCTAATTGGATTGCTAAAGTCAAAAATGGTGGGACAAGAGCTAAGGGCAGGCCAACCCAAACGGGGAAAGCTACCGAGAAGGCAAAGCAAAGCCTGCCAAAGCCTCTGTATAAAAGTTTCTTGTTTTGGCTAACTCTGGTGGTTGGTGCTGGTATAGCCGGACCGGCTGCCCGTGGCTATCGATTTTGGCAGGAGGCCGATGCCAATTTGCCCGATGTGTCAGCGGCGCTAACGTTTGAGCGCACAGGGACCATCACAATCAAGGCCGATGATGGCAGCATTTTGCAAAAGATTGGTCCCGCCACCCAAGAATATCTGGAGTATGACGATATTCCAGATACCTTACTTCAAGGGTTTATCGCCTCAGAAGATCGGCGTTTTTATGAGCACGAGGGCATTGACTATAAAGGCATTGCCCGAGCTATGAAATCCAATCTGCGCAATCGACAGCTGGTGGAAGGAGCCAGTACGATTACCCAGCAGGTGGCACGAATTATTTTCCTGGATCAAGATCGCAGCTTTCAGCGTAAGTTCCGTGAGGCACTGCTGGCTAACAAGCTAGAAAAAGAGCTGGGTAAAGAAAAAATTCTAGAGCGCTATTTGAACCTGGTGTATTTGGGGGCTGGAGCCTATGGTGTGGCCGATGCGGCCTGGATCTACTTTGGTAAGTCAGTCGACGAGCTAACGGTCTCAGAAATTGCTCTGATTGCGGGGATGGCTCCGGCACCTAGCCTTTATTCTCCCCTGGTCAATGAAGAGGCTGCTCGACGACAGCGGGACAACGTGGTTAGTCGCATGCTGGCGACCGGTGTTATTTCTCAGTCCCAGGCAAATACCGCCTATCGTAGCGACGTCACCACCACCCCCAACGAACCTAAGTTCTTGTACAGCGAGTTCCCCTATTTCACCATCTATGTCCAAAAACAGATGGCGGAGCTGATTTCTCAAGACGATATTGAAGCCGGTGGCTTGGTGGTGGAAACCAGTCTGAAACCAAACTGGCAGCGGGCAGCCGAAGCCACATTGGAAGATGTTTTGGAGGAATACGGTCGCTGGCAAAGGTTTGAGCAAGGCTCAATCGTGGCCCTTAATCCTAAAACAGGGCAGGTTCATGCCATGGTGGGGGGGACCGATTTTGAAGAAAGTCAGTTTAATCGGGTGACCCAGGCCCAGCGCCAGCCTGGGTCAACATTTAAGGCATTTGTTTATAGCACTGCGATCGCAGCCGGTATTTCACCCTACAAGGACTACACCGATGCCCGCTACGTGGTTGACGGCTATGAACCTAAAAACTATGGCGATCGCTTTAGTGGCAACGTCGAACTGAGGAAAGCCCTGGCCTCATCCATCAATATTGTGGCGGTTAAGGTCCTAGTCGAAATTGGCTTTGAGCCAGTTATCGCCATGGCTAAGCGCATGGGCATCAAATCAGAGTTATTACCTGCCTATTCCCTAGCGCTCGGGTCGTCAGAGGTAAACCTCCTGGAGCTCACTAACGCCTATGGCACCCTAGCAGCCGAGGGTAAGCACGTTGATGCCCACGGGATTAAACGCATTACCAACCGCCGTGGCGAAGTCCTATACGAATTTGTCGATGAGCCCGAGCAAGCCATCGACGAGGACTCGGCGGCCATTACGACCTGGATGATGCGTAGTGTTGTCGAGGGGGGGACCGGGGGCAATGCCTATATTCGAGGTCGACAGATAGCTGGCAAGACCGGTACCTCTGAGAAAAATCGAGATTTGTGGTTTATCGGTTTTACGCCTGATCTAGTGGTTGGGGTTTGGTTTGGAAATGACGATAGTAGTCCCACTCGCGGTGCCAGCAGCACGGCAGCCTATGCGTGGCGTCAGTTTGTTTCGGAGTTTATTGAAGAAATTCCAGTCGAGAAGTTTCCAGAACTGCCCCGACTATCGGGTCGAGAAGGCTCAATTGAAGCCAAACCTATAAAGCCTGGAAAGGTCGTTGCTGAAAAAGCCGGTCGTAGTTCCTCCGATGAGAGGGATGAGTCAAGTCAGCAGGAGGAAGCCCAGCGTTCGGCCCCTGAGCCAGCAGCATCAGAGACATCACAGCCGTCGCAATCGCAGCCCAGCCGCTCCGCTCCGGCTCCAATTTTGGCAGACCAAGTACCGCCAACGCCGGCCCCGGCCCCGGCGCCCGCTCCAGAACCCGTGGCCCCCGCGCCGGAACCAACTCCGGTGGCAGCCCCCGTACCGCCGTCGGCTCCGATCCCCGCCCCTGCGCCAGCCGTTCCGTCTGCCCCGGCCCCGGCTCCCGCTCCAGCTGCGCCCGCTCCAGTAGATTCGCAACCAGCTACGGAGTAATATGTAGGCAGCTACAATAAACCGCAGCAGAGGATAGAGTCGTCTATGGCATTTTTTTTAGGAGAGGCCGGTGCATCAGGCACTCCCATGTACTACTTTCAGCTGGTATACATTGTGGGCTTTCTGGCCGCGGTTGTAATTGGCTCATTTGCTTGGTACAACTCTAAACGCCCTCCTGGCTGGGAGGACGCTGCGCGTCCTGACTTTATTCCGGATGTTAATAAGGCTGACGATGAGTCGACGGGCGATCAGGAATAGCTTTCTGTCTAAAACGCCGTAAAAACCTAAGGGGCTAGATTTGATTGATCAAATCTAGCCCCTTAGGTTTTAAAGAGAATTTTGAAAGATGGTTTAATCGACCACTCGCAGTCGGCCCTGGCTGATAGCCTCAAAAATTTTTTCTACTTGGGCCTGTTCTTGATTATTGAGCTGGGTCTTGCCAAGGAGAAGGGCCATTAGCATACGCTGAGTTTCCCGGTTGAGCCGACGACAGCTCAATATATTGCTCATAAGACTCTCTAGGGATTGAGTCGTGGCTGTGCGGCTTAACATGGCACCTTCTCCAGGGACAACTACAGGTGAGTAGGCACAAAGGTATTGAAGGGGGCCTTTATGTCTACTCTTACTATGCTGGCTGGGTAGGCTTTTTACCGTGATTGTAGGGCTATTAACTGGGTGACATCAGACACCGTTTTGTGTGATTTACTACCATTTAGATGCGCTCACTTTTGCATCGGAAATATTCGGAGATACCGGCAATCAGTCCTGAAGCTAGGATCAGTAAGACGCTAAGGGCATTGATATCTGGTTTGATCCCAGTTCTGACACGGCTAAAAATCTCAATTGGTAGGGGGGTGGCATCACCGGCGGTAAAGCTAGAAATGAGCAGGTCATCCATACTCAAGACAAAGGCCAGTAAGCAGCCTGATACGATGGCCGGGGATAGCTGTGGAATAAACACTTTGACTAATGCCTGGGTAGGAGTCGCGCCTAAATCCAAAGCGGCTTCTTCTAGGTTGGGGTCCAAGCCTTTGAGACGGCTAGACACCACAATGGCAATATAGGCCAAACAAAAGACCATATGGGCGGCAATGGCGGTCCATAGGCTCAGGGGAATCGCGACCGAGGCTAAAAAAACAAGGGTGGCTACTGCGATCGCAATATCTGGAATAATCAGTGGCAAATAGGAAATGCCCAGGTAAAGGGACTTACCTGGAAACCTATACTTAGAGAGCCCAATAGCCATCAGGGTACCTAGGACTGCGGAGACGCCTACCGCACACAGAGCAATCTTGAGACTGTCCCCGAGAGCCAGAAACAGCCGCTCATCTCCCAGCAGTTTTCGGTACCACGTCAGACTAAACCCTTCCCAAATCGAGCCAAATCGCGATTCGTTGAAGCTATAAACCCCCAAAATAATAATGGGAATATACATAAAGCTGTACATCGCCAGGGTGAGCATAGCCTCCCAGGAGGGAGGCGATAGTCGCGCTTTACCGCCCTTAGAAGAACTCGCAGATTTCATGAATAAATCTCGGGATTGCGATCGCCATACTTAAGCAGCAGTGCGATCGCCATACTAACCATCAAAATCAGCACCATACTCAAAGCAGAGCCAAATCCCCAGTTTCGAGCCACCCCCAAAAACTGGTTATAAATCAAGCGGGAAATGGTCATACTGGTGGGGCCACCCAGCAGGGTAGGCACAACAAAGTCCCCTAGGCTGGTGACGAATACCAGCAGACATCCCGCTGCAATTCCAGGCAGAGTCTGGGGAACAGTGATGCGCCAAAAGACCAGTCTGGGGTTGGCCCCCAGATCGGCCGCTGCCTCTAAAAGCCTCAGATCGAGTCGTTCTAGGGAAGCATATAAAATCAAAACCATATAGGGCAAAAAACTATAGGTCATGCCTATATAGACGGCCCAATGGGTGTTCATTAAATTTTGGGTGGGCAGCCCTACGCTGCTGAGAACCAGATTGATCACCCCCGAGGGTCGCAACAGGGTGATCCAGGCATAGGTGCGCAGCAAGGACGATGTCCACAGCGGCAGAATAAACAGCACCAACAAAAAGTTGCGCCATCGCTTTGGAGCCTTCAGGGCCAACCAATAGGCCACCGGAAACCCCAGGACTAAACAAAGAACGGTGGTGCCGGTGGCGAACATCGCCGAGCGCTGTAAAACCCGCAGATAGGTGGGCTCTAAAATCCTCAGGTAGTTGAGGAGGCCATAGCCCTCAATCGGCTGCCCTGGCCTGAGTCCGGGTACCAGGCTCAGTTCTCCAATGAGCAGGGTGGGCAATACCATCATCAGCACCAGCCACACCCCGGGCGGACCCAACAACCCCAAAGGTCTGAGGATAGCCCTGATTTTTTGTCCAGCATTGGCTGGGGCTGACTTTAGGACCCCTGCTGGTGAAACCCCCTGTGCCATAGCCTTACGCACTGGTCACTTTTGTCCAGTATTCATCGTAGAGGGCATTGGCTTCACCTACCGGGGCGATGCCTTCGCCCTTCGCCAGCAGATCCTCCGGCGGGAACAGGTTTTTATTGTTCAGCAGATCCTCTGA
>JBCCAQ010000361.1:0-3685 GCA_039814735.1 Cyanobacteria bacterium P01_A01_bin.15
CAGCCGGTAAATCGTGAGCTGATCCAGCAGCAGCGCGATGTGGCCGATCAGCTGTTGCGGCTGGGGGAGCGTCAGGCTAGCCAGGAAGATTATCAGTCAGCTCTGCGGGCCTGGAGCCGGTCTGCGGAAATCTACTATGAAATCGGTGATAGCGCCTCCATGGAGCGGACCTATGGCAATATTGGCCGCGCCTATGCTCAGCTAGGCGACTACAGCCGGTCGGAGACGGCTGTACGACGGCAGCTTGCGATCGCACGGGACAACCAAAATTTTAGCACCCAGATTTTTGCCTGGAACACCCTGGGCAGTCTGAGGTTACAGCAGGGAGCCGTAGCCTCTGCTACCCAGGCCTACGAAGAAGCCCTCAACATCGCCGTCAGCATTCAAAATGCTGACGGCATTGGTCTCTCCATGAGCAATCTGGGGCTACTGGCCGCCGCTCGCGGGGACTATGCCGCCGCCATTGACTACTTTGAAGACGCTGGCAACTATCGTATCCAAGCGGGCAACTTAGTCGGTCGGGCCAACACCAGCAACAATCTAGGCGATGTCTATCTTGCCCAAGGGCAGCAGGGCAAGGCCATTGGGGCCTATCGACTGGGCCTCAGCTACGGTCGAGATAGTAACGATCTTACCGCCAAGCTCCATGCCATTGACGGTCTGATCGACGTCTACAGCGAGCGCAGCGACTGGTCCCAGGTCCGTCATTATCTCGACGAGCGTATGGCCCTTACCCTTGACGGTGACAGCGATTGGGGACGGCTGATTACCTTTAAGCGTTTGGGAGAGTTCTACGAAGCGACTGGGGATCTAACCTCAGCCCAGGTACGGTATGAACAGGCCTACGAGCTAGCCAATCTACTCGACGAAACCACCCTCAGGGCGGAGCTGTTTAATCGACTCTTGACGTTTCAGGGCCGTCAGGACAGCCGTGATTAATGCGATTTGACCTGATCAGCTTATTTCCTGACTTTTTTACATCGCCGCTCCAGTCGGGCCTGATTGGCAAAGCTTTACAGCGCGATATTGCCCAGGTTCACATTACCAACCCTAGGGATTTCACCACCGATAGGCACCACAAAGTCGACGATGAGCCCTACGGCGGCGGTGTGGGCATGGTGATGAAGATTGCCCCAATTGTGGCCGCGCTCGAAAGCCTGCCCCAGCGGCCTTGCCGTGAGGTGGTCCTCATGACCCCCCAGGGCGAACCCATGGATCAGTCACTGTTCTGGCAGTGGTCCACCGGTCTAGATCAGCTAGTCATTATTTGCGGTCACTACGAAGGCGTCGACGAACGCATTCTCAATGTGGTCACCAGGGAAGTATCCCTCGGCGATTTTGTCCTTACCTGTGGAGAAATTCCAGCCCTGGCATTGCTAAACGGGGTGATTCGATTGTTGCCAGGAACCGTCGCCAAACGAGATTCGTTGCATTACGACAGCTTTGAGTCGGGGCTATTGGACTATCCCCACTACACGCGACCGGCTGAATTTCGTGAGTGGAGCGTCCCGGACGTGCTGCGCTCCGGTAACCATGCTGCCATTGCCCACTGGCGACAGCAGCAGCAGATTGAACGTACCCGCGAACGTCGCCGGGATCTTTATGAGCGCTGGCAGCAGCAATGGGAAAATAACGGTGAGGAAGGGCGATAATCTCCGCGCGACTCACCGACTCGATTCAAGGAGCTTCCCATGGATATTCGCATTGGCAACGGTTACGACATCCACCGTCTCGGTCCCAATCGGCCTCTGATTTTAGGCGGGGTGACGATTCCCCACTCCCTAGGACTGTTGGGCCACAGCGACGCTGATGTACTGACCCATGCGATTATGGATGCCATGCTGGGAGCCTTGAGCCTAGGGGATATTGGCCGCTACTTTCCCCCCACCGATGCCCAGTGGAAGGGAGCCAATAGCCTAGAGCTGCTAGACCAGGTCCATCAAATGGTCAACGCCCAGGGATGGACGATCGGTAATGTGGACACAGTAGTTGTCGCTGAGCAGCCTAAGCTCAAACCCCACATTGCGACCATGCAACAGCGGCTGGCGGAACGGCTGACCATAGCCACCAACCAGGTGGGGATCAAGGCCACCACCAATGAAAAGCTAGGACCCACCGGCCGTGAAGAAGGCATAGCGGCCTATGCTGTGATTTTGCTGATGCAGTAATTGGGGCACCAATACGTTTGGATTATGTTAAAAAGTTTCTAAAGACACATAATTGTTCCATGCTATTTCTTAGAATCTGAAGAATATATCCAGATATTGCAACAGTGTAATGAAGCGGTACCGTTTTCTGACTTTTTGCCTCGAATATATCTGGTAGACACATTTGAATTTTGCTGAGGTGTATCAGGCTTTGCCTGACCATAGCCAGTGAGGAATAGCTAGGGTGTTGAGGTGATTATATGGATGGCTCAACCATTGCCATAGCTCTGAGGGGAGTTTATCAGAGCGGCCGGCGGATTAATGGCATAGCCGGTCGAGAGCATTGGTTTTCTAATATTCCTCCAGAACGGATTGGCCTGCATGGGGAATATGACTATTACGGTTTATCTAAGCGCGTCTGTCGCTGTTTGAGTGTCCATGGGGATAGTGTCCTACAGCGGTTGAAGGTCCGTCAGCGGGGACGGGTAGTGGTATTGAGCGGCCAGGTTAACTCTCCCCATGTGTTGGATCAAGCAATGGCTCTGGCCCTGTCGGTGGATGGCGTAGATGAAGTTGAAGCCTACGGCGTGGCTGTCCTAGAGGCTTGCTAAATTCTGGGCTGGCTGTTTTGAAAAATATGAGTTCTACCCAGCCATCGCTGAGCAAGGCCAGCTGAACTAGGCCAAAGGATCATTCACCTGGCCAGCGGCAAATCGCAGTCTCACCAGCGATAGGGTCAAAATGATTACAAAAAGCACCAGGCCAATGGTGCAGGCATAGCTCATTTCGAGATCTATAAAGGCTTGTTCGTAGACGTAGTAGACCACGGTTTTGGAGCTACTGCGGGGGCCACCCTGGGTCATGATGTAGATCTCTTCAAAAACCTTGGTGGCGGCGATCGCAGAAATGACGGCCACAAGAAACATATAGGGTCCCATCAGGGGCAGGGTAATATCCCAGTGCTTGCGCCAGCTGTCGGAGCCGTCAATGGCAGCGGCTTCGTAAAGATCGTCTGGAATGCTTTGTAAACCGGCCAGATAGATCACCATGTAGTAGCCCAGGCCCTTCCAAACGGTGACAGCCATGACGCTAAACAGCGCCAGCTGGGGGCTGGTCAGCCAGGGAATACGAATCTCTTGTCTCAGCAGGCTGCTGAGCAGCTGATTGAGCAGACCGGTTTCGGCATATAACCACCGCCAGGCAATCCCAGCCACCACCATGGAAATAACCACAGGGGTGTAGTAGGCCACTCGAAACCAGTTCATTCCCTTGAGCTTTTGGTTGACTAGGATGGCAAGTCCGAGGGGTGCGATCGCAAGTACAGGTACCACACAAAGCAAGTAGACCAGGGTATTTCCCAGCGTTTGCCAAAACGTCTGATCTTGCCATAACCGCAAAAAATTAGCCCCACCTACCCACAGCGGCGGCTGGGTGATGTCGTAACCATACTCAGTAAAACTCAAGTAAAACGCCTGCAGTGCCGGCCAAAACACCGTCAGACCTAACACCAGCAACGCCGGTGCCAAAAACGCATAGGG
>JBCCAQ010000409.1:0-1829 GCA_039814735.1 Cyanobacteria bacterium P01_A01_bin.15
AGGTAAGGATGCATGGGAAGACTCAAAACGGTTTCCGACAGTGTTTGCGAAACGGCCAACCCCTTGGGGTCTTTGGGAAAGTCAGCATATGCTGGCTGTTGGCCCTTGCCTCCGCGGGAGTCTATTGTATATAACTAGGGTAAGGTGGCCGCCCACCGTAGGCGGCGAGACGGCCACCCGGAGATACGCCCGAAGAAGGTCAATCAATGAATTGACCTTCGAGCACTACTACGGCCCCATCTCCTAGCAGGGTCTCGATGACAAAGTCGGGCACCGGCAGCCAGGAGGGGCGATTCATAACTTTGCCCAGGGTGTCGCACAGCTCGGTCATGCGCACCGGGTGGGGGGCGGTGCCGTTGTACACGCCGGACATTGTTTCGTTGGTCAGCCCCTGCATCAGCAGGCTGACTAGGTCATCGCGGTGGATCCAGGAAAACCACTGCTGACCGCTGCCAATGGGGCCACCGGCATAGAGCCGAAAGGGGGTGAGCATTTTTGCGATCGCACCCCCCGTTCCCAGGACAATACCAATGCGCACCGTCACCAGCCTTGTACCAAAGGCGGTTACTTTATCCGCCGCCTGTTCCCACGCCTGGCACACCTGGGACAAAAAGTCCTGCTGGATGGGCTCACTGGTTTCATAAAATTCTGCCGTTTCGCTGGTGCCATAGAAACCAACGGCAGAGGCGCTGATCAGCACCTTGGGTTTGACCTCGGCCTGGCCAATCGCCTCCACCAGTTTGTCCGTACCAACGGCGCGACTGTCCATGATCGCCCGTTTACGCTCGGGGGTCCACCGTTCTGAAATCGCCTCCCCCGCCAGGTTGATAACCGCGTCGCAGCCGGAGATCTTGGTCTGCCAGCCGCCGGACTCTTGGGGGGCATAGGCTACAATCTCGACCTGCTTAAAAACAGCCTCTGGAAATACTTTTCTGGCCCGTTCGGGGTTACGGGTAAAGACCTTGACCTGGTGGCCCGCATCATGGAGCCGCTGCACGAGCCGCGAGCCGACAAATCCCGTTGCCCCGGTTACTGCCACTTTCATCATCAACTACTCCCTGGATCGGCTACACCGCTGGTTTTTACTTTATGGTAGCGGTATTCGATCCCGCTTCATACCGTGGAGCAATCCAATCAAAGTCAATTTCATTTAGGTAGTCCACAGCCCAGGTCGCCCGCCGCTGAATCATGTGATAAGGATAGACTTGGGCAACACCCACCACGGGGATATGGGCCGCCTTAGCCGCTTCAATACCCGCAAAGCACGATTCGATCGCCAGACAGTTTTGGGGAGTAAGGCTCAGGCTGGGGTCTTGCAAATTGAGCTGATCGATGGCGGCAATGTAGCTGTCAGGGGCCGGTTTGCTGGCAGCAACCGGCATATCGCTAGCGGAAACCACCAAAGAAAACCGATCGGTCAGCTTAGCTGCAGCCAGTACCTGCTCCACGTCAGCGCGCTGGGCACCGGTCACAATTGCCGCCGTATAGTCTCTGGTGCGGATATTGTAGAGCAGGTCGTCTAGTCCCCCATAGAGGGAAAGCTTGGACTGCGATCGCAGCCATGCTTCATAGCCGTCTGCTTTCTTTTTCAGCAGCTCATTCAAGTACGGATCGCGGATAAACCGGCCCCGCTGTTGCAAAATCGCCGTTAGCCTGGCCCGATCGCTACGACCTAGATACATCTCGCGGTATTCGTCTGGATCAAACCGTAGATTTTCAGCCAGCAGCAGCTCAGCAATCAGCTGGGGATGGATCGCCTCATCATTGATGATGACACCGTGAAAACCGAAGAATACTGCCTTGAGCATTGTGACAAATTAGGAGGGTGG
>JBCCAQ010000296.1:0-6104 GCA_039814735.1 Cyanobacteria bacterium P01_A01_bin.15
GATCGCCTGCTGCGATAGGTTGACCGAGTCGGTACGCATGTAGGTGATAAACCCTTTCTCATAAAGAGACTGGGCCGTGCGCATGGTGTCGCGGGCCGACAGGCGAAGCTTGCGGTTTGACTCTTGCTGTAGCGTGGATGTCGTAAAGGGGGGCGACGGTCTGGGAGTTGAGGGCCGCTCCTCTAGATTGGAAACGCTCCAAATGCTGGTTTCTAGACGCTGTTTTAGGGCCTGGGCCTGGGTCTCATCCAGCAGCACCACATTGCGACCGGCTGCAATTTGACCTGTATTTTCGTCAAAGTCACTGCCGGTTGCTACCCGGGTTCCTCCCAGACTTACCAGCTTGGCCTCAAAGGGGCTATCGGACTGCAGCAGCAGCGCCTTGAGATCCCAGTAAGTACCCTGCTTAAACGCGCGACGATCTCGCTCTCGCTCCACCAGCAGCTTGACCGCCACCGATTGCACCCGTCCGGCAGATAGCCCCCAGGCAATTTTTTTCCAGAGCAGAGGAGACAGGGTATATCCCACCAAACGATCTAGGATCCGCCGGGTTTCTTGGGCTCGCACCAGCTGGTCGTCAATATCACGGCAGCCATCTAGGGCGGCTTTGATCGCATCCTCGGTGATCTCGTGGAAAACCATGCGTTTGGTTGGCACCTTGGGCTTTAGCAGCTGCAGCAGGTGCCAGCTAATGCTTTCTCCTTCGCGGTCTTCATCCGTCGCTAGGACTAGCTCATCGGCATCTTTCAAGGCGTCCTTGAGGGCCTTGACCACCTTCTTTTTATCCTTGGGCACCAAATACAGGGGCTCAAAGTCCGCTTCGACATTTACACCCAGCTGCGCCCACTTCTCGCCTTTGACACTGGCCGGAATTTCGCTTGCCGACTTAGGCAGATCACGGACATGGCCCATGGATGCTTCCACGCGATAGCCCTTGGGCAAATAGTTGCGAATGGTTTTTGCCTTTGTAGGCGACTCAACAATGACCAGGGTGGACATACAGCAGGACTGAAAGAAATAATAATCGGACTAAACGGCCGCTATCTGGGGGGCAGACATCGGCAGACCCCCAGCCCCATCTAGCAAAACGGGTTATACCCGTTGGATTCCTAGAGAGAGTGCCTGAGAGCGTGGCAGCGACGGCGGCTTTTATTGGCTAACTATACAGAACCGTTGCTTCTAGCTCAGAATCTATCAGAGATAGGGGCAGAGGTTGAGTGCCGAAAGCCGTACCTGTATCTTCTGCAGGGCTCCATATGATAGCCCCATATATATCGATAGATCGAAATGGCGAACTTCGTCCACCTTTAATTAAAAAAATGTGCCGTTAATGTGCCGTTTTATCCTAGCTAACTCGAGATTCAATCTGTCTGCCTAAGCTTTTAGCATTGGTCCTCCATTGATAGCTAACCCTATCGAGCCGGTTTGGACTTATCGGTGTCTGTGAATGGAGTCCATAGAAATTGGTAATCACAGCCAGTACCCGGCATAGGTAGCAGATCTGATGGAGTTTATCGGTGGGAATCTAATGCGATTCAAGAATTTCCGATGAGGAAGCTCATGATGAGCGAGAATACTAGGGTAAGATTCCAAATGGAAATACCTAACCACCGCGCCAATGGACTTTGCAAGCCTCGCTGCTCAGTTAAACACGGGCAAGATTCTCCCTGAAGCAATTATCATTTTGACGATTGTGGTTATTTTGATCGGTGATCTGATTGTGGGGCGCTCATCCTCACGTTGGGTTCCCTATGCCGCTATTGGGGGATGTGTGGCCGCTGTCGGTGCCCTGGCCCTACAGTGGGATACGGGTAATACCGTTGCTTTTTTTGGGGAGTTTAACAGCGATCCCCTGAGCATTGTTTTCCGGGGCATTATTGTCCTGTCGGCTGCGGTGACCGTACCAATGTCCATTCGCTACGTGGAGCAGTCGGGTACGGCCTTAGCTGAATTTTTGGGAATTTTGCTGACGGCTACCCTGGGAGGTATGTTCCTATCTGGAGCCGATGAGCTGGTGACGATTTTTGTGGCTCTAGAGACCCTGAGTATTTCGTCCTATTTGCTGACGGGCTACATGAAGCGAGATCCTCGCTCCAATGAGGCGGCCCTCAAGTATTTGCTGATTGGTGCGGCTAGTTCAGCTATCTTTTTGTACGGTATTTCTCTGCTGTACGGTCTTTCGGGTGGTGAGACGCAGTTGAGTGCGATCGCAGCAAATCTGGCAGCGAGTACCGGTGCTAGCTCCATCGGTCTGATTATCGCCCTGGTATTTGTGATTGCCGGTATTGCCTTTAAGGTGGCCGCTGTTCCCTTTCACCAGTGGACCCCCGACGTTTACGAAGGTTCACCCACTCCGGTAGTTGCCTTTTTATCCGTTGGCTCTAAGGCCGCTGGCTTTGCCCTGGCCATCCGACTGTTGGTCAGTACGTTTCCTCTGGTTGCCGACGAGTGGCGCTTTGTGTTTACCGCCCTCGCCGTTTTGAGCATGGTCCTAGGGAACGTGGTGGCCCTAGCTCAAACCAGCATGAAGCGGATGTTGGCCTACTCCTCCATCGGTCAGGCCGGTTTCATCATGATTGGGCTGGTGATTGGCACCGATGCTGGCTACTCAAGCATGCTCTTTTACCTGATGGTTTACCTGTTTATGAATCTGGGAGGGTTCACCTGTGTGATTCTCTTCTCCCTACGGACAGGAACCGATCAGATTGGTGAATATGCCGGTCTCTATCAAAAAGATCCGCTGCTCACTCTGTGTCTGTGCCTCTGTTTGCTTTCCCTGGGCGGTATTCCACCCTTGGCGGGCTTCTTTGGTAAACTTTACATCTTTTGGGCAGGCTGGCAGGCTGGGGCCTACGGCCTAGTGCTCGTCGGTTTAATCACCAGCGTTATCTCCATCTACTACTACATTCGTGTAGTCAAAATGATGGTGGTCAAAGAACCCCAGGAAATGTCCGATTCGATCAAGAACTATCCGGCTCCCAACTGGCAATTGCCTGGCATGCGACCCTTACAGATCAGTATGATCGTAGCCGTTGTTGCTACCTCCTTGGCGGGCGTATTGTCCAACCCGCTGTTTACCCTGGCAAACGACTCTGTCATCAAGACGCCCATGCTCCAGGCTACTGCCCAGCAAACCAGCAGTACGGTAGCCGCTCGCGAAACCATTGAGAGCTCGCTGTAGCTCGGTACGAGCTTCTGCTTGCCCCATTTCTAACAACGCCTATTTGTCCCTATCGCGAACGATCAACACCGGGTCGGTGCATGGGGAACATGACACAGCTTCTAATCCGATTGTCTTCTAGTTTTTCTAGGATAAATTCCCCCCCTAGGCGACCCATTAGCGATCGGCAAATCGCCAGGTTTAAACCCGGCGGTCTCTCCAGCGGCGAGTCCGCTAGCTGGTCTCCCCGATGCCCCAGCAGCAGCTCGCTAATAACGGTTTCGTCCACGTCACCGTCGTCTGTAATTGACAGCTCAATCCACTGCTGATCGAGGGGACGGCTCCAAATATCCACCCGGCCCCGCGCTGGCGAACGTCGGCAGGCCGCTGAAATTAGTTCGTATAAAATAAACTCTATTTTCTGCATTTCACCCTGCAGGGCCAAATTGCTATCACAGTGAACCTGGGTCCAAAGCTGCTTCTTTTGCACCTGGGTTTGAACCCGCCTCATCAGCCGGTTAAGTAAACCCACAAGGGGTACTTTGCGGGGATCAGACGCCATCGACCAGCGCTCTCGACTAGTTAGCCGGAGTAGTTCCTTTTCCATCCCCGCCAAACGGCTTTCCACATCGTGAAAGTAGGGCTGATTGCCAATGTCGGGGAGCTGTTTTAGGTGACCTAGCTGCCGCCGCGATTCCCGGACCTGTCGCCGCAGATCATCCATATGGTGGTGCTTATACCAATTCAGCTCCATCAACATGCTTTTACGGTCAAGCAAACGGCTAGTCAGCAATAGATGACGTCGACACCAGGCCAGCTGGTGCACCAGGACAGCTAGCATGCTCATCTGAGCATCGGAAAAGCGCCGATCCCCTTGGTCAGCCAGCACGAGCACACCGTTGAGCGTGTGATCCGGCGACGTTCGTAGGGCAACCACAATCAGCTGAGCCTGGGCTGGACATCGCAGCCACTGTCGGGTCACATCGGGTAAGTCCTCAAACTCTAGCTGAATCACTCCATCGGTCTGAATTGCCCAGTTGATCACCGCATCACTCTCGACCAAAATAGGCGGTTTATCCTTGGCTACAAACTGCTGATCCCGAATCACAGAGGACGCTAAGCGTGCCTCCCTTTGGCCATTTTCCCAAACGATTAGCGCCACTAGGGGCAGCCGTAGCAGCTGACTAATGTGATGGGTGGCCGCCTGCTCTAGCTGTCCCACATCAAACGTACGCTGTAGATTGCGTAGCCCCCACTGCAGCGTGTCGTGCATTTGGGACTGCTGCTGGGCCTGTCTTTGTAACGACCATTGATGCAGCACCAGGCCAATCTGCCGACCGACTGACTGCAGCAGATCTTGATCGGCTTGGCTCCAGCGGCGGCTGTTGGCATCGGTCACTACCAGCACGCCTTCTGGGGCCTGACCGGGTGAAAGATTACAGGCCATAACAGCCTGTATCCCCATGTGCAAAAACTGTGGACACCATGCCCGCAGTTTGAGGTCATTATCTAAGTTTTCGATGCACACTGGGGCCACCTGACGGGCTAGCATCTGCCAATCAATGTCATGGAGTGAGCGCCAGGTATTTTGAGTGGGTTTACTCGCAGTGCCATGGTGCTGGTAGCCCACCTCAAAACCGCCACCGTCCAGGTCAGGAATTAGTACTAGTAACCCATCAATTTCAAGGGTGGCAATTAGCTGGTCGGCACATTGCGCCATCACCTTTTGCCAATCACGATCCCCATGGATGCTTTGGGCAATCCCCACCGACAGCTGATGATTGGCCTCTAAATTGGCCACCCGCTCTTGTAAAACTGACGTTGGCATCCCTAAACTGACCAGCTGCGTGGCCGCTGTCAAATATCGCTTTTCTGGGAGACTCCACTGACGGGGCTGACTACCTTCTGCCACTAAAAAGCCCAGTAGCTCACCCTGCATTAAGATTGGTGCCACCATCAGCGACGGCATTTGAAACGTTTTTTTTAATGGTTCAATTACTGCCTGCGTGTGGGAACATCCGTCTTCACTGAGGACAATCAAGTCACCACAGGATAAGGTCTGGTAAAACTCTTGGTAGCCGCCACTGGCTGATAGACGAGACTGGTCTGGTGATTGGCCATTATAGCCGTATCGACTTTTGCCACCGTTGACAACACGATGCCAAAAGAAACGCTCTTGGGGTTCAAACCAATATCCCCGGGTGCGAGTCGCCCCGACAAACTGATGGGTGGCATCCACCACTGCCTGCAGCCTTGGCTCTAACTCTTGAATTGTTTCTAGCTTGGCCAACAGCTTAAAAAATGGCTGGGAAGGCCGTTTTTCCATTCGCTGGTAGTAGTCTTGCTGGTATCGATGCAAGATGGCCGCTAGGGTCGTGACCAGTATGGAGATCGTTTTTTTCTGCAAACCGGACTTGAGGGAGGCTCCGCGACGATTTGCACCCAGCAACAAAATCCCCAAACATTCTTCTTGATACTGAATCGGAAAAATAATGGCATCATGCAGCCCCAATCGCTTTGCGATCGCTTTCCACTCCCCCGCCCGATGGGATTCTTGTAAGTCGTAAACAGCGGCTGGAGCCCCCCGCTCTATCACCTGATGGACAGCATCATCGGGCTGCAGCGTTACCTTTTTCCATAAAAAGTTTTTTTCACCAGACAGCAGCGCCATTTGCGTCACCAAGCTCTGGTCATCTGGGTCATAGAGACCGATCCAGGTCAGCTCGTGGGGATAGAGCTGTTGCAAGTAGTCAGCGATCTCAGCTAGCCGATCGTCAACGGACTCCTGTTCCCATACAGCTTTAAGAACCTGGCCCAAGTTGGCCAAATGTTGTTCATACGTCGCTGGAGGAATAGGACTGACCATAAAAATTTAGAATTTGAAACCCAGGCTAGGACCTGAATAAAATATTGAAAACATAACTTAATGTAGGTTAGCCTGGCC
>JBCCAQ010000240.1:0-8278 GCA_039814735.1 Cyanobacteria bacterium P01_A01_bin.15
ATTTCAGACAGCCCACCTAACGTTACAGCAGCCTGATGGTACTAGCATCGTGCTCTGGCACGATGACAACTACCTCTATGCCCTAGTTGCAGATCTGCCAACGGTAGAGCTGCAGAATTTAGTTCATGCGATTGAACGCACATAATCAACCTGTTCAAAACACATAGGAAAAATGGCACGCAAACGCAAACAACCAACCACCTGGATTCATCGCTATTCCCGCTATCTGATTGGCGGTGTTGCAGCTGCTGGGCTGCTGTTATCCGTCGGCTGTCTGGCCAAAGGCAACAGCGCCCTAGCAAGTAGCGCCTATTTGCGGTTGGGAGGTCTGTCCTTGCCGCTGTTGGGGGCCATCGCCTACGGACTGATGGGTGCATTTGCCCTTGGCCCTGTCGCTACAAAAAACAAGTCTCTAGAAGGCCCCACCTGGCAGGCGCTATTCATTGGCAGTACAGCGATGACCATCTTTAGCGGTTATCTGATGTACATCATGTTTGGTGTCCTGCAAGAGTTTTGTTTGCCATGTTTACTATCGGCCCTGCTCAGCTTCGGGCTTTGGGGACTAACGCTGTTCGGTAACCGTTGGGAGAGCCTGGGTCAGCTGCTGCTGCCGGGCTTATCGGTTGCACTCGTTGCGTTTATCGCCACAACTGGTTTGTACGCCTACGCTCAAAACCCTGATAGCTTCACGGCTGGCAATCCAACCCCTGCCGTAGATACTGATTCTGGCGCATCAGAAGTCGCCTTGGCCCAGCATCTAACCGATATCGGTGCCAAAAAGTACGGAGCCTGGTGGTGTCCCCACTGCCACGCTCAGAAGACTCTTTTTGGTAAGCAGGCATTTGAGCATGTGACCTATGTTGAGTGTGATGAAGAGGGTGTCGATCCGCAGCCTAATGCCTGTCGCATGGCCGGTGTACAAAGCTACCCCACCTGGGAAATTAATGGCCAGACCTATGCCGGTGTGCAGTCACTTCAAAACCTAGCGGCTGTATCGGGATATACCGGCCCACAGGAATTTGTAAATCAGACGCCAGGACAGTAACCCCCAAGCCGGTAATACAAGGCGTGAGCTAGCCGTGATTGTGATCCACCGTAAAGGGAGTCATCACTTTCATGGCTAGTTGTTTAAACAGGGCAGGTGTACCTGGGGCTGAGAGGGATGCTTTTATTGCTGCGGCCAGCAGGCGCTCAAGCATGGCTGTTTTGGGTTGATATTACGGTTTAGCCGGTTAATACTTGTTTGGCCGTTAATTTTAGTTTTGGATATAGCGACGATTGCAAGGACTCATCTCCACAAAAATTTCTTTCTTCATATAGGCCATCTGTCCACACCAGTATGAGGACCCGATCTTTGTTAGGGTCTACAATCCAATATTCGCTGATGCCTCTAGCTGCGTATTCAGACCGCTTGTGGCGATAATCGCGATTGGCTTGGCCAGGGCTGACAACTTCGACAACCAGCTGTGGTGGTGGCATGTCATAGGTGATGATTGAGCGACTGGCACCTTCGAGGGCAAGCGCTGCTTCGTCCGATAGCACGGCTAGGTCTGGTAGACGGACGGTGGCAAAGGTACCGCTGACTGCGATTTCTAGACCAATCCTAAGGCAGTAGTGGGGAACGCCCTGGCGCAGAAAATATGCCAGCAGAAGCATGGCAATGCGCTGATTGATATCGCTTGCAGCAGGCATCTCGATTAACTCCCCGTTAACCAGCTCATAGCGTTTTTCGGTGGGAGCTTCATAGTTGAGGTAATCGGCCAGGGTAAGCCGCTGCTGGGCAACCGTCATGAGCTGAGCCCTATATGCGTTAGCACTATTGTAGTGAAAGCTTCGGTTTGTTACCCCGCCAGACCCGCTCGATCAAAAATTATTTGGGCTGAAATTTCTAGCTCTGGCAGTTGTGGCTCGCTGATGGCTGTATTGCCTCGATAGGTAATTGGCACGGCCTTGGGTTGAAATACGGTCTTGCCGTCAATAAATTCATGGGCCACATCTCCCTGAGGCATGGCCAAGAAATCTTTGAGGGTAAGCTGGGCTGATTGAACCATGGGTTGCTGTGAATAGCGCCAGGATATGCCGTTATTGTAATGGCAACTTTAGATGCATCTCTGTGACTACAGTTCGTCCAAAGCGTAGTTCTTGACAAAGATGCGGGCGGCTTCTGGATTTAGCTTTTTTAAGACGCGAATAATCTCAATTACGGTTTCACTGTTGGGGGCACTCACCTCAAAACAATCGGAACCCATCACTGTGGACTCCGATTGTTGATTCTTAAAGATTTAGAGTGTAGAGCTGTTCAACAGCCTACGCCGTTGCCAACTGAGTCTGCTCAGTCGCAGACTCTTGCAAACGTCCCAAAATCGCGTTGGTATTGGCTTTAGCATCACCAAACAGCATCTGGGTATTGTCCTTATAGAACAAAGGATTTGCCACGCCAGCATAGCCAGCCGACATACCGCGCTTCATAACGATAACGTTGCGCGCTTTCCACACTTCTAATACTGGCATCCCGGCAATGGGGCTCTCAGGATCCTCCATGGCGCTGGGGTTCACTGTGTCGTTAGCACCGATGACCAATACCACATCAGTTTTAGGAAAATCATCATTGATTTCATCCATCTCCAACACGATGTCGTAGGGCACATTTGCCTCGGCCATCAAGACATTCATGTGACCCGGCAAGCGACCGGCTACGGGATGAATACCAAAGCGGACATTGACGCCACGCTTGGTCAAGATGCGGGTGATTTCAGAAATTGCGTGTTGAGCTTGGGCCACGGCCATGCCGTAACCAGGGGTGATAATCACACTCTGGGCATCGGCGAGTAGTTCAATCGTGCCGTTGATGTCAGTTTCACTGACGGTGCCTTCGACGCTCTTGCTGCTGCCGCCTTTGCCAGACCCTTGACCAAAGCCGCCCAAGATAACGCTAAAGAAGGAGCGGTTCATCGCTTTGCACATGATGAAGCTAAGGATGGCACCGCTGCTGCCCACCAGTGCGCCAGTCACGATCAGCAGGTCGTTGGAAAGCATAAAACCCGCTGCGGCTGCGGCCCAGCCGGAATAGCTGTTGAGCATGGAGATGACCACAGGCATGTCGGCCCCACCGATGGCGGCGACAAGATGGATGCCTAGGAGGGATGCGATCGCAACCATCCCCAATACATAACTAAATCCCTCGGTGCCCTCAGCCGCCATAAAGCCAACGCCAAGCACCACCGTGCCAATAACCATGGCAATATTCAGCAAGTGACGTGCTGGCAGCATCAGCGGTTTGCTGCTAATAATGGCCCGCAGCTTGCCAAAGGCAACCACAGAGCCGGTGAATGTCAGCGCCCCAATAAAGATGCCGATGTAAATTTCTAGCTTATGGATAGTTTCCTCGGCACCGACCAATGTGGGGTCGGGTCCCAAGTAGCTGGCTAACCCCACTAGCACAGCGGCAAGACCGACAAAGCTATGGAGAATGGCGACCAGTTCGGGCATTTCGGTCATTTCCACACGGGAGGCCACCAGACCACCGATGGCCACAGCCGGTACAATCGCTGCGATTAAAAGTCCATAGGCGCTTACCTGGGCGCTAAACGCCGTTGCTACCAGGGCGATAATCATACCGACGATGCCGTAAATGTTGCCGCGTTTGGCGCTTTCTTGGTTGGACAACCCCCCCAAGCTGAGAATGAAAAGAACGATGGCGACCAAATAGGCCACCGAAACAAGATTGTTAGACATGGGAAAAGAAGTATGGAGAAATGTCTAAAGTGAAAAGCTTCCAAAGGCCCTCTTTTTGTGGGAGAGGGAGTTAGGGAGAGGGCTACTTGCGAAACATCTTGAGCATTCGCTGGGTAACCAGGAATCCTCCGGCGATGTTGATGGTGCCGATAAAAATTGCGATCGCACCTAGCACCACCGTCGGGGACATGCCCTGACCAGAAATCTGTAGCATGCCGCCGATGATAATGATGCCGCTGATGGCGTTAGTCACACTCATCAAGGGCGTATGCAGCGACGGCGACACGTTCCAAATCACCTGCCAGCCGACAAAGCAGGCCAAGATAAACACCGTGAAGTGGGAAAGGAACGATGTAGGGGCACCAATGCCAATACCCAGGAGAGCCAGGACGGCAGCGACAACGCCGATCCATGTCCAGGGCAGCGTAAATTTAGGAGCCGCCGGAGCCGCCGGCTCTGGTTCCTCGGTCTTGGCCTTAGCCGGTGGCGGGGCCGGTTTTTCCGGTTTGGGCGCAGGCCAGGTCACCTGGCCACTATGGCTGACTAGGGCTCCGCGGACGACTTCATCGTCGAGGTTTACGGTATAGCCCTCAGCACCGCCCATGTCGTTCAGCAGGTGATAAAGGTTCATGCCATAAAGCTGACTGGACTGTCCGGCCATGCGGCTCGCCAAATCCGTCAGGCCCACAATGGTGACCCCCTGGTGACGATAGACGGTGCCCGGTCGAGTTACCTCGCAGTTGCCCCCTTGCTCGGCGGCCATATCAACAACAACCGAACCCGGTTTCATCAGTTCCACGGTGTCTTTAGTCACCAATAAAGGGGCTTTTTTTCCAGGAATGAGCGCAGTCGTGATGATGATATCTACCTCTTTGGCCTGTTGGGCAAACAGGGTCATCTCCGCTTCAATAAATTCCTTGCTCATCGTTTTGGCGTAGCCGCCGGAGCCAGCGCCATCTTCCTCAAATTGCAGCTCTAAAAACTGAGCCCCCATGCTTTCGACCTGCTCTTTAACCACCGGGCGGGTGTCAAATGCGCGGACAACCGCACCGAGGCTTTTGGCGGTACCGATGGCCGATAGGCCTGCTACCCCCGCACCGATGACCAATACCTTGGCCGGGGGGACTTTGCCCGCAGCCGTAATTTGCCCGGTAAAAAATCGACCAAAGTTATTGGCGGCCTCAATCACAGCCCGATAGCCAGCCACGTTAGCCATAGAGCTAAGGGCATCCATCTTTTGAGCGCGGCTGATACGCGGCACTGAGTCCATCGCTAGGGCCGTCACCTGTTTTGCCCCTAGCTGTTGCACCAGCTCAGGGTGCTGGGCGGGCCATAGAAAGCTAATCAATGTCTGACCCGCGTGGGCAAATCGGTTTCGTGACAGTTTAGACCAGGGTGTTGGCTGGGGGGCTGTACCTGAAGAACGCTGTCGGCCTGCTGCCAGAGTTCTGTGGCATTGGCGATCACGTTGCAGCCCGCATCACGGTAAGCCTGATCTGAAAATCCGGCTGGCTCACCAGCGCCCTGTTCTATGAGTACATCAAATCCAAGGGACTGAAGTTTTTTAACAGTTTGGGGCGTGGCTGCAATGCGACATTCCCCCGATGAAATTTCCCTTGGAATGCCAATCCGCTTTGGGCGGATAGCCTGGGATGTTTGTGGGTCAACAGTGCCTGGATCGAGTGCAATGGTCATGGTAAATCCTTTGATTAACTAGCTGGGCTAACGACTGTTGTAAAAACACTATGGGTTTGCGATCGCGCCTGGGCTAAATCCAACCGGAATAACTTTAGATTTAGGAGCTTTCCTTAACCCCAAAATGGGTGATTAATCTGACAGCTAACCTGATTATTTCAGCCTTGGTTTTTCAGATTCAAATGGCAAAATATTCCCCTTTCATCTAGACCAATGATTTGCCTCAGAGGTTTCTAGGATAGCGGATTGACCCGCTTACTCCCTTGGTTACACCACTTCAAAACTTAATAGGTGAGCCTGTGTTTTGTCATTTGTTTATATGAGCGTTAACTCTATCTAAAGCTGATTCAAAGGTCAAAAAATAACCCAATACTAACCGTTTTTATTCTGTCAATTTAGGTGTTGAAATATGTAGATTTATTTACGAAAACTTATCCTTTTTGGCAGGGTTCTAGATTTACTAGGTCTCTGAGGTCGGTGTCATTCACAAAAAGGTGTTTCACAAAAAGGCTCAAACGCGCATCAGCCGACTTTATGCAAGCATTTGATCATGCAGAAGTCCCGAGCCCTATGGGAGTTTGGTCTGTGTGCTAGTCTTAAAAAAGTTTTGTTCCGTAAAACCGGGGTGTGAGTTTAGCCAAGGGTTGGCTGCTCAGCCCGTTTGTGACATTTTTTGTGGACTGAACTTCTCTAGGGGAGCATCTCCCCATGGTGGGGCCAATTTTCTAAACCGTCCTTATCATCGGCTGATGGGTGAGGCTCCCGTGATACTTCTTAATAAGCTGAATAAGCTCTAACTTGTAACTGTGAGCTTGAGGAGTGACTATATGACACCTAACAAAATCATTCGCTGGGGTCTGGCTGGGCTGTTGCTATCGTCGGTAGCAGGCTTGAGTGCGCCCACCTTTGCCCAAAATAGCTACAACACTGACGGGCTGACTATTTTTGGGGGCGTGGACTCTGAGTATCGCCTGGCCTATAACCTGCGCAATAATACTACCCGCAACACGCGCGCTAACTATGAGTTAGAGGTGCCAGGGGATGCTATCGGTGCGGCCACATCTGCGCTGATAGTGACTATTCCCGAGACGTTTTCTGAATATAGAGGTCGCATTGACCTAGAAGAAATCACCGTTCGCTATGGCCGCATCGACAGTGAAGGCGATGAAATTGCTGTTGATGAAGTGCTCTGGGACGATCGGGTCTTTAGTGGCGCTCGGGATTTATCTGATGAACTTGATAAAATCGAAATCTTTTTGGCTGAGGATATTCCAGCCGACAGGTCATTCACTATCGAGTTTGGCAAGGTTCGAAATCCCAACCGTGGCCTAGTGTTGCGCACCAATCTGCAGGTGCTGGCGCGGGGCCAGGAGCTGGCTAGCTATGTGGGCACCTGGGAAATGCTGGTGGCCTATGAGGATCGTGACTAGGCTGTATTTTCACTAGTTGCTCTGGCATGCTACCATCAGAGACCGCGCTGATTAAGGTGCGGCAGTACTTTTGTTTTGAGCAGACCTAGGAGTAATCGCCATGACTAAGCGCACCCTCGGCGGTACGTCACGTAAACGTAAGCGTGTTTCGGGTTTCCGTGTCCGTATGCGCACTGCCAATGGCCGTCGCGTTGTTCAGTCCCGTCGTAAGCGGGGACGCGCTCGTCTGGCTGTTTAAGCTGGCCGCCTGAGCTGCGATCGCACCTGTGGCGCTACCGAGACAGCATCGACTGCGATCTCCTCGCTCATTTTCCAAGGTTTATCGTCAGGGGCGGCGAGGAAGCGGTCGTTCCCTCGCTGTCAAAGCCTTAAAAAATCCCTCACCCGATGGCTGCTTGTCTGACGAGCGGTCATCGGGTGTTTGCATTGGCGTCTCCATTAGCCGCAAAGTTCACAAGCGAGCCGTTGTGCGAAATCGTATCAAACGCCAAATCCATACCGCCCTCAAAACCTTGCTCCCCAGGGCTGCGGGGGACTGGTGGCTGGTTGTTAATGTGCGAACAACGGCAATAACCTGCGAATATTACGAAATTTTGCAAGAATTAGAAGAGGTATTGGTAAAGCTGGAGGTGCTGGATGGCAATTAAAGAGGAAGTTTATTACGAGGGCGCTCCCCACAAAGGCGATTTGATTTTTAACTGTCTGTTAGCGTTTACGGTGGTTTGCATTCCCATCACCGTTGGGGCAATTATTCGGGCACTTTGGGTGCGCTATCGCATTACCAATCGTCGTATTTCTGTAACTGGCGGTTGGATGGGACGCAACCGCACCGACCTTATTTATTCAGAAGTGACTCGGGTGGCTATTGTGCCCCGTGGGTTTGGGATGTGGGGCGATATGGCTGTGCAGCTCAAGGACGGCAGCCGGCTAGAAATGCGGGCGATGCCCAACTTTCGTGAAATCTACGACAAAATCACCGATCATATTTCGGACAAGGCACGGGTAGCGAGCGGGCTGAGTGCATAGCC
Organism: Cyanobacteria bacterium P01_A01_bin.15; assembly: GCA_039814735.1. Lineage (GTDB taxonomy): Bacteria > Cyanobacteriota > Cyanobacteriia > Phormidesmidales > Phormidesmidaceae > Leptothoe. Next base: position 7,889 of record JBCCAQ010000240.1, read on the forward strand.
TGAGCCTACGTGCCCTGACCTCCAGGTCAGTCCTTTTATCTGATCCGTCATCATCCCGTTATCATCAGGTCTTGCTGGCGGTCAGCCTGCTTTCTTTTTCTTTCGAGAAAGTTTTTGTTTCTTAAATTCATTTTCCACGATCGGCTGTCTAAGGGCTCTCCATAATTTTTGTGGCTTCAGGTGATGATAACCGTCATAATCAGCGGCGGAACACCGTCCCTCAAATTTTTACCTGGGTGAAATACCAGTCCTTTTTGCTGTGAGTAGCCCTAAGCCCTGCAATATTCAGATACATTAGAGTTCGGTAGGCAATTTGCTCGGTAAGCGCGCATGGACTTCGGTATTGGATTTCTGACGAACAACATAATGCTGCCAATCCTGGATTTTTTC
>JBCCAQ010000302.1:0-5735 GCA_039814735.1 Cyanobacteria bacterium P01_A01_bin.15
CGAAACAAAAAGATTGGCAGGGTCATTAACAGGGCAATCAGCACGATCACCTGCCGCAGGGGCAGAAGCTGCTGCAGCCAGGAATAGATACTGCCCAGGCTCACCCCGACCACGGCGCTAAAAAGATAGATCAGCGGTAGCTTATCCGCCCCGTACGCCTCTAAAAACAGGGCTGCTGAACTGACCTCAAGCCACATAATCCCCATGGACATGAGGGTGTAAAAGACAAACAGCAGCAGGGTACGATGTCCGTCTTCTGTTCGCAGGTTAAGGACGCTAAAAATTTTCTGGAGCCAGGGGGAAGGCGTGTGGGTAAGGTCTGACTGCATGGGCGAATAAGGTGGCTAAACCGATGACGATCCTGCCAAAGACGCTACCCGATTATCTGAGAATCATCAATAGCAGCCCGGCGAACTAGCCTATACTGCCCAGGCGGATGGTTTAGGCGAGGCGCTGTTTACCCGATGTGGTGCTGTTGCTCCGGTGGCCGTTGGGTTCGCGACTGTGGGCCGGCAGCTTGGGGACGGTGTCAACGGGGGTTAGCCACTGGGGCAGGGTTTGGAGCTGAGGGTAGGCCTGGGGGGAAAGCACTTGGGCTTCGATGGAGGACACGTCCCTATAGCTCAGGAATAGCTCCCCCTGGAGGTGCCTCAGCCACTTTTTTAAAGGCTTTCCCAGGGGGGTTTCTAGCTCCAGGGCAGCGGCAAACGCATGGCGATAGCGATCGCAATTTTCCCGGTGCTCGGTGTAGGGGGTCATCACCTCGGTTTCAATGGCCTGGCTTTGGTCAAAGGTAATCCCCAGCTGATGCCGCAAAAATTCTAAAATGCTGCGACTGGCGGGGGGAATATGCCCCTGGTGGCGTTTGGCATACTCTTCGACGCTGCGGCGATATTCTCGCTCCGGGGAGTAGGGGGGCACGGTGAATAGGGGAACATGGCCATCAGCCTCACCCAGCGCAATTGGAAAAATATCAAGCTCCGCCTTACCCAGCGTCTGGGCCATATAGGTCTGCAGGTCGCTGGTGGAAATACCGCCATCGGCATCAATGTCGGCCAGTCCCGTGGTGATGCCTTCAATCAAACAGTGGGTATAAAGGGACAGCCCCGTGTCCGTAATTGGCCAGGGATGGGTCGTACTTCCCAGGGCGGTGAGCAGCGCGCAGTTACAGTCCGCCAGGTGGGGGGATGGCTGCTCGCCTGTTGCCGAGGTCCCCATAGCTGGGTCGTCGGTTGTGTCGTTGGCCGTATCGTCGGTTGTGTCGTCGACCATGTTGTCGGGCTGGGGGGGCAGGTTACCCCACAGGCAGTCTAGGATCATGACTCGGCTTAGCCCCGTTTGCAGAGAGGGTAGGGCATAGCGAATGTAGTCACTGGAGATGGCGGTGGCCGGAATGTTGTCTAGCTGAGTGTCGCTGGCTGGCAAATAGAGGGTGCCGGTGGGGGTATCGATCACGCCACAGCCGGTGTAGTAGATCAAACACAGATCGCCATGGCGGCAGCGGTAGGTCATCAGCGCGATGGCGTGGCGCATCTGTCGCAGGTTGGGATTGATCAAGGTAATAATCTGATCGTCCCGCAGTTCGTCAACATCAGCCAGCAGCGTCTGTTTGAGGGCGGTGACGTTTGCGATCGCAGGTGAGCGCTCCAAATTTTCCGTTGCCAGCTCCCCGGCGCTGACTCCAATCAGTAGTATATGCTTCCCCATGTCTTTGCACGCCTCAAAGGTGTTGATGGACGGTTGCCATAGATGTCTATGTGTAGGTTTAACTGTCTGCTTAGGATTTCTTGGGGCAGTGACGGGTTTCAGGACGCTTCTTAGAAACCCGGTGTCTGTCAGACACCGGGTTTCTAAGAAGCCTTAACTTTCGTAATAGCGGGTGAGAATCCGAATGATTTCACCCGCTATGGGAGAGGGTAAGGGTTTGCTCCATTCACCCACCTGGGCAAAGCCGTCGATGTGCAACCGTTTAATGATGCTTTCCACTCCGGTGGGTACACCACATGCCAGCAGACGGACCGGCCTGCGAGAAAAATTGGCAGCAGCTTGAGTTTCCCGAAGAATCTCCGGGACGGTTTTTGTTGTCGAGATCATAAATTTCTACCTGGAATTAGGTGGACACTAGAAAACTGGCCTCGCCAGTTGCTAAATGTGCTGGTGAACCCACGGCGTCGCGCTCAGGTTAGACCAAGAGGCGATTGAGCAGTGCCAGCGCATTTGTGTGTCAATCTACCAGAACAAATCTGAAAATACAACCGTTACGGTTGTATTTAGTACTTATACGGTTTTATATTCTTTTGTAGAACCCTGCCAGTGATAGCATCTCGGTGCTATTAAGGCTGTTCTCAATCAGGGGCCGTGGTTATTCATTGGAAACTCGCGGTCATGATGGCTGAACGAGATGTCAGCAATAAAGAACTTGCCGCCTCAACAGGTATGAGTCCAAATTCGATATCTCGCCTCAAGGTGCGTCGATATCTGACCCGCATCGACCAGGACACCCTCAACGCTCTTTGCAAAGCCCTCAGCTGCCAGCCCGGTGACTTGCTAGTGTATGAAAAGGATTAAACCTTATCGGGGTTGACTCCGTAGATATCACTAGATATCACTTGGCGGGAAAACTACACCGTTAGCGTCTGCCCAGGAGTCTGGCTCAAATTGTGGTGTAGCCATGACCGAAACCCTAAAGGAGCATTGCTAGTAGTTAGTATAGCCAGGTAAATGGGCTAAGATGATTAGCTATCAATTCACCACACTTCCCATGAAGCATACCCTTTCTGTTTTGGTCGAAGACGAAGCAGGCGTTCTCTCCCGCATTGCTGGACTGTTTGCCCGTCGCGGATTTAACATCGAGAGCCTGGCTGTTGGTCCCGCTGAGCAGACGGGGATCTCTCGGATCACCATGGTGGTACCCGGCGACGACGGCGTGATTGAGCAGCTGACCAAGCAGCTTTACAAACTGATCAACGTGCTTAAGGTCAATGACATTACGGAAAAACCCTGTGTTGAGCGGGAGCTAATGTTGCTCAAGGTCAATGCTACCAACAGTACCCGTTCAGAAATTATTAACTTTGCCCAGATTTTTCGAGCGCGGGTGGTGGATGTATCCGATGATTCTCTCACGGTTGAAGTTGTTGGCGATCCTGGCAAGATGGTGGCCATTGTTCAGGTGCTGGATCGCTTTGGTGTCCGTGAGATTGCCCGCACGGGTAAAATTGCCCTGACTCGAGAGTCTGGGGTAAATACGGAATATCTAAAATCCCAAGCGGCCAGTCCGGTACTGGGGTGAGTTGACCAGGGGGTATCGGAGCTGGTAGACGAGCTAAAAGCGGTCGGCTAGACCCTGCTTGTGACCGGCTGTTCCCATGTCTCTGCCAAAAGTGTTTTGACTAAGATTTCAGCAATGCGCTGACCGGCTCCCGGTGGGCCCATGCGGTGGAGTCCGTTTTGGTAGATGATGGCCTGTCGTTCCGGATCCTTCAGGATAGAGAGCAAGGTCTGGCCAACCTGGTGGGGGTGCTGCACCAGGGTCACCGATGGACCCAGATGGCGGGCCTGGGCCTGGGCAAAGCTGTGGGTAAACTGGGGACCGTCTCCCGGTAGGGTGATGACGGGTTTACCCAGACCGACAAACTGTTCGGTGGCGGTGCCGGCGGTTGCGATCGCAGCGTTGGCCCGCTGGGCGTAGCTGACAAATGTCCCCTGGGCCAGATGCAGTGTCCCCTTACCCTGCCCGTAGCCTACCGCCTGTGGTTGCCAGCCATGGTCCGCCAGGGCGGTGGTCAGCGTTGTCAGCTCCAAACTAGGGGCGGCGGCCACTAAAAACGTCACCGGCTGGCCAGCGTGGTGAACAATATCGTTTGCCCCCTGCAGCAGCCTAGTCCAGTTTTCATAGGCCTCCGGTGCCCGCGACCCCGGCAGCAGCAGTACCGTCAGCCCCATTTGGTCTGGTAGTTCCTGGCCCAGCGGTATAGAAAACCCATCCATCATTGGATTTCCCGCATCATAGGCATCCACGTTCCAGCGCTGCAGTCGCCGCGTTGTGATCCCATCACGGGGAAATACACAGGCACTGCGCCGCATCAGCCAGCGTTCCCAGGGCATATACACACAGGTTCGCTGAAAATCTAGCGCGTCCAGCAGCGTTGATTTTTCCAAACAGCGTTCCTGCTCGTCCCGCACATAGTATTCAGACTTAGCCGTTCCCACAAATCCATAGGAACAGCGGCTCAACCAGCCAAACAGCAGGGGCACAATATCCCCCACCGCCAGCACCACATCATCTGCCTTCAGCCACTGACCCATGGCCCGCAGCTGGGCTATTGTCAGCTGCAGTAGACCGCCCTGCAAATCCCGCGCCAGCTGCTGGCCATCCATGTAAATAAAGCCGCCGGATGGCATTTGCTTGGTTGGTCCGATAATATCAATGCCTAATTTTTGATACTGGCGTCCCTCGCCCACAATCGGTAGCGCCGCCATCGGCAGGTGGGGCCGTAACCCCTGCAGTGCCTGCAAAATTCTAATGGCGATCAGATCTTCCCCGTGCCCGTTACTGATGCAAAGTAGTCTCATTACAGCGACCCATTCTGAGTTAAGTCGGCGTGTTTGTGAGAAAACTTGTCAAAAATAAACATCCATTTTGGCAGGTAATGGTAATAATGGAGGCAGGAAATATTAAAAGAATATTAAATTGCATGTCTCCTTTTCTGCTTCGTCAACTTTGGTCCGTGATTGACGATGCCCATAGCAACCATATTCTTAGCCTAGACGACCAGGGATTAGTCAACTGGGTCATGGAGCAGCTGTGCCATCAGTCTCCCTTAGATAACGGCGAACTAAACCAGCTCAGCCGCTACATTCAGTCTAAAGTCAATCTGATTCGCGATATTGCTCAAAATGAGTCGTGATCGGCTGGGCAAAGTGTGGTACCAGTCCGCCATGCCAGTAAAGACCCAATCCGGTAGCAAGTCTTAAAATTTACCTGCGCCTCAATAATAGTGATCTGGGATACAAAGCCTTGCTATCTCAGTAAATTCAGCCCCTTGAGTCACCACATTATTGCCAATACTGACGCGTATTATACGTAATATTTCCTGGCAGACGATAACATATCGTCTTAGAATGCATAAATTCTAACGCCGTGTGCGGCTGCAAGCTAGGGCACAAGTCTTTGCTTTCCAGTTGGTATAGTGCAGCTGTGCATAGGGTTTTGATCTGTCTCAATGGAGTGCGTGAGGTAACTATGGCAAAATGGGGTTCTTCAATAGCAGTGCTGCTCGCTGTTGCCCTTCCACTGGCTGCGTGCGGCGCAGCTGACGATTCTGCGGAAACGGCGTCTGCACCTGATGCAGCGGCTGGCGATGCCGATGCGGCAGCTGTTGGCGGTGGCAGTCGTTTGGAAACCGTTTTGAGTCGCGGCACCCTCAACTGCGGTGTCGATGGCGGTATTCCTGGATTTAGTTTTGTAGATGAAAGCGGTACCTACTCGGGTCTAGACGTCGACACCTGTAAGGCGGTAGCGGCTGCCCTGTTTGACGATCCTGAAGCGGTAGAATATCGCAACCTGGATTCCACCGAACGCTTTGAGGCACTCAAGGGGGGTGAGGTGGACATGCTTGCCCGCAACACCACCTGGACCGTTAGTCGCGATACCTCGGTCGGTATGGAGTTTGCACCTACCACGTTCTTTGATGGTCAGGGCATGATGGTGCGCGGAGACAGCGGTGTTACTACCC
>JBCCAQ010000180.1:0-11256 GCA_039814735.1 Cyanobacteria bacterium P01_A01_bin.15
CAGGTGGGACCTGCGGGAAAAGTATCTATCTGGGTTTGGGTATAGGCCCCCAGGGTGCCTGGAAATTTTTCACCGACCTGGATGATCGCATCGTCGATGACGTTACTCAAGGAGCCCATACTGACAAAGTGGGCAATGGGGATATCAAAAAAGGGGGTGAGGTAAAAGGGCAGCCAGTCGTAGGCAAAATTAACAATCAGGTCATAGCTGTGCTGTACCCGTCGAGCATAGGTCCACTGGTTGGATAAAACAGCGTTACCCACCGTGGTGGCTGGCGTGTCGCGTCCTTGGGTATGGGCGGTGGGCTGCAGCGACCCAGGTATCTGAAACAGCTGAATGCCAGGCATGTGAGAATTTTCAGGGGCTGCGATCGCAATCCGATGCCCCCGTTGAGTCAAGACCGTGGCCAGATTCGCCACCGTCAGCTCCACTCCGCCCCCCAATCCTGATCCCAGGGGACCCACTGGAGTTGAAATAAATAATAGTCGTAAGCACCGTGCCATGGTTACCACGTTGACCCAGCACTATGACCCTACTATGAGTACCGCCCGATCCACTACTTGCACCAAACGGTGCCCCCAGGGTAACTACCTAGTTTTTTAGATTTTCTACCTCATCGGGTAGCAGCTCCGACGGTGCCCGGGAGGACTCTAACGTATTGAGAGAAGACTTGAGTTTGGGCGCTTCTCGAATTCGATTGAGCTGCGCCAACGCCCACTCCGCTGTGCGTCTTACCTCGGCATCTTCGTCTTCTGTGGCATGACCCAGCATTTGACTAATCTGGGTGACCAGATCGTAGACACGGGTCAAATCTCGAATCGCATTTTTTCGGACATCGGGGTTGTCATCCTGCAGTGCGATCGCCAGAGCCCGATTCATCGGCTTTAAAGAGCGAATACCAATCTCTGAAAGGGCCGCCAGAATTAAGCTTTTCTCCTTTGAATCTGCATCCACCATCGCCGTGACCAGATGGTTTACAGCTGATGAATTGCCCCGCTGCCCCAGCTCCCAGATGGCTTTTCGACGTTTAGTCGGGTCGCTCACCTGCAGATTTGACGTCAGCTCATCAATTACATCGGTCTTAGCGAGCCGGGTGGCCTCACCATTATGGGCCGGGATTATGGATAAGCGCTCACCGAGCGGGCTAGGCTCAATCACAATATCTGCCTCCCGTTCCGAGGTAGCGCCGTTAGCGGTCACCTGACCGTTGTGGGAAGCCGGTGATTGAGGGTCTAATTCAGGTTGAGGTACCTCATTTGGAACATCTCCCCAAGGAGATTCGGCATCATCATTGGCCTGGGCCTGTACTCGATTCGCCAAAATAAAGCCGATACCAAAGCTGCCAATGGCGGCAATAATAGCTAGCCCTGGCCACAGCAGCGCGCCCAGGCCGGGTGATGAGGTCGTTGTTGTTTCAGCGGGTGGTGCTTCAGCCTCGGCCTCTGAGGATGGGGGAGCCGCCTCTGCCGCACTGGCATCAGTCCCACCACCCTCCTCATCGAGGGTGATTTCATCGGGGACAGCAGTCGCTGAACTACCACCAATCGTGCTGTCAGCCGCTGTCGCTTCGGTCGGCTCGGGTTGAGCGGCTGGCTGTTCGGCAACCGGTGGCTGTGTCGCCAACTCGGTGGATGGCGTATCGGGGGCAAACAGACGGGGCAGCTCACCCTGTTGACCCCGCAGAGTTTGGATAGCCTCTGCTGTAATTGGGCCATAGATACCGTCAATCGGGCCATCATAGTAACCGCGATTTTTGAGTTCCTGCTGGAGGGTTTTTATTTCCTCGACTTGCTGCTCGGAGGTGGCTCCCTCTAACGGCGAACTGGCACCTCCATTGGTACCGCCAACAGTTGGAACGGCCTCACCCGTATTGACAGCAGCATTGGGGTCAACGATCGAAGACTGGGCCACCAGCAGAGACGTACTTTCGGCTCGCAAAGTCTGCACTGAGGGTGCGAGCACCGTCAAACTTGTTAAAAATACTAGAGTAGAGCGCCAAATCATATCAGTTCAGTATCCAGTATCTGCGTCTCTCGGCTCACCACCAATATTCACTGTCTAGTGTCTCAGGTGGCAGATTCCTGCTAAATCTACTAAGAACAAACAAACCGTTTTAACGCTTAGGGAGCTTTCCCTAGGAGCGCCACAGCAGCACATGACATAGAAACCAGGACTGAGTTCAAAAAGCTGAACCGACAACCTAGCTAACAGACATTAGCACCAAGCCTTACCATAACTTTACCCAAACCCAGAGTCGCCATATGCAAAGCCCTAAATTTGTGGGTAACCGCGACTTTATAGACTTTGTAAAAGTGTTGACTAAGTCGGTAGCCAAAGTCCCGTCGAACCTGCCCCTATTAATCTCTAGAGAAACCTGTGCAGCAGCTAGGAAACCCCCTATGGCTGAGGAAATTTACTGTGGCCAAGGTGCTGATATCTTGCAGCCAATACTAACTTAAATAGTTGAGTAATGTTGCGGCTGGTTTATCAAGAATTCTTGGCAGGAGGGGGGAATATATGAAGGTTGTGTATGGTTAGACCCCCCATGGGAACTATCTGACAAATATTAATCTAAAACTTTCCTCATTCCCTAGCAACTTAATCTGGGGATGAATCGATGAGGCTATGCGATCGCACCCAGGCCGCTAGGGATTTAGAGAGTTCCGGGCTGATAGCGGCGGCCATCCCGGCGGCTGAAGGTCCTGCCAGCAGCGCCAGCAGCGATTGGGTAATGACATCGCGCTGATTGACCAAATAGATACTCACAAGGGTGAACCCAACACCGCTCCACTGCACGCCAGTCAGGTTTTCTGCCAAAAGCAGCGTACTAAACGTGAGGGCAAAAATCGGAGTCAGAAACGTAAGGGCACTTAGACTCGTGAGGTTTCCCTTTGACGCCAGGTAGAAAAATATGCCGTAGGCAATGGCACTCCCAAAAACCGTGGAGTAGAAAATTGCTAGCCACCCGGTGGCCGTGATGCCCTGCCACTGAGACGCCTCGGTATAAACCGATAGTCCCAATAGCGGCAGCCCACCAAAAATCATATGCCAGCCGGTGGCCACAACCGGATCCACGTGGCGAGAGACATAGGCAATCATCACCGTACCCACCGCCATCGATAGGGCGGCAAGCAGCATCAACCATTCACCATGGCCGAGGAGCGTTGTCAGCAGCTCTGTCCGCGCCAGCGCTCGGCCCGCAAATATCTCCGGTAAAGCTGACCAATCCCCCGTTGAAAATCCAGTAGCCACAGCTGTCCCCCCCTGAATAATCCAATCGTCAGGCAGCCCCAATAGACTGATACCAAAAATTCCAAGGATCAGCCCCAGCCATCCCAGCGGACCGACAATTTCCTGAAATAAGAATCGAGCCATCAGGGCGACCGCAATGGGTTGGGAGTCAATCATCACCGAGCCCAAACCGGCTCCCGTACGCTGTAGCCCCTCAGCCAAAAAACCTTGAAACAGGGTGCCATCCACCAGGGCAAACCCGCCAATCCAGGCCCATCCTTGCCAGCTTTGGGGCTGTTTTCGCCCCAGCACAGCGGCCACAATCAGTACCAATACTCCAGCTGGCATCAGTCGGAGGGTGGCCAGAAACAGCGGTGTCGTCGTGTCAATCACCCCTTTCATGGCAACCATGGCCGTACCCCATAAAAAAAATGGAGCAATCAAAAGCCAGGGCGGGGTGTTTTCTTGGTCGAAGGGGGATGCCATGCAGCGGGAACTTATAATTCTGATAAACCGATAGCCCTATTCTAAAGTAATGTTAAGTTCTGGTGACACCTCCTGCTCAGGCCTGTCCCGATTTATCGCTGTCGTTAGCAACAGAGGCTTATAGTAAGCATCTAGACTTTAGTCGTTTATCAAGTCGCTATCTATGATTTGGCCATTCAAGCCACGTTTCCGTAAACAAATTGCCCGTATTGAAATTTCTGGGGCGATTGCCGGTGGCACCCGGAAACGAGTACTGGAGGCCCTTGAAGAGGTCAAAGAAAAAAAGTTTCCGGCACTGTTGCTGCGCATTGACAGCCCAGGCGGCACCGTAGGCGATTCTCAGGAAATCTACAGCGCCCTTAAACAGCTTCAAGAAACGGTAAAAATTGTGGCTAGCTTTGGCAATATTTCCGCCTCAGGGGGGGTCTATATTGGCATGGGAGCCCAGCATATTGTGACGAATCCGGGCACTATCACCGGCAGCATTGGGGTGATTCTACGGGGGAATAACCTGGAGCGGCTGCTGGATAAAGTGGGTGTGTCCTTTAAGGTGATCAAGTCTGGTCCCTACAAAGATATCCTTTCTTTTGATCGAGAGCTGACTGAGCCTGAAGAGAGCATTTTGCAGGAACTAATTGACGTTAGCTACGGACAGTTTGTGTCAACGGTGGCCACTGCGCGCCACTTGGATGAAGCCGCCGTCCGTGGATTTGCAGACGGGCGTATTTTTACGGGTGCCCAGGCCTTAGAGCTTGGTGTGGTGGATCGACTGGGCACCGAGGCCGATGCCCGACGATGGGCGGCTGAGCTAGCCGACTTGGACCCAGATAAAACTGAGGTCTACACCATTGAGGAACGTAAGCCATTTTGGAACAAGCTGTTACCAGGGAATCAGAGCAGCCTGGCCTGGATGAGCCCTCGGATGCTGGGTTGGGTTGAGTTTGAGTTAGCCCACCAGGGGATCCCCCTGTGGCTCTACCAGTCACCTGGAACAACGCTGCCAGGCCCGTTTGGAGGATAGGCCAAAGACCTAGAACAGGCTACCCTATCTTAAGAAGAGCTGGCCTAGGTCAGCTGAGGGACGTACGAGGTATAGGCACTATGCAGCAATGGGATAGGGGTAACTGGCGAGTGTGGGCTATTCGAGGCGCAATCACCGTACCCGAGAATTCAGTGGCTGCCATTACGGAGGCGGTGACCGAGTTGCTTAATGCATTAGAGGCCAACAATCCGCTGACAGCAGATGCCATGATCAGCGTCACGTTTTCGGTAACGGCGGATTTGGATGCGATTTTTCCAGCTGCGATCGCACGGCAGCGCCCAAACTGGGACACCGTTCCCCTGCTAGATGTGCAGCACATGCAGGTAGATGGCAGTCTGCCCATGTGCATTCGCTTTTTAATCCATGCCTATATGGATATCCCCCAGGCCCAAATTTACCATCCCTACTTGCGGGAAGCGAGCGGACTGAGGCCAGACTGGACCAGCGTTACGGCCTAAGCCAATCTAGCGGTCGCCTTTCTTGTGGTGAAAGCGGATCCCCAAGAAAATATCGTATACAAATCCCCAAAAGTCCTTTCGCTGACTTAGACCCAATGATTGAGGCGAACCCTTTTCATCCAGTAGGGGCTTCATCAACTCATAGGCGGGCTTGTACTTATACCAGGGAATTGAGGGCCAAAGATGATGGACCAGGTGATAGTTTTGCCCCATAATCAGCAAATTTAACAGGCGGCCTGGATAGACCCGCGCATTTTTCCAACGGTTTTGCTCTTGGAAAGGACGATGGGGCAAATAATCAAAAAATAACCCTAGGGCCACACCTACCACCAAGGCCGGTGAAAACCAGTAGTTGGCAAAGTAGGTCAAAAAATCAAACCGCCAAGCCGAGTAAATTAGACCCACAAAGATTAAACGACTTAAAAACCATTCCAGTAGCTCATACTTTTTCCACAGGCGTCGCTGAAAAAAGTAGATCTCGTGATAGAAGAATCGCGGTGCAATTAGCCACAGCGGCCCACAGGTAGAGACAAAGTGATCCGGATCGTTCTCTGGGTCGTTGACATTGGCATGGTGCTGTAAATGCACACGGGTAAAGACAGGAAAGGTAAAGCCAAGCATCAGGGCGCTGCCATGGCCCAAGATTGCATTGACAACCCGGTTACGATGGGCCGAATTATGGGAGGCATCATGAATGACGGTACCTACTAGGTGCAACGCCACCGTATTCAACACAAAGCAAATCCAATGGGGGAAGCTCCAGGAAAAATACCCAAACGTGGCAACCGTGACCAACACCACAGCTCCAACAAATATGAGTAAATCTGGACTGACGCCAGTATCAGCGTCTAAAAGCTCTTTAGGAACTCGTCTGAGTACCGTCGAAGGGCGCGTTGCCACCGAAACCACAGCTATACTCCTTCACACCTATGTTTCGAAGTATACGCTACCCAGAGGGAATAATAAAGTTTTGTGACGTTGTCTCATCTATGACTTCACATACCGACAATTGACTTCGAAAGCTTGAGATTTAGGGCGTTTCCAGCAGTTTTAGTAAATGCACTCAGGCGGATATACCCAGGAACTTCAAGAAACACTTTAGTATCTAAGGCTGAAGAACCGTGGCCGGGCCGGGGCAAAGCAGAAGCGAACCCCGACATGATAGTATCCGGTGGTTTGCTTTAATCTACTGACGGCTAGCCCACAACAGCATTATGCCATTGCGCCATGCCCTGCGTCGGACCAAAATTGTATCTACCATTGGTCCGGCTACTCAGGATTCTGCAACGTTGCGATCGCTAATTGAAGCTGGTGCCACTACCCTGCGTCTCAACTTTTCCCATGGGACCCATGACGATCACCAACGCAGTATTCGATTAATTCGTCAGCTATCCTTTGAGCTCAACCAGCCCGTCGGTATTTTGCAGGATCTGCAGGGGCCTAAAATTCGCCTGGGCAAATTTGAAAACGGTTCGATCGTTCTCAAGACCGGTGATAGTTTTATCTTGACCAGTCGCCAGCTACCCGGCACCCAAACCATTAGCTCAGTGACCTATGGGCCGCTGGTGGAAGAAGTCCCCACCGATGCCACAATTTTGTTGGACGATGGCAAGGTGGAAATGCGGGTCGCCAGCAAGGATATGGAAAAACGAGAACTACACTGTGATGTGGTTGTCGGGGGCAAACTTTCCAACAGTAAGGGCGTTAACTTTCCGGGGGTATATCTATCCATTAAAGCCCTCACAGAAAAAGACAAGGTGGACCTAGCCTTTGGCCTCGATCAGGGGGTTGATTGGGTTGCCCTGAGCTTTGTACGCAACCCCCAGGATGTTCTCGAGATTAAAGAGATTATCGATAACGCCGGCAAACGGGTACCGGTTATCGTCAAAATTGAAAAGCATGAAGCCATCGAACAGATGGAAGCAATTTTATCGCTGTCCGATGGGGTAATGGTGGCTAGGGGCGATCTAGGGGTGGAGCTACCCGCCGAAGACGTACCGATTCTACAGAAACGGCTAATTGCCACCGCCAATCGACTGGGCATTCCTGTGATTACAGCCACCCAGATGCTAGATAGCATGGTGAACAATCCCCGCCCCACCCGAGCAGAGGTCTCAGATGTAGCCAACGCCATTCTAGATGGCACCGATGCGGTGATGCTATCCAATGAAACGGCGGTGGGTGACTATCCGGTGGAAGCCGTGGCCACCATGGCGAAAATTGCCCTGCGAACGGAGCGGGAACAGCTCACCAAAAATTCAGATACCGGCACCAGTCGCACGATTCCCAACGCCATTAGTCAGGCAGTGGGGCAGATTGCCTCCCAGCTTGATGCCGCCGCTATTATGTCCTTGACCAAAACCGGTGCCACCGCTCGTAATGTCTCAAAGTTTCGACCCCCCACGCCGATTCTAGCTGTGACCCCCCATGTGGAGGTCGCCCGTCGGCTGCAGGTGGTCTGGGGAATCAAGCCTCTACTGGTGGTTGATTTACCCTCCAGTAACCAAACCTTCCACTCGGCGATAAACGTTGCCCAGGAAAAAGAACTGCTCCACGATGGGGATCTCGTGGTCATGACCGCAGGCACTCTGCAAGGAGTATCTGGCTCCACAGACTTGATCAAAGTGGAGCTGGTAACCGCCGTACTAGGCCATGGCAAGGGTATTGGTGAGGGTGTTGTGAGCGGCCGCGCCCGTGTGGTTCACAATGCCCTCACCGTTAGCAACTTTAATCCTGGTGAAATTTTAGTCGTCCCCTCTACCAGCGCCGACTATGTGGATATTATTCGTCGAGCCGGTGGAATTGTCACCGAAGATCCAAGCTACACCTGCCATGCAGCGATACTGGGGCTGCGTCTGGGTATCCCGGTACTGGTCGGTGTTGCCGGAGCTACCGATATTATTCGCGATGGCTCCATCGTCACGATCGATGCGAAAAAAGGCGTGGTGTGCTCAGGTGCCACCAACATGCCTCGGGAAATGACGATGTCCTATTAGCGCCTTCAAACGCTACTCCAACTAACGTAGGGAAGGGCCGCTGCGGTCGCTTTGATCCGCTCCGACCTCTGCAGCAGCTGGCCACAGGCATCCCAGGTGCCGTTAATAAACATTTGCCGACTGCCCTCGTTGAGGGTAACCGACTGATGCAGACCGCCGCCGGTAATCGTCAGGGTTGTTAAATCTAGGGTAAAACCAGTGCCCGGCACATCGGTAATCAAGGTCTGCAGCTGGGCTATGGTGTCGGGATTGGCTGTCACACAGGGGATGCCAATGGCCACACAGTTACCCAGAAAAATTTCCGCAAAACTTTCGCCAACGATGGCGCTGATGCCCCAACGCATAATGGATTGGGGCGCATGCTCTCGGGATGAGCCACAGCCAAAATTGCTATTGACCACCAAAATATTGGCATTTTGATACTGGGGCTGATCAAAGGGGTGCATGCCATTACGCTGGGTCCGATCGTCTGCAAATACGTTTTCCCCCAGACCGTCGAAGGTCACACAGCGCAAAAAACGAGCCGGAATGATCCGGTCAGTATCGATATCATTTCCCAGCAAAGGAAGACCGGACCCGCTAACCGACTTAATCTTAGATGCTGTCTCAGACATAAATAAACCATCCTGCTGTGTTTCTGTTCTACTGGCTAATCCATAAGCCATTGGGCCGCTCGCTGAGGGGGCGACAGTATCGGGCGTTGCCGATTTTCCATCGTAACCTGATACCCGGTTTTCTTATCACTGCCAGTCTCTAATAAAATATCCGCCCGTTTATAACGGGCGGATCCTGTTAATGTTCTGCAGCTTTGAGCATCAGCCGTGGAATTAAATACCCACCCTGAGCGCTACCTCCATGGGCCAAACCCATAGCTGAAGAAGCGGTTGCTCTGCGATGCTCGCGCTTGCGGTCCCTTTAAACCTCGTATAGAAACTCCAGGTCCACCTGCTTAGGCGTATTGGCCGGGTCATAATAGGGCCGATTAGTCAGCCAGACCGATTGGTATGGCTGCAGTTCATAAACCGCGTGCAGATCGTCAAAGCGATCGCCGCTAATCAGATCAATCCAGGTATCCGTATTCACCAGGTTGAGTGCGCTCAGACGCAGGGTATGGGGCCGATCGCTCAGGTTGTGAATTGAAAAAATACTCTGGTCGCGGGCGATACTCTGACGCCAGAAGGCAAAAATAGCAGGATTTTCTGGATGCAGAGTGTATTGAGTCGCATTGGGGTGAAAGGCTTTTTGCTGACGACGAATCTTGATCAGTCGAGAAAGCTCACCTAGAACCTTGGACTGGGGTGATTCTGAATCACTTAACAATGTATTTAGATGCGCCTTATTCCAGCGATGGCGGTTGATCGAGCGATTGTGCCCCGTAGTCTTGAATCCCTCAAGGTCATTGGGGGTAGCCAGCAGGCTATGGATATAAAAAGCAGGTATTCCCTCTAGGGACATCATCACCGTCTGGGAGCAAATAAAACGCTCAATCTGCCACTGATCTGGCCCCTTCGCCGTTCCCTGGAGCGCATCAAACAAAGCAATATTTATCTCGTAGGGAGACTCGCTGCCATCGGCTTTTCTCCGCATGCTGATTTGGGCACCAAAGCTGCGCATGGTCTCGATCAGCGTTTGAAACTCGCCCTCCTCCAAAAGACCTTCAGTCGGTCTTAGACCAATGCCATCGTGGGACGCGGTGAAATTAAAGTAGGCACAGCCAATGGGGGCCGGAGGCATGCTCATCATCCATGTCTTTAGGTGATCCGCGCGACCTTGCATCAGTGCATTGAGCAATAGGGGCGGCAGACTAAAGTTATAGATCATGTGGGCTTCGTTGCGATCGCCAAAATAGCTCAGGTTTTCGCGGTTAGGCACATTAGTTTCAGTAATGATGGCTATACCTGGATCCACCATTTGCAAGATTTCACGAAACGTTTGAATGATGGCATGGGTCTCAGGCAGATGAATACAGCAAGTATTCAAAGATTTCCACAAAAAGCCAACAGCATCTAAACGAATATAGCGAGCCCCGTGGCGAATATAAGCAAGAATAATATTGACAAATTCTAAAAAGATATCTGGGTTACTGTAATCTAGGTCAACCTGATCGGCACTAAAGGTGGTCCACACATGCTGCATGCCCCGCACAGTCTCCACCGGAGTGAGTAGAGAACTACTGCGTGGCCGCACCACATCAGCCGTTGGCGTATCTTCTGGCAGGGTAATAAAGTAGTCACGCCCTGGCAGCTGGTCCTGCTTAAACTGTTGAAACCAATCGCTTTGGCTAGAAACATGATTGGCAACCAAGTCGAACATGAGGTTGAAATTGTGCCCAATGGCCTCAACATCCGACCAATCACCCAGGGCAGGACTGACTGCCAAAAAGTCAATAACGGCAAATCCATCGTCAGAACTATAGGGAAAAAATGGCAGGATATGAACGCCTGTGACGGTTTCTGCCAAATAAGTATTGAGAAACTGGTGCAGCGTTTGTAATGGAGAAGCTTCATCACTGCAGATGCTATCGCCATAGGTAATAAGCAAAATTTTGTCTTGATCCCATTTGCCTAAGTCTTCTGCAGAGTGGGCTTTGAGATATTCTTTGGTCAGATCGTACAGCCGAGGGATTAGAGTATCAATTTGTTTATCAGAATAAACACGATTGAGTAGGGGTTGAATCCTGGCAGTAAATTGCTCAAGGGAGATGGCGGATTGGGACGTTGTCAGCATGAATCGTCAGATTTGGTGGATACTTCAGTGGAAAGGAGCCAAAGATGCGGTCATACGGATATGGCAAATGAACCCAAGGCACAAGGTGCAACCTTGGTCCCTTAAGTCTCCATATATTCCTAATGGTTTGAATGCTTAGCGAGCGTGTTGAGATGGATTAAATACCTATTTGGGACAGCTTAACCCAAGTAGTTAGATAATTCACTACCTGTTATGGGATAGCTGGCCGAGTAATTAATCAAAGATGACGGTCAAACAGCGCAAACATCCTTAAATCTAGAGCGCGAGCCTCAATCAGCTCCAAAACAGAAAAACA
>JBCCAQ010000120.1:0-14864 GCA_039814735.1 Cyanobacteria bacterium P01_A01_bin.15
CCCTTCCTTAATCAATTTAATATCGCCTTCTAAAAAGCCAAAGGCCATGGCGCGAATCGGTAGCATCAGCGGTGCCACCAGCATGGCCCCAATAATCACCGCCGCACTGTTTGACAACAACCCCAGGGTGGCGATAATACAGGCCCCGATGGTCATGACCACATAGTCACGATTTAGCTCTGAATCATCCATCAGGCTATCGCGCATGTGTTTTAGCGCCATGGGCGACACCCGACGTCCACCAAAATAGCGATTTGTTAACGTTTGTAGCCCGTTTCGTACCATGGTTTGCCCCGCCGAAACTATATACCAATGCAATTGTGTTCAGACTATAGCAAGTTCCTTCAACGCCTAGGATGGTGATTCTTGGGATGGGGATTACATGGATGTGCGATCGCATAAAAATCTGCCATCTGGCCCAGAAAGATCAGCCATCAAAATTATTTGTTCCTGAAGAAGCATGTGGGATCAGAGCCCGACCGCTACTCTATTGAAGGTGAGCCAGTGGCTCTACTCACTTGTGTTACTCAAGGTAGAATTTTTTTATGGGTTTTTTAAGTCGCATTTTCAAGCAGGACAAGCCTGCCGGGGCCAGCACCACAGCTGGACGTCGCACTCGTTCGAAGACCGCTAAGACCGCTCCTGCCAAAACCGCAGCAGCACCTGCCTCTCCCACCAAGGCAGTCGCTAACAGCACCGACACTGAAGATGATATTCCCGATTATAAAATTGGCCTCACGGGCGAGTTCGATGAAAGTGGTCTAGCCAAACGCGTTACCCTGGCCTTTGACGAGGAGCCTAACCTAGATGATGTTGAAACGCTTTGGGTAGCCCAGCTCAGCAGTAAGGTTGTGCTCAAGGGTAAAGTACCCAGTCAGGCTATTCTCGATAAGATGGTCACCGTTGCCAAGGGCGTCGACGGTGCCACCGCCGTTGACACTAGCCAGGTAGAGGTTGGTTAATTCTAATAAAAGGAGACCTTGGCGAGCTGAGCGTGATGTACGGCATTTCTACTGGAGCGTTTTGTTCTGCAGCTCGTCAATAGAAAAAAGGTGATGGAAGTCAACTTCTATCACCTTTTTTCTAAGTTTGGTTTTTATCTTGGGGCTAGTGAGCGCCGGATTCCTTGCTAAATAGCACCAGCACCGTTCTCACGATGAGCTGGATGTCATAGAAGAAACTCCAGTTTTTCTGGTAGCGCAGGTCTAACTTGATGACGTCTTCAAATTTGGTGATGCTAGAGCGGCCATTAACCTGCCACTCCCCCGTCATACCAGGCTTGACATTTAGACGCTGCCACTGACCCACCTCGTACTGCTCAATTTCATCCGGAGTGGGGGGACGGGTGCCTACTAGACTCATGTCACCCTTAAGCACATTCCAAAACTGGGGAAACTCATCCAGGCTGGTTTTGCGTAGAAAACGACCAATCTTAGTGATGCGGGGATCGTTTTCATTCTTAAAGAGTGGCCCTTCAACCTGATTATCCACCTCGTTTTTACGGGCTTCGGCATCGGTTACCATAGAACGGAATTTCCAGATCTTAAAACGCTTCCCTAACCAAGAACAGCGGGTCTGGGCAAAGAAAACGGGACCCCCGTCATCAAATTTGATAATGATGGCAACCGGCACATAGACCAAAGCCGTCAAAATCAGACCCACTAGGCCCCCGACAATATCCAGGGCGCGTTTTGCTTTAGAGTTTACCGACGGATGGGTTTCAGGTAAAACCTGGTCCTTTTCCGTTGAGTCTTCGGGAGCGGCTAAGGTAATGTCAAACACCTTATCCAGCTCGGTCAAGGACAGCACCATCATCACCTGGGGGGGCACGTTGATAAGCCGTAACCTTGAGCCATGGGTCGTGCTCAAGCGATGGCAGATAACCAAGGCTCCAATGCCGCTGCTGTCAATAAAGCGAGTGGCCGAGAAATCTAACACTAGTTCAGACAGCTCAGGGTGATCAGCAAAGAGGGTCTGGCACTGCTTTTTGAATGCTGTTGCCTCAACGACAGCCACACTGATGGGCAGCTGAATAGTTTGAAACTCCGATTGGACTACGGCTGACGCGGGAGAAGACGTCTTAACACTATCGACCATAAATCTTAAATAGCAATACTTACAACAGATTTTTGGAATCGTCGGCAACCCTAGATTGCCCAAAAGTTTTATTGAACAGGGTATTTATATACTGCTCAACCTGCTTAGCCTAATGAGTCAGCACCAGATCAGACAGCGTTTAACTGGGTAGCGCCCTTCGCTAGATTAATTCTAAGTAACAACAACAGAACCCGATGGTAGAAAAGGGAGTATCTACAGAATCAATACAAACTGTCCGCGAGGTTCGGTAGATGTCTTCACAATATGGGTGACTTTTACGTTGTGATGTGGCAGGTTCTATGGCCTAGAGGCTAAGGGCGGTGCCACCCCTGCCTATCACTACAGCCTGGATGTTGAGTATTCCTGATCAATTTTGCTGTTATAGCGGTAGAACAGGTATTCTTGATGCTAGATATAGAGGTGTATCGTTCTAGGTAGCGATAGTCATTCTACATCTAGCGTTTTGACTGGGGCACACCCATGGGTACTCACAAACAAGCCTCCCTACTCACTGATGAGATCCTGCGGGCGGCGGGCCAGTCTCGATTTCAGAATCTACAGTGCCAAACGGTCCTGGGACTGCGTGAACTTACGGCCTGGAAAGATAAGGTTGCTACATTCCAAGCGGCTGTTAAAACGGCACCGACCATGGAACAGGCCAGTCTATTTGAGCCGATGATCGATCCGGCTGAGGCCATCGATCCGTTTGGTCTGCCTCAGCAAAATACGGAATTTTGGCGTTGGCAGGCTAGCGATGTGGGGGTGGCCGCGCTTTACTTTGTGATTGATTATCAAAGTCAGCTGCTGCTTTATGTGGGGGAAACCGTCAAATCAAACCAGCGCTGGAAGGGGGAGCATGATTGTAAACGCTATTTAATGAACTATCGCTACGCCCACTACCACCACAGCCTAGATAGTCAGCTGGGGATTGCGTTTTGGCGACATGCCCCGACCAAACGTCTGCCGCGCCAGGCGATTGAAGCGGCGCTTATATATAAATGGCGCTCGCCGTTTAACAAAGAAAACTGGAAATTTTGGGGGACTCCCTTTATCGGTGAGTAACTCCTTGATGCTTCTAACCTATCGATCTGCCAGTTCCTAAACGGCCCCGGCGTCAAAAACTCGCCCAATCACATCCTCAATGGGGGGATCGGTCACAGTCAGGTCGTGTACGGGCAGCTGGGCAAGGACCTGGGATACGATTTTAGTCAGCTCGTCCCGACGCACTAATAGAACGACTTTACAGCCATCAATGGACTGGATTTCACCGTAGGCTTCCAAGGATTCTGCTGAAACTTCGTGGGCTAGCTCTGCGGTTACTTCTCGGTAGGGGGCAAACTGGTCGACTAGACCCGTCAATAAACCGTCGTAAATTAGCTGCCCCTGGTAAATCAACAGGACGCGATCGCACAGGGCCGTAATATCCGCCATATAGTGGCTGGTCAAAACAATGGTGGCCTGATAACGCTGATTGTAAACCTTTAAAAAGCGCCGAACTGCCATTTGGGCATTAACATCTAAACCCAGGGTGGGCTCATCTAAAAATAGTACCTGGGGGCGATGCAGCAGGGCTGCCAACATCTCCGCCTTCATCCGTTCTCCTAGCGACAGCTTACGGACGGGCTGGGTGAGCTTATCCGTTAGCTCGAGCATATCGGCCAGCTCATGGATCCGATGGCGCATTTCCTGGACAGGAAGACCATAAATAGCTCCATTGATCCGCAACGAATCCAAGGTGGGCAGATCCCAAATAAGTTGCTGCTTTTGCCCCATTACCAGGGTAATTTGCTCTAAAAACGATCGCTGCCGCTGAAAGGGGGTATGGCCAGCCACACTGACCTGTCCAGAAGAGGGATAAATCAAACCGGTCAGCATCTTTAGGGTGGTGGTCTTACCCGCCCCGTTAGGCCCCAAAAACCCGACTATTTCACCAGGACTAACAGTGAACGATACTTCATTAACCGCTTTTACCTGGCGATACTGCCGCTGAAAAAAATGACGCAATGTTCCAGCAACCCCAGGCTGCTTAATGGCCACAGGATAAACCTTTGTTAAGTTTTGAACCTCTATAGCAGACATAGGCGTCGCAACAAATAGGTTTGGTGGCGGGCTCATTCTACTGGCGTTGCACCCTGGGAATACGGCCCACCCTGGGAGCATATCAGCATTCGTAATGGTGTCCTATTGGTTAAGAACAGCAAAAATCCTGAGATTGCTGAATGTACGGGTTACTAATGGACATAACCAGTCTAATTCACCGGGATATTTTTCAGCATTTAGCCAAAAAACTATCCTGATGAGACAAATAACAGGGTGTCTAGTTAATGAAGGATGTCTCTTGAATCAAGCTTAATGAATAAATGTCTTTAGCAACAATTTATAAGTTGTTGAGCAAATAACGAAAGTCTCTAACCACAAGGGCATTAGCCCAAGGATGGGTGATAGGTTAAGTGCATCAAGAACAATGTCAGCGCAGCGGTTTATTTCATTTTACGCTGGGTTAACCCCCAATGAAATAAGACTACCGCAGCAGATTTAGGGCAACAACCTGTGTATAGAAAAAACGTGTCAACCCAAGACGAAAAAGCTATTCGTGCCGTCGTCGAGCGTCAGCTTCAAGCGTTTCAAGACAATGATGCAACAACAGCATTTTCCCTAGCGTGCCCGGAGCTACAGCGGCAGTTTCGGAGACCGCATGCGTTTATGGAGATGATCAAAACCAGCTATCGACCCGTTTATAGACCTCGTTCGGTTGTTTTTGAAGGCGTTCTCCATATTCAACAGCGTCCCGCCCTACAACTGATGCTGATGACCCAAACGGGAACCCTAGTTCGAGCCCTCTACATAATGCAACAACAGTCAGATTGCAGCTGGCGAATTGCGGGCTGTCAGCTGCTCCCTGTTAATATCGAAGACCGCCACCGACGCTAGTACAGGGCCAATCCATTGTTCAGGCCCTATGTACAGACGTTCCATGGAACGTCTCTTCACATTTATAGAACACATGGACTATAATACTTATGTTCTATAAATGACGTTGACCCATGGCTGTTCGTAAACCCCACGGAACTATACTAGGTTTCATTGAGGCGTACTGGCGCAAGCATCAAAACAGCCCCACCGTGCGAGAAATCATAGCGGGTACCGAGCGTTCCCATGGTAGCGTCCAGAACAGCCTGAAGTGGTTGGAGACAAACCAGTACATCACTCGCCGCAGGCGAACATCGCGCAGCATTAAACTGGTCAATCCTGAGCCGCCTGTCATGCCCTATGCTGACCAACCTGTCCCGGAAGGACTACCCATTCGCGGTGAGATTGCCGCCGGTTACTGCCACGACCCCGCGACAGCAGACCATGATTATCTCAATATTGAGTACGGCGGTCGTAAACATAATGACTACGTGTTGAAGATTTCGGGAGATAGCATGGTGGGTGCGGGCATACCCGATGGAGCCTATGTAGGAATTCGGCCTGTATCCGATGACTATAGACCAACACCTGGTGAGATTGTTGCTGTTTACGTAGAGGGTCAAGGCGCTACCCTAAAGCACTTTTTTCAAAAGGAATCGGTAGTCGTTTTGGAAGCAGCCAATCCGAAATATGAGCCGATGATTTTTGACCTGGAGTCCTGTAGCTTGAGGGTACAGGGAACACACATTTTTACCCACTGGCAATCGGCAGCGTTGTCATAGGCTGGTGGGTTGAGGATAGAACGGTCGCTGGTGATTTAAAGGTTGCTCAACATTCTTATATCCAATCCTAGGGGATGTGCGCAGAAATAAAATACCAGTCTTAGTTGGGGAAGGGTAAAAGGGGCAAAGGTTTAGAGGGTACTTTATCTAACTGCCAGTCCCTAGGTTTCCTTGCAACGTATCTTTAGTTTGAAAGGTTGCCGATGGCTAAGGTTATAAACTTGCTATCCAAGATCGGTACCGCCTTTCTGCCTTTTGCTCTTCCCCTTTCCCAATGAAGACTGATATTTTGTGTTTGCCCACATCCTCTAACACCGGTTGCGCATGGTATCGATAGAAAAATAGACACATTTAAAAGTGGGCAGGTTATATCAATTTTTCTGGATTTGACAAATTGCATGAGAAATCTATAGATATAGAGTTTCTTTGCCACGGGTGCAGACCGTTTACGAACTGTATCGCGTTCAAACCATGCATCCAATCCTGAAAGACTGGTTACAAAATCTTGGCTGTCTCCTACCCCTTGGCTTTTTTAGCTTTTGCGTAGCGTTGATTGCCCATTGGGTAGCGACCGAAACGGGGCCTGCCAGGGCGTTGATCGTTTGGCAAGCCAAATTTTTAGACGGTCAGCATTTTCCCAGGTTTACCATGGCCGTTTTCATAGTGCCCGCCATTGTTGGCGCATGGTTGGTGTTTATTAGCTGTCGTCGAGTTCTCAGACGGTTAGGGGCCTATGAAAAACCAGCTAATGCAGGCTTCAAAGGCCCCAATGGGCGCGCGTAGTGGTCTTGATTGCTCTGGAGCTTCTCAAGGGGAGCTAGCGTGGGACCCAGTTGGAGACATCTACAGATCTACTCTCGAGCGGTCATCAGTACCGGTGGCGCTGCCAGTCGGGTTGGCCATAGCCAGTTACACAGGGGAACCAGGTAAAGATATACCGCAAAGGGGATAAACCCTGGGCCGACCAGCAACAGCGTAGCTGGGACTAGCCCAGCAATATTCCAGGGCACTAGCGGGGCGAGGACAACGGCCGTATTTTCTAGATCGATGGCTATTTGTTGGGAGCTGTAACCCTGGTGACGATATTGGGGAGACACCAGCTGATGGGTGAGTAAAATGGTAATTGTTTGGGTGCAGCCGAAGGCGGCTGAAAGCAGGCTAATTAGCGTTGTGCCAGTAAACAAACTGCGCTGCTGTCGAGCCACGTGTAGCCACTGCCCCACTCGAGCCAGGCTTTGGGTACCGGTCAATAGCCCAGATAGGGCCGTTGAAAATAGCACAACAGCACAGATCTGTAGCATAGGCCAGAGACCACCACCCAACAAAATAGACTCCAAAGCAGGGTTGTTATCGATACGAAACCCCCAGAGAGTAAAACGGAGAACATCCCCTGGGGAGTAGGGTTGCAGACTGATAGCTAGTATGGCAGCTACTATCCAAGCAAGAACAATGGTGAGCCTGACATTTACCCGTGCCATTGCCAGTACTAGTACCAGTACAGCCGGTAGGAGCGTAACGCCATGGAGATTGAACGTAGTCACTATCTGCTGGCTGATATCTGACCGCTGGGAGAGTTCTAATGGGTAGAACCAGGAGAGTAGGCCGTAGATGAGCAGCGTCAACGCCAACGGCAACAGTGATGTTGACAGCATGTATCTGAGATTTTGGTAAATATGGGTGCCCGTAACGGCGGCCACAAGATGGGCACTAGATGACAGGGGAGAACAGCGATCTCCCACGTAGGCCCCGGCAATAATTGCACCGGCTACCAGGTTAAGGTGGATGATCCCGCCGCTGCGAGCCAAAATCATTAGTGCGAGGCCAATGGTACCGGCGGCCCCAAACGAGGTTCCGATCAGGGTGGAAACCAGCCCGGTGAGGACAAAGGCCGAGAGAATAAAGTAGTGGGGATGGATCAGCTGGGTGCCATAGTAAACCAGCGCTGGTACCGTACCGGCGGCGAGCCAGGTGCTCATCAGCGCTCCGATCAGTAGCAAAATGCTAAATACAGGCCAGGATTGTTTTGCGCCCTGCCAGCAAAACGTGAGCAGCTTAGAAAGTGGCTGACCACGACGCAGATGAATCAGGATGAAAAGTGCGATCGCAACCCCCAACGGCCACACCAACGCCACACCATACAAAGCACTCACCAACAAACATATAAACGTTGCCAGCAAGCCAAATACAATATCCACGGTATTCGCTCAATATTGGTTACTTATCTAGCATTAATCTTATTACCAGCTAATTCATAATCTTGATGGCTACAATGCCACTGCCTATGGATTATCCAGCTCAAAACACATATTCCTGCAAATATGCTTTTGCCTGATATTATCACCCATGCCTATGACCTACTGCTATCGATTATTGCCCTCTACAGTCTCCACAGATTGCTGATTATTTGGCGGTTTTATCGCCATCGCGATCTGCCGTCTGAACCGTTTCGGTACTATGCTGATGTCGACCTACCCAGGATTACGAGCCAGCTCCCCATCTTTAATGAAATGTATGTGGTGGAGCGGCTGCTACAGGCTATCTCGCGGCTCAACTATCCATCGGACAAGTTAGAAATCCAGGTGCTAGACGACTCCACCGATGAAACCAAAGCGGTTTGTCAGCAGCAGGTACACCAGCTAAAACAACAGAACTTAGACATTTGCCATATCCATCGCCAGCAGCGCCAGGGCTTTAAGGCAGGTGCCCTAAAGCAGGGATTGACCGTGGCTACAGGCGAGCTGGTCGCCATCTTTGATGCTGATTTTGTACCCTCGCCCGACACCCTGCTCAAGCTGGTGCACCATTTCTCAGATCCAAACGTGGGGATGGTGCAGGCCCGGTGGGAACACCTCAACCGCAGCTACTCGACGCTGACGGAGCTACAGGCGCTTATGCTGGATGGCCACTTCGTGGCAGAACAAACCTCCCGGAGCCGTACCGGTTGTTTTTTTAACTTTAATGGCACCGCTGGCCTATGGCGTATCGCGGCCATTAACGATGCCGGGGGTTGGCAACATTCCACAGTTACCGAAGATTTAGATCTTTCCTACAGAGCCCAACTGCGCGGCTGGCGATGTGTTTACTTGCCGGATATCCAGGTACCGGCAGAGCTACCTATGGAGATGAATTCATTTAAGACCCAACAGTTTCGCTGGGCCAAGGGCTCTAGTCAGGTGGCAAGACTGCTGCTGCCGTCTATCTTACAGGCTAATTTTCCAGCCTATATTAAGTGGGAGGCATTTTTTCATTTGACTAACAACTTCAATTATTTGCTGATGTTGTTGCTACTTTTGCTGTCTCTGCCCTATCAGGTCTATGTCACCTACGACTGGCAGCATGCTCTATTTTTCTATGGGCCGCTGTCTCTGAGTACTAGCCTCAGCGTGGTTAGTTTTTATCTGATTGCCCAGCGTAAGGCCGATGGTGACTGGTTTTCTTGGCAGCTGATGCAACATCTAATGCTGCTTATGGGAGTGGGCATTGGTCTCAGCATCAACCAGTCCCTCGCAGTGTGTGATGGTCTGCTGCGTAACAATACAGACTTTGTGCGCACTCCAAAGCACGGTGTAATTGGGTCATCAGAAAACTGGATCGACAAAAAATATCGCGCGGCTAAAAACTGGTTGCCCTATTTGGAACTAGCGATGATGGTGTATTTGATCGCGACGATTGCGATCGCATTCTCCAACCACCATTATCTCTCGCTACCCTTTTTAGTTTTATTTCTCGCTGGCTATGTCTATACCTTTAGCCTCAGCGTTTTTCAGACACGCTAATCGTTTAGCTTAGTTACAGCTAGGCGCAAATCCAACACAATTAATAATGCTCCTGTCACCCGCTCTAACCAGTGGGAAACATTGACCAGCAGCTGTTTGACCCAGCGTTGAGAAATTAACAAAGCCAACAGGGCAAACCATACTAGCGACTGCAAAGCTACGGTGCCGCCATAGAGCGCCTGAGCTGCTAAGGGTGTCTCGGGCTGCACAATTTGGGTAAACAGAGCCAGAAAGAATAGGGTGGCCTTTGGATTAAGCAAGTTACCAAACAGCCCCAGACGGAAAGCCGCAAAGGCACTGACAATCCGCTGATTATTCTGCAAAGACACTGCTTTGACGGGTTTCGCCCGCAAAGACTTGAGCCCCAGATAAATCAAATACCCGGCCCCCAACAGTTTTAGACCATTAAATAACAAAATTGACTGGGAAATCAGCGCGCCAATGCCAACTAGACAGTAGGTAGCATGGATTGCATTCCCCAGACCAATGCCAACGGCTGTGTACACACCTGCCCGACGAGAGTAGGTCAAGCTACTCCGTAACGTCAGCGCAAAATCTGGACCAGGGGTAACCACTGCCACCAGACCCACTACAAATACCGTCAACCAGCCAGACAAAAGTGCCATGGGTAATTCGTAATTCGCACTGTTTGCGATAATTTTTATTAATCATGCCATAGGTTCCAAAAAACATGTTGTTTAGAAGAACCCATAGAAATTCAATCAATATCCACCGATGATCCCTTTTCGTTTTGCCTGACGTTCGGCCCAGCCAAACACCAGTAAGCCCAGAGCAAAATAGGCAGCTCCATTGAGTAAAGCAATCCCTAACAGATTAAGGTCTAGACCTTCTCCACGAGCCATCAGGTCTCGCAACAATCCTGTGCTGGGCAACATTGGCAAAAAATTAGCAATTATTTTGGCTTGCCCTGTCCATTCTTCTGTGGGAGCTGCCAGCAAAAACAACAGCGCAAACTGAAAGATCGGCAAAATCTGCTGTACTCGCTTAAAAATTAAGGCGCAAGACCCCATCATAAAGGCCAAACCATAGGCTGCCAGTAGCAAGGTCAGCAGCGGAAAAATTAGGCCCACGGGGAAAGATAGCTGACTGCCTGTAATCCCCATTAGGATGAACAAAATTAGTACAATAATCGTCATCCGTAGGGCTAGACTTGCGATCGCACGGGCAAAAAATATTTTAGGTGCGGCAAAAGGCGACAGAAAAATCTGTTCTAAAGTACCCGTCTGCGCCTCAGACTGAATGTTGAAGGCAATATCGTTAACGATATATAACGCTAGGGTCCATAGCACGTAGCCAACAATGACAGCATCTAGCCGATCGCCAAAGTTCATGGCGGGTCCAGCCATATATTGAGCGCTGACAAAGAGACCATAAAATACCGTGGTAATAATCACCACCCCACCAATGATCTCGCTGGGATAGCGCACAAACTGAATCCATGTCCTTTTCAGCTCGCCAATGAGTAGGTTAAACATTCAGAATCCATATAAGGCAGGCATTATCTATGATGACCGATCATGGAGAAATGCCCAAGGATTGAGTTGAATCGTCAGTTTGGAAACTGGTAGTTGATAAGAAGAGACTTGGAGAGCTTATCCATATTGGAAACCCAATCATCCATTGACTAACTATTCTACAACCTTACCTATAGCAATACATAGAACCCTATTGGCCGTATGGCCATCCCTATGGTGGGTTCCTTGTTCGCACCATCACTTAGCCCATTCGATGACCTGGCATTGCTGCTCTGCGGCAATATAGACGCTAGGCATGGATTGAACTGGTAGGCTGCCTACTTTATATTGGGCAACCAGTTGGCTAACTTGCTCGGAAAAGCTTTATGGAACAGGCATTTCCAGCTGAGCGACACCTGCCAGGAGTTGCTCCAGGTCGATATTGATTTGGGAGGTGACTTGACCCGATATCATGGGCTGAAATTTTGACAGAACGTTAGCTTGGCTCTGTTTCTTTAAATTAAATTGAACTATAGTCAAATCATTGATAAGGGTATAGATCACCAACTCAATTGCTAAAATATTAATAAAGCGCCCATTCATCTAAGGCAGTAAGCGCCATGGCATCCCTTGAGCAAATCCAACAAGAACTCAAAATCCTGCCCCAAGAGGCGCTGGGTCTGGTTTATCAGTTTATTCAACTGCTAAAAAAAACTAGCCAAACTCCTCAAAATAATCAGGTTTCTCAGTCTTTCTCACCCCCAAAAACTTCCGCCTCAGATATTGCAGATTGGTCTGATCTGATTGGCTGTGTTAGTGCTGAAGAAGATTTATCAGTCAATTACAAAACCTATCTAGCAGAGGGGCTAGATAAAAAATATGGTTATCGTTGACTCTGGCTTTTGGTTAGCACTGGCCAATAAACGCGATACATTTCACCAACAGGTCATAGACCGCTTTCCTGAATTCCAGCCAGAAGGATTCATAACAACCTGGTGTGTAATCACAGAAACTTGTTACCTCTTACAGCAAAGAGTTGGCCTAGATGCACCTGTTGCTTTGCTGGATAAGGTTTCAATCAGCGCCATCCAAGTATTTGATCTAACCCCTGAGCACTGCACCAGAATACTCAGTCTAATGAACCAATATCGAGACTTACCGATGGATTTAGCGGATGCGTCATTAGTGATTTTGGCGGAGCATTTAGGGCATGGGCGCATCCTCTCGGTTGATCAGCGAGATTTCAATACCTATCGCTGGAAAAATACTCACCCATTTCAAAATTTGTTGCTTTAGTTGGGATGAGAAGGAGGTACAGCTTTATCCTTGGGAACCCATGAAGTCAAATGGATCTAAATTTTCATAAGACTGATTGTTGTTATCCTCTCAGTTCTTTGATTAGTTTCCCGACAAAGAGATTGTTCCCGGCTTTGAGGGATCGATCCATTATTGCTTTTTTGCGGCGGTGGGGACTGCCACCCCAGTCGATATAAACTGGAAAGTCTTCGATACATCAGTTTAGCGAAGATAGAACATCCTAATAACAGAACAGTTGAGCGTAGCTTTATCAGTTTGTTTAACCAGACTTATGAAATGAATCATCGCTTTCGAGACTGAATCCACGTACGTTTCAGTGCGTCAATGAGTAAGTCAAACATACAAAATTCAGATAGGGTGAGCGCTTCTTTGAGGATAGCGGATAATGGAGCTTGGCCCAAGGACTGAGACGAACCCGAGGAGGTATTGCAAATGCCCTAACAGGGAGCATGAACAAGGCAAGGCCGCTTGCTCCTTTCTTAAATTTGCCGTATGCCATAGAGTTTTGATTTCCTTCTGTAGTAGCGTTATTGACTGAAGTCGTAAATGCCCTACAGCAATGACAACCAACTGGCCCAGCCTGCTACAGCAGCTCATTGATAAACAATCCCTCTCGGTCGATCAGGCTGAATCGCTGATGCAGGGCTGGCTAAGCGAAGCCATTGATCCCATCATGACCGGTGCTATTTTAGCGGCGCTTCAGACCAAGGGCTTCTCGGCAGATGAGCTAGCCGGTATGGCTCGAGTGTTGCAGGGGCAGTCCCTTGGCGGCATGCAGACCGATGACTCACTGCCGATGCCCCGCATCGATACCTGCGGCACCGGCGGCGATGGCGCATCTACATTTAATATTTCAACCGCCGTCACGTTCGTCGCGGCAGCGGCGGGCATTCCCGTGGTAAAGCATGGTAATCGCTCAGCATCGAGCAAAGTGGGCTCGGCTGATGTACTTGAAGGCCTGGGCGTAGACCTGAGCGCTTCTCCAGAAAAGTCAAAAGCCGCTGTCAAAGAAGTTGGGGTGACCTTTTTGTTTGCCCGTGGCTGGCATCCTGCCATGAAGGCCGTAGCTCCCATTCGGGGCACGCTCAAAATTCGTACTGTGTTTAATCTGCTGGGGCCATTGGTCAATCCGTTGCGACCCACGGGTCAGGTGATTGGTGTATTTGACCCAGCGGTGATTTCAACGATGGCCGAAGCGCTCCAGCAGCTGGGTATGGGGCAAGCGATGGTGCTTCACGGTCGTGAGGGTCTAGATGAAGCCGGTCTGGGGGATGCCACCGATGTGGCTGTATTAACTAACGGCCAGGTGTCGGCCCAGGTGATCGATCCGCAAAGTTTAGGACTTGCCAGGGCCAACGTGGCTGCTCTGCGTGGCGGTGAGCTAGAAGAAAATATGACCATTCTACGTAACGTATTGCAGGGTAAAGGCACCCAGGCCCAGCAGGAGGCGGTGGCATTAAATGCAGCGCTGGCTCTGCAGGTCGGCGGTGTGGCCACGGGGAATACCTTTGAAGCAGCCTGCGCCCAGGGAGTTACCCAAGCAACCGAGATCATTGCCAGCGGTGCCGCTTGGGACAAGCTGGAGCAGCTAGTGGCCTTCTTGAAAAGTTAGGGCTGCGGGATATTGCGACTATATGTCTCTATGTAACGTCCTTTGAACCAGCCGTGTTTTCCCCAGAAAGCGTTTCTACAATAAAGGATGTAAGCAGCCCCTAACATTTCACGCCTATGGTCAGCGAACCCGTCGCAGCGACAACAGCCACTAAAATCGTTGGTGAGATGATGACAGCGCCGCCCTTAACGGTGACATCGGATATGCCCCTCAAGGAGGCAGTGCAGCTGCTCGCTACAAATCGAATCAGCGGGTTGCCGGTGGTTGATGCTGCTGGAGAAGCCGTTGGTGAAATTTCAGAAACCGATTTGATGTGGCAGGTCAGTGGAGCATCGCTGCCGGCCTATGTGATGCTGCTCGATAGTGTTGTGTATTTAACCAATCCGGCTCGCTACAGCCAAGAACTCCACAAAGCTCTGGGACAGACGGTGGCCGATGTGATGTCTCGTAAGGTGACCCTGATTAAAGCCGATGATGACCTACAGCGGGCCGCCCAGCTGATGCATGACAAGCAAATTCGCCGGTTGGTGGTCGTTGATGATGACAGGCGCGTCATTGGTATTTTGACCCGTGGGGATATTGTGCGTGAACTTGCCCAGCAATATACCTAAACCTGTCCCATTTGTTTTGACACTACCCTTTAAGCTATGGGCATTTCTCCAGAGCAAATTAAACAGCAGCTTGCCTCCGAAGATTTGGGTCAGCGATTGCGAGCTGTCAATCTGCTGCGGGAAATCGACCCTGCGGTAGCCTTTGAGCTGATTCAAACCGTTAACAGAGACAGCAGCGCCCGGGTGCGCTATGCGGCCATCAGTCAGTTTTCCTCCCTATGCAATCAGGACAAAGAAACAGCGCTTACTATCTTACGGGGAGCGCTATACCACGATCCCGAAGC
>JBCCAQ010000330.1:0-4845 GCA_039814735.1 Cyanobacteria bacterium P01_A01_bin.15
GTTGCTCGAAAACGTTGAGCATTTCGGGTAGATGTGAATTGATCGTAATCAACCAACACGTATAGCGGTGTGCAGAGCGGGTGGTCGGCTGTCGACACGAGTCTTTTAACAAATCTGCATAGTGGAGATGGTAGCCTACAAGCTTTATCCTGCCTTAAAAGGCAATTACCACATATAGTTTCTGTTCACTACTAGCTTGAATCTGCAAGTTAGCCCCTGCAAGGCAATTTCATTGAAAAACCAACCGTAGCCAATTGGGCCACAGCTGGTAGAAGCCTTTAAAAAGCTACTTGCTCATCCCCGTTAGCTGGGACCTAACATTTAACCTGACACTTATTAACGCTCCATCCATAAATTATCAATAACGAAGCTGTTTTGAGCCCATCCCTGTTGCAGCCGGAGCAATACGCCATGAAATTCGAGGACATTTATCAATTTTTTGAAGATCCCCCGCCCCTTTATCTCAATAAAGAGCTGGCAGTTTGCTACGTGCTTTCAGTGCTCATACGGCGTGATTCCTACGGTACTGAACTTATCCATGCAATTGAGAATGAGTATCCTGACTATCGTCTGTCGGATACCGTACTCTACAGTGCTCTGAAGTTTCTAGAAAACCAGGGTGCCATCATGGGCTATTGGAAAAAAGTTGAAGGTCGTGGTCGTCCCCGCCGAATGTATCGTTTGCGCCCCGACTGGCAGACTAAAGCAAGGGAGCTAGCAGAGCTTTGGCAGCGCTATATTCTGGGTCAACGTCATACGACACCTAGACGTCGAGCCATGAGCTCATAACCAGCTCTACCGCTGAGCAACTACTGGGGTATAGTCAATGTGGCTCCAGTAGTTGTTGTTTTTGCCAGGTATAGCTGTTGTGGAAAGTGCA
Organism: Cyanobacteria bacterium P01_A01_bin.15; assembly: GCA_039814735.1. Taxonomy (GTDB): domain Bacteria; phylum Cyanobacteriota; class Cyanobacteriia; order Phormidesmidales; family Phormidesmidaceae; genus Leptothoe. The sequence goes on from JBCCAQ010000330.1 coordinate 881, forward strand.
GTCAGTCAGTCCACCTTTTTCCTAACGATGCTGTTGGGGGTAGGGTTATTCTTTTTTATTAAAGCAGCTACTAAAGATCGCACCGAAGTTGCGGAGTTTGCCACAGAGCAGTCACCCAGCGTATTGCACCCAAAGCTTCTCGAGTATTTTCAAAACCGTGCCTATCATCGACTATCGGAAAACCCAGGGGCGGCCAACGACGGCTGGATTAAGCTGGTAGGTGTGGTGAGACCGAGCGTGTTTCTCGCTATTTTTCTCTCTTTGTTGGCAGCCGTAGCGCTGATGTGCTTTGCCCTCGTGCTAGCTACCCTCTTTAGCCGCTATGGTAGCTTTTTCTTTGGCTTAATCCTACTGTCTCCGATGGTCGCCGTCGTCTACTGGAAGCGAGCCAAACGGGAGGAACAAATTGCCTTTCAGATCAGCGAGACTGAGCAGGGATGTACGCTGACCGTACGAGGTCATCGGGATGAAATTATCCAACTGAGGGCTCAAGCACCCTTTGAATCCGCGTAGACAATAGCAATTAAATCGATGCTAATTTTTTGCCTAAAACCGTAGGGAAGCCGTCTTGCTTCCCCGGTATCTTTCTTACATAGGCTTTGTTTGAACAGGTTAAGTGCCCTAAAAGCACTTAACCTGTTCTTTTAGCCTAGAACAGCCTCTTCTTCACCAATCAACGCGCGCAGGCTGGGAAACAAAAAATGATTCTCTTCAACATATTGCGCACCAAACAGTCCTTTCTCTGCCCAAAAGTACCGGTCGGTGGTATGCTCATTACGTTTGACCAGCAGAACAGCAGGCGGTTGAATACCTTCAGAGTGGATGAAGTTGCGGGCCGCTGTAACCGGCTTGGCTTCTCCACTCTCAATGCTGTATTGGGGAACTGACTCTAAAATACGACGCCCTTCGAGGCGGCGACGACTCTTACGCTTGCGTCTCCGTGCCAAGTTGCTTGACCTCCTATGCATTATTTAATAGCGGATTCGTGTATTGATAGTTACAAAAACACTTAACCCAGCAAAGTATATCGGTTGTGCCTTAAATTTTCAACTTCTCTTAAAATTAGGGAGTATCCGCTGAAAGTGTGCTGACAACGTTCGTTTTGCATGTCGGAGCGATAGAATACGCAGCAGATTTTCTGGTTATCTTGATAAAAGTTAAACTTCGGGCACAGTTATCCGGATTGAAAAATGCCCTTAAGCACTAACCAGTAAACCGCCCCAAGGCAAGATCATGCCAGCTAGTGTTGAATTAGTAGATCTATGTCAGACCCAGCTCGAACTTCTACGCCACACGTTCGGTGACGTATCGTCTGTTGTCTATCTCACCTTAGCCGTCGATCAAAAATCTGAACCAATGTTGGTTCCAGTCGCTCAACTCTCTGAGTCTAGCGATATGAATGAGCTGCTGACGTCGATGGTTCAGCAGGGTGCCCTACCGGCCTCAGACATTTCTGGAGACGTTATGTCGACGGAAACTCTCTCTGTTCCAGTGGCGGGAACCGACCCATCCCACAGAAAACAAAATATTGAAATGGAGCGTCTGGTTTTACCGCTGATACACCAGGAAATCGTGATGGGGGTTTTGGTGGTGCTGCGTTCGGATCGTCCCTGGCAACCTAGTGAACAGCAGTATCTGCAAACGCTGTCCATGAGCTTGGCCGCTGGCTGCTTTTTGGACCGGCAAAACCAATGGCTACGTCAGTGCCTAAAAACAAAACAAGCCCTGCAGGGAGAACAGTCAGACGTTTTTCATAACTTACTGCATCAGTTTCGGAATCCGTTAACGGCCATCGGTACCTTTGGCAAGCTGATGTTACGAAAACTGACCCAGGATGATCCTAACTACAGCCTGGCAGATGGCATTGTGCGTGAAAGTCAGCGCCTAAAGGAACTGGTCACTGATTTTGATGCTGCAGTCGATATGGGTAAGGCTGAGGGCACCCAGAAAACTACGTTTCTTCCTGAGGGAGAAGGCGGTATTCAAAAACCACTTTTACCGGCTCTGGGGCGCTCGTTGATCTCCACCCCCCAGTTTTTAGGAGATGTGCTCCACCCCTTAATTACGGTCACCGTGGCGGCGGCTGATGAACGGCACCGGCAGTTTTGGCATTCACCCTGCGAACAGTTTTCCGAGGAGCTAGTGGCGGTGGATGCCCAGGCAGTGCAGGAGGTGATTGCTAATTTGTTGGACAATGCGTTTAAGTACACCCCCCCCAATGCGTGGGTATGGCTTGTGGGGGGACTGCGTCAGGAAAATTTTTTGGGGGTTGCTGTGGGTGATAGTGGACCGGGCATTCCAGCGGCCGATCAGGCCCGTTTATTTGAGCGCCACTATCGGGGTATTCAGTCCCAAGGGCTAATTTCGGGAACCGGACTGGGTCTGGCTATTGCGAAAGATCTCATTACTCAGATGGGGGGCACCATAGAGCCGATCAGTCCCCTGTGGGCTAAGGGTTCTAGCGCTCCCTGGCTGCCAGAACCCCTACGGCAGTATCTGTCACTGACGGATGAGCGAGGCACTATTTTTATTGTGTGGTTGCCGACTGCTCATTAGAGGTTGTGCTAGCCGGTTTGGACCCGGATGAGCGCACCGTTATTACCCGCCGCAGAGCATCAAACCAAAAGTTGGACCCCATGGAAACTGCCACTCCGGTAATCAGCCAACCCAGCCAATGGCGAGGGATGGGCAGGGGCCAGTTGACTTCTAAGGCCGCCTGGGAAGCTTTTAGCGTTGGAGACCAGCCGATGGGAAGGGCATAGTCTGAGAGCGTTGTTTGTACAGCGGTGCCGAGGGACTGGAGGTCGCTGCTGAGCTGGGCAACGGACGGGGTGGTCGTCGTCGCACTGCTGTCGCGGGAGACCATGGTCTCTAGGGGAACCTGGTTGATAGTCTGGATGACGCTGGTGCGCACGGCTTGGTCTACGGTTAATCGATTGGCCATGTAGAAGGTGTCGGCATTGACACCGATCGCAATGGCTATGCCCAGTAAAATGCTAAAGACTTTGGCATTGCGGCGGTAAACGCCTCCGGCCCTGTCCATGCCTCGGTCGTACCACTGCTGTAGTTCTGTTTGGAACAGCTTGAGCTGATCGTCTGTAGCGTCGGCCCGACGATGAACCCGTTCGGCTAATACGCTTAAACTTTCCTGCAGCTTTGCAGGTAGCTTACCCTCCAGTTTTTGACGGATATAGGCCAGCTCTCCAGCGCGGGTCTCTGTGCGATCGCTAACTAGCAACGACAGCAGCTCTTGAAGGGTGGGCTGTAGCTGTCGCACTAATCCTTCGGAGACATCCATACCGCCAGCCAGCTGCGATCGCAAATATCCTAGCCGACGGACAAATGCCTGGGTAGCCCCGTAGCTCTCAGGCAAAATCTGCTTGCCTTGATCCGAAAAATGTTCCAGCTCCGCCAGGACCCGATCCGCAATTTGGGCCAGCCCCGTTCGACCGGTCCGATAATCCAAAAATATCTTTTCTAGGGACGCTTCTAAGTTGCGCAGCTCCACATCCAGCAGGGCTCCATCACCGATGGCTGCCCGCAACGAATGCAGCGTATCCCCCAAAGGCAGCATAATGCGCTCCTGTAGCAAACGCTTTAGGCGAGTCTCCACCACTGAATTTTGCAGGTCTTCCAGCTGCAAAATTTCCAACAGCGTAGTTGCAAATGATTCCGATGGAATGTAGGAAGGCCCAGAGGTCTGCGTCCCAAACACGTTTTGAGTACGGCTAATCAGCCGATAGAGCCGCCCAAGACCGTGGATGATCTGCCGGGCCGAGCGAGCCATCCAACCCTGGGCTTCGTAATTCAAATCACGCACCATCGGGCTGTTGTAGAGCTGATCGGCTAGCTTACGCGCCGCTCGGGCATCATCGGACTGTCCCCCCGCCAACAGCTGCTCAATCGAATACTTAAGATGCTCAGCCCGCCACTGCAGTAAGGTACTAATAATTTCTTGCACTTCA
>JBCCAQ010000374.1:0-3413 GCA_039814735.1 Cyanobacteria bacterium P01_A01_bin.15
GCGCGTCAGGCCATGCCGCCCCGAGTCTGGCAGCAAAAGTGCGATCGCATCTGTACCCATCTCACCCAGTGGTCCACCTTTCAATCGGCGCGGACGGTACTGGCCTACTGCAGCTTTCGCAACGAGCCGGACTTAGGAGCGCTGCTAGCCCAGCAACGTTCCTGGGGGCTGCCCCGCTGCCAGGAAAAAGACCTGATCTGGCATCGATGGTTTCCCTCCTGCCGCTGGCCCCTGCGTCCCGGCACCTACGGCATTACCGAGCCCGATCCCACCTCTCCCCAGGTCGACCCCCGCCGGGTAGATTTAATTTTGGTGCCAGCCGTGGCCTGTGATGTGCGGGGCTACCGCTTGGGATACGGTGGGGGGTTTTATGACCGCATGCTCAGCCAGCCCGGCTGGCAAAATAAGCCCACCGTTGCCATTGTGTTTGAGTTTGCCCGGTTGCCCCAGATCCCCAAAAATAGCTGGGACCGGCCCCTCGACGGCATTTGTACCGAAAGTGGCTTATTTCTAGCTAGCTGAAGGCTGGTAAGTCTAGTTCATCCCATGGAAAGGTGGCTATGGGCACCGCTGTTCGTTGTTGCAAACAGTGTTGGATCGCCCGCTGCCATGGATAGATCGGCCAGATCGGCTTGAGACATTTTCACTGTCATTAGGTTTGTAAAACAGCCTTTCTCACAAAACGGCCATAGCCGACAACTCTAAACAGGCTTTCTCAGCGTTTTCTTATGTGTGACGTCGCCTAACAGCTCGGGTAGGCGGCTGTCCTAGCTCCCGTAAAAGACCAGGTCTCTGCCTGCACGTAGCCGGAAGACCGTATGCGTTGATAACTATGAACGCTTACATGGGCGCTAAAACGCTGACTGATATTTAACTACGGCAGTAGTAAAAAGTGCCGATAAAAATCTTTCCTTCAGGGGATCTCCATATTCTCATTAAGGATCGGCTCCCCATGGTATCTCAACAGAGACTGTTGTTACCTATTTACCACCTTAGCGCCAACAGACGGTATTTTTTCAAAAGAGCTGAGCTATCACGGGGTCGCCAGATAAGCGCTCAATCCCTATGCTTGGGGGGATTGACTAATGTTAGGTGAGTATGTAACTCTCTGTGGCTTTCAAACACCTTAAAACCAGTACCATAAGGAATAGCAATACCCCAGTTTTATTGGGAAACTATCTAAAAGACAGCAAAAAACTCCAGCAATCACCTATCAAAACAGCGGCTGCGATAGAATCTCTAAAAATATTACTGAATTTAAGCAAAACAGGTAGCTCGTAATACAGTACCACTAACACATTTTGAGAAATTATGTCATGTCCTAGAAAAGTCTTCTAGCTAACAGACTAATCGCGGAATAGTGTGGTTATAATACAGATTAAGCAAAGCCATACCGCAATCACATCAATGGCTTCCATTTATTCTACTAAAAAATAAAACTCTGTTACTCAAGTTTCTGTACCCTATGGGGCTTTGTGTTTGATGTATCTTAGGCTACTTCCTTGGGCTGATTGGCAAACTTGTTTTTTTAGGTGATTTTGTTACAACTTTTTGTGGTTCTGTCTGATATCGTAAAGTTTGTTATATTGCGATTGCTATTTTTCTCGGAACAATAATGGCAAAAACCATCCCGGCTGTTAAAGCGTTTATTTCGGCATACGACAGTGAATCCCTGGTGCATCAAAATTTAGATGATGCAGTTGAGGCTATTTGCTGTGGTAAATCTTTTAGAAGTCTGATCCTTGCCCTGGTTGACAGTCCCGCCTTTTCTGAGGAACTGGGTCAGGAGTTTGCGGCAGCAGATGCGATCGCAGGTCTATCCGCCTGCCGTAGTTTACGCAGTTGTCTCAACTTCTCAATCAGTAGATTTTTTAGCCTACTGGCTGAGGTTATTACTGCATTTGATCCGGCTGCAGGCGCAAAATGGACTACATTTGCGAATCGAGTGAATCAGTCGAATCTAGGAGCCAGCAAGCTTTTAGAGCGTCTCATTCGAAGCGCCGACGGCAGTTTCTACACGGATTTAGCAGCTAAGCTAGTAGATGAGAATCCTCACGCGGTCTACCCAACTTCTAGCTATCGTGAGAGCGAAGCCCATGTGGTCAGCGCTGGTGATGATCAAATCATCGAGGCTGTAATGACGTCACGGACCTTCACGTCTATTCGCGTCGTTGAGAATTGCCTAGATCCTGAGCAACCTGTCTTACGAGACATGTATGTTTCCCACGGACGATGCGTTTGCCTCGTTGACCAAAATGTTGAAACCTACTACGGCGAGCAAATCAACAGGTACTTTAAGCACCACGGCATCCATTTAGATAAGCTGGTGTACCGAGCGATGGAAGTTGATAAGGGCATCCGTACGGTAGAGAAGATGTTAGGGGACTTCAAGAGCCTTGGCGTCTGTCGCCACGAACCTGTTTTAATCGTTGGTGGTGGCGTTATTGCCGATACCGGTGGTCTTGCCTGTGCTCTCTACCATCGGAATACTCCCTACGTTATGCTTTCCACGTCCATCGTGGCAGGCATCGACGCTGGTCCATCTCCCCGTACCTGCTGTGACGGGTTTGGCTACAAGAATCTCTTTGGTGCTTACCACGCTCCAGTTCTGTCTTTGACCGACCGTTTCTTTTTCAAGACGCTACGGGAAGGCTGGTTGCGACACGGCATTATCGAGATCATTAAAATGGCTGCGATCAAGGATATCGAGCTGTTTGAATATCTTGAACAAGCTGGCCCAGCACTGATTGAAACTCGTTTTGGCACCCTCAACTGTGAGCCGGGCTCAGAGATCAGCGTTCTTTCTCAAAAAATTCTTGGTGCAGCTCTAAGAAGCTACGTTGAGGCAGAATATGGCAATCTCTATGAAACCCACCAGTGTCGTCCCCATGCCTATGGTCATACCTGGTCTCCCGGTTTCGAGATTGAAGCGGGGTTGCTACACGGTCACGCCGTAGCTATTGGTATGGGCTTTGGTGCCTACATTAGCTACCGCAACAACTGGATTACTGCCGACGCCTTCCATCGCATCCTGAAGCTGATCAGTTCGTTTGGGCTTAGCCTCTGGCATGATGTGATGTTGAACAAGAAGACCCTTTGGGCCTCTCAAGAAAAAATTGTTCAAAAGCGCGGTGGTAACCTGGTAGCTCCCCTACCCAAGGGTGAAGTTGGTCAGTGTGGCTATCTCAACGTCTTAACCCAGGACGAGCTGTATGAGGCCATCAGTACCTATCAGGAGATTTGCCAGGAGTATCCCCGCCAGGGCTTGGGCATTGATCCTCTGTGTAGCGATGTGGGTCTAGAAGATCCCTCCACCGTTGGCCACAGCCTGATGGAAACCGTCACAGCCCATGCCAACGGAGCAACGGAAGCTCTCACCGTTTGATCTTTCTCCTCACCCGGTCCCTCCTCTA
>JBCCAQ010000236.1:0-8371 GCA_039814735.1 Cyanobacteria bacterium P01_A01_bin.15
CGCGCTGGCGTTCGCACAGCAGGCGTCGGTATTCCGTCGTGAGACCAGCGCACAGGTGACACACCCGTTTCCGGGCGCCGAGGTCACGACCACGGTCGAGTACCTGGAGGATGTCATGAATGGGGACCTCGATCCGTTTATTGAAGCGCTGCTACAACAGGAAAATCAAATTGCCCAAGCCGCAGATGTATAGGTACGACGGCTCTTTAAAAGCCACCGTACTTATACATCTGTAAAATTCTCTGTCAAAATCTAAGAAGTATCGTTGTTAGATCCTTTAAACCTAGACACTATCCAATGACCCAGTCACCACCACCGGTCGATACCCAGTCGACTGAACCAGCACCTAGCTATGTCAAGCTGGCCATGCGTAATATGGTCAAAAAAGGTAGCAAGTCCCTATTCCACTTTTTTCTCACGGCGGCGGGGCTGCTGGGGGTGTTAGTGGGTCTTGCCTATCTCACTCGATGACCTTGGTCCCTAATATACCAGTACCCAAATTAGATCTGTGGGTGGATGTCGACGACTCCCTGGCGGGAATGGCTGACGCTACTAGCCATCTCCCCGATCACCCTACCTGGCAGCTCTGGTTTGGTACATGGCTACAGGAGCTAGCACCCACGGCATCTCCTATCAGCTCCTATGAGCTGAGTCTCCGGTTTGTCGATGACGATGCCATTCGGCAGCTCAACGCTGCCTATCGCCACCAAGATAAGTCCACTGACGTGTTGGCTTTTGCAGCTCAAGAGGCCCACATGCCCGGTGCCCAGGCCATTTATCAAGAAATACCCCTGCCGCTAGGGGATGTGATTATTTCTGTAGAAACCGCCCAGCGCCAGCGTCATGATGACGACTTTTCGCTGACTCAAGAACTAGCCTGGCTGGCGGCCCATGGATTTTTGCATTTGCTAGGTTGGGACCATCCTGATGAGACTAGCCTTAAAGCCATGCTAGACAAGCAGAGTCACCTGTTAGGACAGGTCAATCTGATTGTGCGCCAAGATGAACATTAATTAGCTAAGTAATATACGATTACGGATTTTGACAAAGGGTTAATATAACCTACGGAATAATGAGTATTACGGGAACTTATGGAGTAGTGTCAGGCTTCAATTAATCAGGTCCGAATTCCATACAGGTGCCCAGGATCAAACAGCCCCCGCGGTATATTTTGGTCGCCCAGGACTCAATCAACCGGTTTTTTTGCCGTTTTGCCGTACTGACTGATATACATCACCTCTAAGGTTTGTACATGTCTATTTCATCTGATCTTCCAACCATTTCTAAGGATAAAAAAGAAACCGCCACAGCTTGGCAGGTTGCACCCAACCTATTGTCTAGCTTTCGCTACGCCTGGGCAGGTATCGTCTACGCTATCCGCACCCAGCGCAATTTTCGTATCCATGTGGCTGTTGGCGTGATTGCCTTTGCTTTAGGCGTGCTGCTACACATTGGCGCTATTGAAGCGGCGGTGATTGCCATTACTATCAGTGGCGTCTTGGTTATAGAACTTATGAATACGGCCCTGGAATCCGTCGTGGATCTGACGGTGGGACAGACTTACCATGACCTAGCTAAGATTGCTAAAGACTGTGCCGCTGGGGCGGTCTTGATCTCTGCGATCGCGGCTTTACTGGTGGCCGTCTTTATCTACTTACCACCGCTGCTAGTGCTGTTTCGTCCAGCAATCGCCTAAGCTATAATAAAGGGATGGCCTAAGGGGGCTGCCCGGGGCGCAGCGTCCCAGGGCAGATAAAGTTGAAATGATTCTAGTCATTGATAATTACGATAGCTTTACGTACAACCTGGTGCAGTACTTGGGAGAGCTGGGTCAAGAGCTGACCGTGGCGGCCGATATCCGGGTGTTTCGCAACGATCGGATCACCCTGGATCACATTCGTGCCCTGATGCCAGACGGGATCTTGATTTCCCCTGGTCCAGGAACGCCGGATGATGCCGGTATTTCCCTATCGCTGATTCGAGAGCTGGGTCCGACGATTCCAATCCTGGGGGTGTGTCTAGGGCATCAAAGCATTGGTCAGGTGTTTGGTGGCACCGTTAGCGCCGCCCCTGAGCTAATGCATGGGAAGACCTCCGCTGTTACCCACACCAATCAGGGAGTTTTTGCGGGGCTTAGCAACCCGTTAATTGCCACTCGTTACCACAGTCTGGTGGTTGATCGCCATAGCTGTCCCGAGTGTTTAGAAATCACGGCCTGGGTGGACGACGGTACGATCATGGGGCTGCGCCATCGCCAGTATCCCCATATTCAAGGGGTGCAGTTTCATCCTGAGAGCGTTTTGACCCAGTCAGGTAAACAGCTCCTGCACAATTTTTTAAGTGCCGTTCCTGCCCAGGTGCGCACTCCTGTGACCGCCTAGGACAGTATGCAACCCGCCAAAAACTGTCTATCTTGTTTAGCGAGTGCCCCAAGGCTGTGGCACTATAACAAGTCATGGACAGTTCATTGGAATGGGACGTGAGGATACTATGAAACGGCGGCAGTTGCTCCAGAATGCCAGTGCAGCATTCGTTGGTACCCTAGGGTTGGGAATTGCATCTAACTGGCAATCCTACCAGGCCCAAACAAGCGCCTTGAGGATTACCTCCCTGGGGCACATGTGTTTTCAGTTTGTGGGTGGTGGCAAGACGATTGTCACTAACCCGTTTGATCCCCGGGGCTGCACTGAAAATTACGCGGCACCATCGTTGAGTGGTGCTGATTTGGTATTGGTTAGCAGCCGCCTGCTAGACGAAGGATTTATCCCTGAACCAGCCGGGGTTAATTTTTTGGATGAACCAGGTGCCTACGAGATTAATGGTCTTAGCGTCCAAGGGATCGGCATGCCCCACGATCGCGAGGGGGGCCGTCGTTTTGGCATCAATACGGCTTGGCTGTGGTCCCAGGCTGGGGTCAGGGTGGTTCACCTGGGCGGAGCCGCTGCCCCCATTGATTTAGAAGATAAAATTTTGATTGGCCGTCCCGACGTTCTCATCGTGCCCGTCGGCGGTGGACCCAAGGCTTACAATCCGACGGAAGCGGTCGCTGCTATTAATAGCCTGCAGCCCAAGCTGATTATCCCAACCCAGTATCTGACCGCTGCTGCCAACAGTAGCTGTGAGCTGGAAACCGTTGATAGCTTTCTGGAGCTGATGGCCGGAACACCGGTTGATCGCGTGGGTGGCACCTTGAATTTGCAGAGCAGCGGCCTTCCTAGTAGCGGTATGCGGATTAAGGTTTTATCTTAAATGGGGCGCTAGTTAGCGGTTCGTAGCTTACACATTAATACCCGCAGGTCATGAATTCAGAGTATCGACAGCGACGCAGGGCCGTGATGGCTGCGATCGGTCAGGGGACGGCCATTTTTAGTAGCGCCCCCTTAGCGGTCATGCACAATGATGTGGAGCATCCGTTTCGGCAGAACAGCGACTTTTTCTACCTGACCGGGTTTAATGAACCAGATGCGATCGCAGTCCTCGCCCCCCACCATGAAGAGCACCAGTTTGTGCTGTTTGTGCGCCCCAAGGATAAGGAAAAAGAGACCTGGTCTGGCCGGCGCACGGGGGTCGATCTGGCCAAAGAAATGTACGACGCGGATGCAGCCTACCCCATCGAAGAACTGGCTGAAAAGCTGCCCCAATATGTCGAAAACGCGGAGCGGCTGTACTATCACTTTGGTAACGACAGCCGCCTAGATCAGACCATTCTGGCTCTGTGGCGGCGGCTGCTCACCAAATACCCAAAGCGGGGGCGAGGTCCTGTTGCCATTGAAGACGGGCGCTTGCTAATGCAACAGTTTCGTCGGGTCAAAAGCGCCAGTGAGCTGGAACAGATGCGTCAGGCAGTGGCCATCTCTGCTAAAGCCCACAACCATGCCATGACCCTGGCCCGGCCCGGCCGCTATGAATATGAGATCCAAGCGGAAATGGAGCATATTTTTCGGTTAAGCGGTGCGATGGGACCCGCCTATCCCTCCATTGTGGCCTCCGGTACCAATGCCTGCATTCTCCATTACATCGAAAACGATCGCCAAATGCAGGCAGATGATCTGTTGCTAATCGATGCCGGCTGCGCCTACGGTTATTACAATGCCGACATTACCCGTACCTTTCCCGTCGGGGAGCGCTTTACCCCAGAACAGCGTATTCTCTACGAGCTGGTGCTGACGGCTCAGCTCAGGGCCATTGAGGCTGTCCAACCGGGACGTCCCTTTAATGAATTTCATGATGCCGCTACCCGCACCATTACGGAGGGACTAGTCGACCTAGGGCTGCTACAGGGCAGTGTCGACACCCTGATTGAAGAAAAGAAGCATAAAGCCTTCTTTATGCATGGTACAGGCCACTTCCTGGGCTTAGATGTGCATGATACTGGCATTTTGCGCAACCCAGATAAAACCTGGCAACCGTTTGCCCCTGGCAATGTAGTGACGGTCGAACCCGGTATCTATATTGCCCCTGATTATGAGCCAGCAGAGGGACAGCCCCAAGTCGACCAGCGCTGGCGCGGTATTGGTATTCGTATCGAAGATGATGTGCTAGTGACCCCAACAGGCCACGACGTTTTGACAGTCGCCGTTCCCAAAGACGTAGCGGCCATGGAAGCCCATGGGGCCGAACTCGTTCAGCGCTAACCCGGACGTTTCCACGGAACACTCTGAGCAAATTATTTTGATGAGGGCATCCTAACAGTGGTCCAAAAATATCAACCTGTCTGATCATCAGGACATTGCCAGACATTCTTGTCTGAAAGCACAAAAGTCCTATGAATCAGATAAAGGAACACCCAAAAACTGCAATATTTGACATTCAACTTCTCAAATATTGCGCAAATGCGGTTACCCTTGTCTTGCGACTTTGATCCTGGGTCTGCAAAGTCAGGTAGATGGCTGTGGGATCGCTACTGTTGAAAGGAATTGAATCTGTGCATTGGAACCCTTTACTCTTTGGTAAGGTAGTCAGCCGCACGATGTCTAGACTGACATCCGGTGCTATTGGCATCGTGGGGGCAGCTCTAATTGCTTTGCCAGCAGATGCCGCAAACCTTCAGTTCTGGCGGTTTGACCCGCAGCAAAACCGTCTGACCTTTACAACTGACACCCAGATACGCCCCAGCGCCCAGCTTATTTTTAATCCAACCCGTTTAGTCATTGACCTGCCCAATACCCAGGTGGCGAGTTCGACGACTCGACAGCGGCTACAGGAAGGACTCACAGAAGTACGAGTCGGGCAGCTTGATACCCAAACCGCTCGCATCGTCATTGAGCTAGCACCGGGCTACACCCTAGACCCGCAGCAGGTCCAGGTACGTGGCGAAACTGATCGCCGCTGGTTTGTGCAGCTGCCTGCGCTCACAATGGCAGATGGGGCGGCCCCAGCGGCCCCACCGGCTCAAACAGCCAATCGGGTAGACCCCGCTGATGATGCTAGCACCGCCTCTGAAGCAGAAACCCAGGTACAAGGAATTTTGGCCACAGCCGATGGCTTTTTTATTCGAGTGTCGGGCAAAACTCCGGAGGTGAGCGTCAGTCGTTCTCGCCGCCGCGACCCGGAGCGACAAATAATTCTAGAGCTGCCTAATAGTTCTATTTCGCCAAGTTTAACGTCCGATGCGCTGCCAGAAAATCGCTACAGCATTGAAAACTGGGACGTATCTCAAGATGGGTCAGCGGTTGTTATCACCATGACCCTTGGGGAGGATAGTCCCGACTGGCAAACGATTGCGACCGAGATTAGTGCCAGTCTCCGGGGGATCACCGTACTTCCCGATGGTGTCGCCATTCGGGATATTCCGGATATTAAGCCCCCTGAAAATAGTATTCCAGTTTCTGAACCGGTGGCTGAGCGCCCGGTAGATAGAACATTGCCTAGGGTGTCGCCCCCGCCAGCTGAGACACCCGCCCCGGAACGACTTCCCCAAATACCGCAGGGTCGCATCGTCGTTGCCATTGATCCTGGCCACGGGGGACGCGACCCCGGTGCCGTTGGTATCGGCGGACTGCAGGAAAAACAGGTGATCTTTCCGATCTCTCAGCAGGTGGCAGCGATCCTGCGGCAGCAGGGAATAGAGGTTGTCATGACCCGCAATCAGGATATTGAGCTAGATCTTGACCCGCGCGTGCAAATTGCCGAACGGGCCGACGCCGATCTCTTTGTCAGCCTCCATGCCAATGCTATTAATCTCAGTCGCCCTGATGTGAATGGTTTAGAAACGTACTATTACTCCGATGCTGGGGCCAGATTTGCCCGAACGGTCCATGATGTTGTGCTAAGGACCATGGGTATGCGCGACCGGCGGGTGCGTCAGGCCAGGTTCTATGTCATTCGTCGTACCTCCATGCCCGCTATCTTAGTCGAAGTGGGATTTGTTACCGGTGCCGAAGACATTCACAACTTGCGCAATCCGGAATGGCGCAGTCGCATGGCCAATGCGATCGCACGGGGTATTATCACCCACATCCAACGTGAGTTTTAGAGCGATAGCCTACTTATGTTCCGGATGTTCAGTTGCCTCACAGGGTTCACCCAGGCCATTAATCTCACGAATTAGCTGTTGCAAACGACCAAAGTCGCGATGGTTGAACTGAAATACTAGCCGTGGCAGGTTCGCTGTTTCAGTATCATGCTCTTCTGGTAGAGCTGCCGTCATTTCAATTTTTCCCGCTGCCACAATATCTCCAAACGACTGATTTAGAGAGTCCAAGGCTCCTTCGCGCAGACAGGAGTTAAGGCGTATTATCAAACGCTCACCCACATAGCGGCTAGAGTGAAATACCCGATAAAAATTTGTGATCTCATGCCATGCCGCGTCAACACTGTCTGTTATGAAATACAGGCTAGGATCGTTGGGGCTGATCAGCCGATTGGCCATTAGGTGTTCTTGCACATAGCGGTCCCAGCCTTGCCAATAGTCTCCACCCGGATGATCGAGCAAAACAATCGGCATTGGATCTGCCTTCCCGGTTTGTACCAGCGTGAGTGATTCAAAGGCCTCATCCTGGGTACCAAAGCCTCCAGGAAACACAGCTAAAGCATCACACTCTCTCAAAAAAAATAGCTTGCGGGTAAAAAAGTATTTGAAAGTAAGCAGTTTAGGATCATTCTCCATAATTGGATTTGACCCCTGCTCAAACGGTAGTTGAATGTTTAATCCAAAGGAGTGCTCTACGCCAGCTCCTTCATTGCCCGCCTCCATAATGCCAGGGCCGGCCCCAGTCATAATCATAAATCCTTGAATTGCCGCCCTCTGAGCAAACGTTTTGGCCAACTGATAGTCAGGATGATCGGCGGGGGTGCGGGCCGAACCAAAGATGGCTATTTTGCGAGTATGACGGTGGGGATAAAAGCCCTGGAAGCCCAGTTCCATATCCTGCAACGTGTTGTTTAAAATCTTCCAATCTAAACGGTCGGCCTCCCGTCCAATCATTCTCACCAAAGTTTCTAAAATTTGCTGAATCACTTCCCCATGCTCCATGGAGGGAAGCTGTGTGACAATTTCAGAGATCTTCTCTTGCAAATGAGTCGGAAATTTTGTTGTGGAGGTAACCATAAAACACGAGTTAGTTTGAAGATTGCCGCTGCCTTATGTTTTTGCTGCCCTAATCAATGGGGGCAAAGATATATGTAGTCAATAAAGCCCTGATCTATTGAGACTTTGTCGCTCCCCTTTGGGGTTGTCACTTCAAAGGATAAAGACACAAATTGTCCCAATCAATGGGACAGAGGCTGTCGATATTTCCCTATGCATAAGATTGTGCTAGCAGTTTAACAGCGCTGTGTCCGTCGCGCACGCAAGTCAAATTGGAAAAAGCAACGGCCCTAACATTAGCTGCCAGGGCCGATTCAAATCCCACAAGACTTTTATTCTTGATGATGGATAAGGGACTATGGGCACCCTGTTTGACCAAGCTTAAGACATCCAGCAGATGTACCACCCATCACAGCCCCAAACCAGCTGTGGGCTTATAAATACTTTTCAAGGGTGTTGGCTAATGTTGTCTTTGGTACAGCACCTACCACCATATCAACCCGTTGACCATCCTTAAAAATCATCAAGGTCGGGATACTACGGATACCGTATTGACTGGCGATTTTTGGGTTATCGTCCGTATTGACTTTAACAACCTTGACCTTGCCGTCATACTGCTCGGAAATTTCATCTACGACGGGTGCAACCATTCGGCAAGGGCCACACCAAGGGGCCCAGAAGTCTACAAGCACTGGTAGCTCACTTTTTAGAACTTCTTGCTCGAATGTCGAATCTGTGACTTGTGCGGCTGACATCCCTACATTCCTTGTCATCAAATATCAGATTCCCACCATAGCTGATTTTGGCCTGTGACTTATATCAGCATTGGGAAAATCAACCTTA
>JBCCAQ010000141.1:0-13592 GCA_039814735.1 Cyanobacteria bacterium P01_A01_bin.15
TAGCTGGCTGTTTTGCGATCGCGAACTTTTTGAGAAGGCACTAGGGCGGACATGATGGCTTGACCTGTGAAGGGCTATGCTCACTAGCTTACAAAAGGAAAACTGGGAGCGTCCATAAAGTTTAGGCCGGTTTTTTGGTGAAAATACCGAACCTGATTGGCCAAACAGGCCAGCCGATTACTCAGTTTCTTCCCTGGGGGCATCATCCCCCCGCAGCCGTTCCCACAGCTCACGGGCCTCTTCTTCGTCCATGTCTAACCGTTCGCGGGAGCGCTCCCAAAACCGCTCCCACCAGTCGTCCGGCTGGGTGTGGTCGCCCTCATACTCGGTGGGACGATCCTGACGACCGTCTAGCACCAGGCTGCCGACATAGTCCGCATCGTCATAGACTTTTTGGATTTGTTCGTGGATTTCACGCATGTCATCGGCGGAGACCACGCCGTTACTGGTGGCTTTATAAAACTGCACAGTCACACGAATGGGAAAGTTCGGATCCCGTTCGATTTCGAGGTTGTCAATTTCCGTAAAGGGGCCTTCGACATCGCCGTGGCCAATGACGGCAGCCTCCACATTGCTCCGGCTGCCTGAGGCTGCCGCCGTTGATTCCATCATCGGGGCGTCCGCCGCCATGGGTGCCGCTTGCCAAAAGGGTTCACTTTGTTTGAGCGGCACCTGGATCAGCATGACCATGTTTAAGCCTGCCTGTTCGGCATCTGCCGTGGCCGGTTCTTCACCGGAGGGTTGGGTTTCCGCCGCTTGAAAATCACTGAGCCGTTGCCCCGTCAGGCTGGCCCGCTCGCCATTTTTATTAAAAAACAGCCGCTGACCCCAGGTGGCCCCGGCATCAAACCCATCGCGCTGGTTGTCGATGACGGTAACGCTGGTGCCTTCGCGGGTGGCCAGCAGGGTCAGGACCGCCGGATTTTCTGGGTAGGACTGGTAGTTGAACAGGACCGGATTAAAGGTGGCCTCACTGTCTTGGGGGATGGGCAAGAAGGCGGCCTGGGCACTGACCAGCACGTGGCTGTCGCGCTCCGCTAGCAGGGAGTCCTCCGCACCGGCCCAGGAGTCGGCCTCGCTCAGGTAGCTGCGCAGATCGCCCAAAACATCCCTGAGGGAGACCCGCTCTAGATCATCACCCTTTTCGTTGCCCGTGAGCACATAGAACTGGTCCATGGGCACATCGCCTGTGATATCGGCAAAGTTGGGGTAGCGGATCACCGGCATCAGATGCAGCCGGTAGTCCCCGGTGTCAGGATCCTGCTGCTGGATCTGGATAGTCATGTCGCTAATGTTGGGGCCGACGGCGGAGTTGTCGTAGCGACCAGTGTCCTCCCAAGTGACATCCAGGATATCTAAGCCCCAGCGGTCCGCCAGGGTTTGGCTGCTTTGGTCGTAGATCATCGAGCGGGTACGTTCTATGACCTGGCGGTAGTTGTCAAACTGCTGTCGACTCACGATGCGAGCAGGCTCCTGGGTAACGGCAGGCACGGCATCGGACGACTCAGCCAGCAGATTTGCCTGGGCTTGATGGGTCAGACCCGCTAGTGCGATCGCACCTAATCCTAACAACCACAACCGTTTAGCCATTGTCTGTTTTCCTTATGAGCAAGTTTCTAATGTCTGTACCTATGGGTACAACCAGGACCCTGGGTCGGTCCGGCTGAGGCTATGACACTTTATACACAGCATAGATAGAACTACAGCCGTACCAGGATGGGTTACAAAAAATGAAACTCAGCTTTTCCGGTATGATTTAGGCTGGTTTTGGACCCTGGGTTATGATTGCTACCGATCGCCACGCACAATTTACGGCAGCCTATCGGAACCTGGGGCTGTTTCCATTGCTCAAGGCGGAGGAGATCGAACACTTTCGAGTGCGGTATGGACGGCGGACCCTGGCCAAGCTCAAACAGGAGATTATGGCCTCCGCTGCGGATGGCAAGGTAATTTTTACCGGGCATCGGGGCTGTGGAAAATCAACGCTGCTAAATGAGCTAGCTGGACTCATGCGCCAGCAGGATCATTTTGTGGTGTTTTTCTCCATTGCTGACATGGTGGAGATGTCGGATGTAAACCATGTCAATATTTTGTACTCTGTTGCGCTACAGCTGTTGAGCAAGGCAACTAAGCTACAGGTGCCGATTCCAGCCACCACTAAAGATACGTTACTCACCTGGTTTACCGAGACTAAAAGCAAAACCTATACCGATCAGCTCAAACAGGAGCTGTCCTTCGGGGCAAATTTGTTTGACCTATTAACCGGCAAGCTCCAAAAGGAAGACACCTTTCGAGAAGAGATCAGGGTGACCTACGAGCGGCGAGTCTCGGAGCTATCAAAGATGATCGATCGCATTGCCGGGGCGATTCAAGCGGCCACCAAAAAAGAGGTGCTGGTGATCATTGATGACCTGGACAAGCTCGATCTGTCGTTGGTCAATGCCATCTACCAAGACAATATTAACGCCCTGTTTTCGCCGAATATCCGTATTGTCTATACAATCCCGATCTCGGTGGTGAGGGATACCAAACTATTAACGACGCTGGAGTCGTTTTGTAAGGTGATATTGCTGTCGGTGCTAAAGTTTTATCCACGGGAGCAGGCCCATGTGCCGGAGGCCGCACCGCTAGAGGAGAATATGGAGATTTTTCTAGCGGTGCTGCGACGGCGGATTGATGACAGCCTGATTACACCCGAGATCAGGCGACAGATCGTGCTCGCTAGCGGAGGAATTTTGCGAGAGCTGATCCGGCTGGGGCAGGAATGCTGCCGGGAGTGCCTGCTGGAGCTGGAGCTAGAGCCGGATCGGTCAGACCTGACGATTGATAGCGCTATTTTAAAGGAGGCAAAAAAGAATTTACGAAACCAGTTTGCCCGCAGTTTGGGCAGTCAGCTGTATGCGCTGCTGGTGCAGGTGTATCAAGACTTTGCACCGCCAGATGCGCGGAGTCCGGCGTTTTTGGAGCTGCTCCATGGGCTGTATGTGCTGGAGTATGAAAACGATGACCTGTGGTACGACCTGCATCCATTAATTACGGACTTGCTGCGACGAAAGCAGCTGTTGGAGAGTTCTGTTTAGGCTGGTCTTTTGGGGGAGCTGCTGTGGGTACATGGGTGATGGGAAATAGCGCTTATGGTTGGATGACCCCCTCTAACTCCCCCTTGGTAAGGGGGAGGACTGGAGTTTCCCCCCTTACCAAGGGGAGGACCGGAGTTTCCCCCCTTACCAAGGGGGGATTAAGGGGGGTAAGGCAGGCGTTTCAACCCCGGTTCGAAACGTGGATGCACCGCAGCTTATTAGGGGGAACCCAACATTGCCAAGCCAGCAGATTCCTGACCCGATGGAGCCGAGTCCAATGGAGCTAAGTAAGTTTAATCAGCGGGAACTGGCAAAACTGATCGTGTCGGTGCGGGCGAGTGCGGGGCGGCTGGATTTGCTGATGGCGATTTGTGACGATCGGCAGCTGCAGGAAACGCTGATCGATCGCTATGAGGCGGTAATGAAAACAGAAGGGATGGCCGTCTACCGAGCCAGCCTGGCCCCCAACAACCCCAGCCTAAAAGCGAGCCTGGCGGAGCTGGTGAAATACAACACGCCGCTGCAGTCGGGGGGAAATGCCCTGGTGACGGTGCTGGGGGCAGCGGGACTGTTTGGGGTGCGGCTCAATCAAGAGAAGTCGGAACGGGAAAAGTTTTTTTTCTCGCTGCAGTGGACGCGGGAGTCGCTGCGGGGGTTTGAATTTCCGGTGGTGCTGTGGCTGTCGGGGGCCGTGGCGAAAGGGGTGGCCCAGCAGGCCCAGGACTTTTGGAGCTGGCGGGGTGGGGTGTTTGAGTTTGAGAGGCAGGAGGCGAGCTATGGGGAGGCTATTGTCGATGCTGCCCGCAGTGGGGCAGAGGAGAGAACGCTAGGTACAAATGGGGAAAGTGGGGAAACGGGGCAGCGACTAGCAGATTTGGAGCAGCAGATTAAGGAGCTACAGCAACAAAACGAGAATTCCCCTCTGTTGGGGACACTGTATGACGACTTGGGGGACGCCTATCGAAAGCTGTCGGTACAGAAGGAAGCATTGCAAGCCTATGGGCAGGCCCTCGACCACATCAAGGCTGCCGATCAGGGACAGCGGGCAGAGATTTTAGTGAAGCTGGGGAAAACGCTGCGGGACTGTCGGCGGTTTCAACCGGCAGCGGAATGCTTTAAGCAAGCATTGGAACTATTTGAGGAGCTAGCCGATCTGCGAGGGCAGCTTAACGCCTATTTTCAGTTAGGCAATATTGCCACGGATCAGCGAGAGTTTGAACAGGCACGGGAGTATTATCAGCAAACACTGGAGATTGAAACTGGCCTAGAAGATCGTGAAGGCCAAGCCAGCACCTACCACCAGTTGGGTAGGGTAGCGCAAGAACTGCGAGAGTACGAGCAGGCGCGATCGCACTATCAGCAGGCCCTCGCGATCTACATTGAATTCAACGACCGCTACGAACAAGCAGGCACCTACCACCAGTTGGGCATCGTAGCGCAAGAGCTGCGGGAGTATGAGCAGGCGCGATCGCACTATCAGCAGGCTCTCGCTATCTGTATTGAATTCAACGACCGCTACAGCCAAGCCCGCACCTACCACCAGTTAGGCATCGTAGCCCAAGCGCTACGCGAGTATGAGCAGGCGCGATCGCACTATCAGCAGGCTCTCGCTATTTGTCTCGAATTCAACGACCGATATAACCAAGCCAAAATCTACCACCAGTTGGGTATTGTGGCGCAAGAACTGCAGGAGTATGAGCAGGCGCGATCGCACTATCAGCAGGCCCTCGCGATCAAGGTTGAACTCAACGACCGCTACAGCCAAGCCAGCACCTATCACCAGTTGGGCCGCGTAGCGCAAGAGTTGCGGGAGTATGAGCAGGCACATGACTTTTTACAGCAGGCGTTAGCAATCTTTATTGAGTCAAATGATCAGCATAATGCTGAGATTGCACTCAACAGTCTTGCTCGAATTTATAGAGCAAATCCTAACCATGGGATAGTTCAACAGGTAGCAACGGTATTAAACGAACCTGTCGACGCCGTACAACAGCGCTTTGCAGCCCTCAATACCGCTTCGGCAGATGAGCAGAACCCACCCGCCGAAGCGTGATCAGCCCACCGCCAGGCTAATCCACCCGCACTCGTCGGGTCAAAATCGCCATGACCTCATTGGGTCGCCCGGTGGCTAGGGGGCGGCTCCAATCGTTAGGTTCAGCGTACTGCCTGGTATGCAGCTCCAAAATGGTGCGCTGCACGGCGGTAAGGCTGCCTAGCAACAGATGCCGAACATCTTCAAAATCGTGCTGAGGCAGCGTTTCCGGTGTGCAGGTAGGGTAAACAGTGGACGCTGTCGCGCCCTGACTAGAATCTTGAAACATGAGTTCTGTTCTCCTGGGTAAACGTGTATAGGACACATGAGGAAAGCAGAACCCAAGGAGCTTAGCCACGCCGCAGAGACTGCGGTTGCTGAGTTTTGAGGATGCCCCCACCCGTGGCGCTAGCAAGGGCCAGCACCGGATAGGAGTATGGGTCTCAAGGGCCAGCAACGCCCAACTGTAGTGTCGGTAGAGCGGCTGAGGCATAATAAGCCTAGCTCTCAAACTGGACCTGTCAGTTTGGGGGTGATGCGGTTGGTAGGTGGCGCTAACACCTGCCGACCGCGCTAAGTCATTGAGTTCTGTGGAACGGCCATGATTGGTATCAGTGACCTATAAAAAAACATACGGGTAGTCCTATGCATCAGTCAAGCCATCGGCGGTAAAATCGCAGCAGACCCCAATCGCTTTGTTATCCGCCATCCTGTTAGAGCCAGTGGCGCGGCTCGTTCAGCACCTTTGAGCATCGCACGGTCCCGGTAACGGTGCTGAGGATGCCCGCCCGTAACGGTTGCACCATCCATGCATCGGCGTGCTCTGGGGGAATCGGGTGGGGAGCCGCCAGCCCAAGCACACCAGCCGGACGAAACGCCAGTCTTGAATAGTATGCGGGATCCCCAAGCACAAACACTAGCTCCACACCGGCATCGGTCAGTTTTGTTAGACCGGCTTGGACCAATGCCGTGCCAATGCCTTTTGCTTGAAACTCTTGTTTGACCCCCAGTGGCGCAAGAATTCGAGCCGAAACATCGGCGCGATCGGACGCTACGGTGGCCATGGTAAATAGAACATGACCAGCTACGATGCTGTCACTGTCTGCAACCAAAGACAGTACCGGCTCAGCCGTTGAATCGGTAAAAAGATCGGCGATCAGCCCTACGATTTCTGGCCCTTGCTCGGGACCAAAAGCGCTTGCATGAACCTCGTCAATTGCAGGGCGATCGGCATCGGTTGAAGAGCGTATTTCCATATTGCGAAAATAACGATTCGAGTCAGCGGTTGTCAAGATTTGTCGCTAAGGATAAAGAGTTTAACAACATGCCGATTTCTCTTTTTAAACTTCGACTCCGCTCAGGGGACGCTTACGCTTAGGGATGTGCAGGAAAATAATATACCCGTTGAGAGGCTTGGCGACAATTGGTTCCCCTTACAAAGGGTAACCATCAGGGAGGGGGGGCGATACTGGCGCTATTAACCGAAACCCCTCCGCCTACAGCACCTCCCCTAAGCCCAAAGGACAGGCTTCGCCAACGTAAGGGGAGGAAATCCTACAACACAATTTCAACAGGTATTCTATTAATTGGCAGATCCCTTATGCTCATATCTGGCACCTGGTGCGATCGCATTAGCCCGCCCTGCACTGAAAGTGTCAGGGCTAATTGAGTTAAAACCCACTAAAGGGGTTAATGGATCGCTGAAAGCTCTATATTCACAGCCTCACAGCCAATATTGTCCCTTTAGTGGACAGGCTTCAATGAGCGGTGGGTTTTCAACCCAGCGTGGGTGAATGCCTCACAACCGGATTAGGGCAAGATGTAAGCTATGGCATTTTTTCTTGAGGTTTGATCCTGTACTACAGGTACTTACGATGCGGTGTGTGGGCAGGTTTGTACATCCTGGGTCAAGTCGCTGTCGGCGGCAAGACCAACCCAGCGATCGATCACGGCTAGGTCAAAGCCAGCCATGCGACGAGTGCCCACTTGCAATAATGGTCGCCGAATCAAAATTGGCTGTTCTACCATTGCCGCCAGGGCGGCGGCGGCATCCAGCTGCTGCGGACAGATTTCCTCTTTGGTAATGGGTGGAGCTGTGGGATTAAACCAGTCGACCACGGGGCGATCCCCAAAAAAGGGACGCAGGGCTGCGGGGGTCCAGGGTTCTGTCAGCAGATTGTGCACATTTAGGATATGGCCTGCGTCCTGTAGCATCTTTTTTTGCTGGGTATTGCCAATACAGCCTGGTTTTTCGTAAAAGTCAATGATTGCCATGGGTCAGTCTTCCTCATCAAGGGGAGAGTTGAGAATGCTAAAAAGGGCCTCGGCTCCAAATTCTTTAGCATTGAGCTGTTGGACATTGTTGGCGATTTGTTCTGCTGCGAGGGTATGCCCCAAACGGGCCAGCACCATTCCCGATGCTACGTAGGTGCTCAGGTAAAGTCTGACGGTTTCATCATTGAGGCGTGCCAATAGGATAGGCTTGAGATCGTCCCATGGTGTTGGCCATTGTTCAGACTGTTGGATGCGCTCAAGCAACGCCCTCGCCATGGCCAGGGCCATTTCATTCTGGTTTTTGTAGAAATAATAGCGATAGGCACTCACGAACACATCCAATTCCACATTTGGCTGGGCTAGGGCCTGCTGAATATATTGCTCAGAGGTTTGGGTATCTTCCCAAGTTTGCGCTGCTGCTGCCAGCCAGGTTTGGGCAGGCGCAGATACGGTAGACCAAGGGGGAGGAGTTGCAGATGCAGGGGAAGCCATGGTGAGTATTGGGAATGGAACGATGAATCCGGGGAATAAACCTAGCCCAGCGGTTTCGACCAAATTCGATCTCTAGAATCTTAGCTTGTATACTCTCTTCTATCGATTAAGAGAGATTTGTTTGGGAGATTCCGTATAGCTAAATACTGATTTTATTGCTTTTATCTTTTGTTCATATTTTGGATTGTTTTTGGGTGGCCAATTTGAATGGCTGAATATTCTCGTCCCACGTCCCAAATAAATTTTTAAGCCTTTGTATGGCGGGGGCTATGGCGCTTGAGTGCAGGCTTAATGGTAGTGGCCTTGTGCCTAAGCATATCTATTAATATATGGTGAATCATATGGATAAAAACTATCAAACGACGAGTTAGGTAATCCCCACGATGAGCAGGCAGAAAAACAGGCAAAAAGCCCAACAAATTCAAGCCGTTACTGGGTTAAAACCAACCCATTTTGCCGATCTGATTCGTGTGGCGCAACAGGTTTACGCCCCCGGTGGCATTGTATCCGGCAGGGCGCTACGGGTGGATTGGATTGAGTTTGAGATACCCGGAGCTGTGGCTCGGAACCTGCACGCCCTCGGCCAAAAGTATCAGTACGAATCTCCCCATGTTGACCTAGATGTGGTTTGGGAAGACCTTACTCCGGAAACCCGTAGCTGGTTTATGGCTAACCGGAGCGAACTCTGGCGTATCGAAGCAGCGTTTCCGGCTTTGGATGAAGATTAGCTCGAGCGGCTGATAAATCTTTCTTTTGCGGTATGACATCCGACGGACATCGTGGCATGCTACGGATGACATTTAGATATGGTAAGAAAGGTTGTTAGCTATGGCGAACTGGTTTGGGTCAGCTCTAAAAGCGTCTAAGATGGCTGCTGATAGCGCCGGTAAGGCGGCAGCTGAACTGGCTTCAGCCGCTGGGAAGACGGCTAGCAGTGCGGGTAAGGCCGTTGGTGAAACATCGTCTGATTTGGCTTTAGCTGCTGGGAAAACTGCCGCTAGCTTAGGTAGAAACATTGGCACCCAAACGACGAATCTGGTTAGAGCGGTTCAAGGCTGGCGTCCGTTTTCGGATGATGACACGCTGGCCTTTTTTGCTGTGCTATTTGCGATCGCAGCGGTCGACAAACAGATTAGCGAAGCTGAGCTACAGATGATTTTGGCTAGCTCCGAAGCTAACAACCTTTCTGCGGATCAACAAAAAACCCTCCAGTCATATGCTGACAATCCGCCGCCCCTAAGGGACTCGGTGCAGGCCCTAGCCGCCGCCGATCAAGAGCTAAAGTTCGGACTGATATTTTGTATTCTCAATCTGGTTTGCATCAATGAAACAATGTCGCCAGCAGAAACAGATGCGATCGCACTTGCCCAGGAAGTATTTGAAATCAACGATGTGCAGCTAGAAGCGATTCGTGACTTCATGCAGCTGTTGGCAGACGCCAAGCCGGAACAGAGTCAGGAAACGATGCCAGAGCTAGAGGCCGCTGCCGAGCGAATGATATCCGTTGGCGTCCCTGTAAAGGCGCTGGCCTATTCCCAGGAGCAGACGATGGATGCCATGGACTATTCTGACGAAAAGTTTTTAAAAAAGATGAAAACCTTTGGGTTTCAAGCCGGTCAGACCTTGGTTGAACAGGCCTATATTATGTGGTACGCCCTGCATTCATCTAAAACCCCAACCTCTGCCAAGCTGGTGATTGCGGGAGCGCTAGCTTACTGGATTTTGCCGGTGGATATGATACCCGACATGCTACCCGCCGTGGGCTTTACCGACGATTTCACTACGATAGCGTCTGCTTTGGCCAGCGTGGCCATGAGCATTACCCCCGACATTCGAGCCAAGGCAAAGCTACAAACCAATGCCCTATTTGACGAACCCGATGGGTTTAGCTCAGCTGCTGTTGAACCCAGCGGCAACCTGGCCTAAAGTTGCGATCGCAGCGGTGTGGCGTTAAACCACATAGCGAAGAACAGGGTTATGGTCTAGCGACAGCGCCAGCCGTACGATGGCTGAGGTATCTTGATCGACAGCGGCGACCCGAAATGTAGCCCCCAGCGGCTGGCTGCAAAATAACGCTCTACCTCTGCCATGGTTGAGCCCTTAAGTAATGAACAATGTCCGTTTTTTATGCGAAGAACATGAAGATACAGAGGCCTTAAATTTGCTTGAGCAGGTTGAAGAGGACTGCTGCTAGGGAATGACGCTTCCCATAAAAAAGTATGTAGCTGGGGCTATTGGCCTTTAATAATTCTGGTCTTAAATGATACGAGCTTTTTGATCTCGTGGGTGATGTCCTCTCGGTGCTCATTCAGGATAGTATACTCCGTAGACTCAGCTCGAATGAGAGACGCTATCAATTCTTTCACCGCGCGTTCGTCCGTCGAGTCCAGGATGATAGGTTCCATAGGGTTGTTCATCATGTCTCGGTTCACCTTCAATACATCATTTTTTAAGTGTAGCTAGAAATTTCTGTTCCACCAGGTACAACCCGAATAAGGGACGATATAAACTCCCAAAATAGAGGTTGCAATCAAAATTATTCGATAGAGAGTTTAACGCCCGACCAACCGAGGATTTTAAGCCTACATTCAAAAAAGATTAATCTTGACCTCAGATTCCTATGGATTACTAAGGATGTATCTGAGGCTTTGCCTTAGACAGTTTGAGCCATTTAGTAACCTACGGTGGCTGAGCCAATAATATTTTATCTGCGGGAGATCCACTAGACTATGGTACTTCTTTCTAAACTCACTTCGCGATGTCTCAAGGCTGCTGGTATCGGGTTTGCCAGTTTATTTATGGCATTACCCATAACCGCTCAAAGTGCTGACGCTCAAAGCATTGCTGAGATTGCTAGCTCAAACGATTCCTTTGATGTTCTCACGTCTCTTTTGGAGCAGGCAGGTTGGGTTGAAGCATTTGACGGCTCTAATGGGAAAGAATTTACTGTCTTTGCCCCTACAGATGAGGCTTTTAGCCGTTTGTCTGAAGAAACACTTGAAAGTCTTTATGAACCTGAAAATAGGGAGATGCTGTATGACATTATCGCCTACCATGTGATTGGTGGTATCGTAACCTCCGACCAGCTTTCTTCCGGCGCTGTGGATAGTAAAGCGGGTGGGCTACCGTTACAAGTGGAGGTGGGCCAACAGATAACAATTAATGATGCCACTGTTAGTACAGCAGACATCACAGCAACCAATGGCGTTATCCATGTAATTGATATGGTGTTGATTCCCCAGCGATAGGTTTAATCCTAATCTCGTAAGGGCCAGGGCTTGGGCCAGCCCTTACGAGATGCAGGTACAGTGGAAGCGAGTTAATTTTGTTTCCAATTTTGACTGGGTAAAGCCGATGGTGAATCCTGCAACCTCCACAATTGATCTTACAAACCAAGAGGAAGTAGAACGATTGCTTCCTCAGGCACCCCTAGTCGCTAGCTATGGTACCGGGTGGCAAGGGTTAACCTTCACCCACTACCGCCATCCCCCCCATGAGACGGTGGAGCATTCTCTTCTACAACATTCACTGGTGATCATGGATGCCAAAAGCTGCTTCAAAGCAGAGCGTCGTTTGGATGGCAAACTAAAACACTACAACCATGGCAACGGTCGCGTAGATGTTATCCCAGCATTTCTCAACCATCGGACAAACTGGGATCAGGAAATTGAATTTTCGGTGATTGCGATTTGCCCAACCTTGCTGAGTCAAGCCGCCCAGCGTGAAATAGACTTGATTCCACAGGTTGCGATCGCAGATCCGGTCATCCAGCAATTAGCGATCGCGCTCAAGACAGAAATCCAAACGGGTTGTCTATCTGGCAGGCTATATGGCGAGTCATTGGGAACAGCACTCGCCGCCCGTTTGGTGCAGAACTATGCCGTCAGCCTGCCTTCACTCAAAGCCAACGGTTTACCCCAGTTACAGCTAGAGCGAGTCATTGATTACATCAAGGCGAACTTGTCACAAGATTTATCGATTTTAGATTTAGCCACCCTAACCAGCATGAGCGAATCTCACTTTAGCCGCTCCTTTAAGCAATCAGTGGGAACTTCCCCCTATCAATATTTGATACAACAACGGGTAGAACGAGCCAAACAGTTACTGAAACAGCAATCTAGGGCAATCAGCACCATTGCCCTAGATTGCGGCTTTGCCAATCAAACTCACCTAACAAAAGTCTTTCGTCAGATAACAGGAATGACTCCCAAAGTTTATCAAAAGCGATGATCCAAAGTGGATTTGGGGCATAGATCTACACACTACAAGATGTACGCCTAACAGTTGCACTCACCGGATACAGATAGCTTTTTCCAGTATCTAGCCAGCGCAGTTGCCTTGACGCTACTCAAGTCGGCGCTCCCGCTCACATGGTGCTTTTCTTTATGGAGGTGGCTCAACTCAAATTAATTGTGAGGAAGCTCAGTTAGCGCTTAATTTATGTCAAAAATCAAGAAAAATTAGCTCCAGAAAATCCAGAGCTTATCAAAATCTAGAAAGCTAAAACCCTTTACACGCAATGTTTTCACAAAAAAGCTGGTGATCCGACTCGAACGGACGACCGGCTGATTACAAATTAGAGTATCTATAACCCTGGAGGTATCCATTTATAAGGCTTTTAGATTTTCTGATTAAAGAAAATCAAACTTTTACCCCAATCTTTACCCCAATCAGTTTGAACAAGCCAATAGCTGCCCAACGATGATTCCGCTGGGCAGCTATATGTAAGTTATGGACGCTCAGGTTTTAGGTAAATTATCTGGATCGACGCCGAGCGATCGCAAGTATTCGGCCAGCTGATCGGCTCTCTGACGTTCTGCATCAGCTCGTTGCTTCTCAGCCTCAGCTTTCTGACGTTCTGCAATTAGCTCAGATTCGGTAGACTCAATAATTTCGTCCGGTGTAGGATAGGCTTTACCGTCAGCATCGAACCATAGCAGCACTTCCTGTTCAATCCCGCCTAAGATGCGACGACTGCGACCAATGCCAATGCCCACTTCAGGCATCCAAAAGGGTTCGCCAATTTGCAGTTGATAAGTTTGGCCGCCCAGTTTGTAAATTTCGAACGGCTGGTGCCGGTCCCGTTGCCAATACTCTGGGTTGTAAACCACATAGTAGAGGACACCCAACTTGGCATATAGATCACGCTTAGCATCATATTCATCATTGGGCTGGTGGGATACCATCTCCAGCGCCAGGATCGGCACCGTGTCATTTTCTTCCCAGGTGGCATAGCTTCTACGGGATTTACTATCTTTTTTGCGTTCCACACCCAAGCTTAGAAATGCATCGGGTACAACAGGCACTTTCGGACTCAACCCTGTTGTGTGATACACCGCCATATCTACACCGAAGAACCAATCCATGCGCTCTGACCAGATACGAGTCAATAGAAATAGCAATAGATTGGGCAGTAGATTCTGGTCTTCGTTATCCACAGGAATATCGTCAGAGCAGGGCAGCTCTGTTGTACTAGGCAGAAGGGTCTTGAGCGGTTGTGAAACCATGTTGGTGTGGTTGCATCGCTATCTTTCTATTGTAGGTGATCAGTTACAAGAGTTATGGAGTGCCGATACCATGACGTTTACCTGACCTGAAAAACAATCAGGTGGGAGTTATAACTATTTCTGGTGTATGGGTTAGGAGATAAAAAAAGGCGTATCCTTCTGGACAAGCAAGTACCAGATCGGAGATACACCATGACTGACGATAAA